>CAMTAF010000141.1 GCA_947066955.1 uncultured Hungatella sp.
TCATACTCGTCCAACAGAATAATCACCTTTTTCCCATAATGCTTGAACAAGTACCGGGACAACTGGTTTAATGCCATGACTCCGTCTGCCTGCACCGCACTTTTTTTGATCGTCTCTTTTTCCGGTTCCAGCAATTTATCACTGTCCAGCAAATAATAGTAATCCAGGTACTGCTCTGACATCAACTGGCATATTCTCTCTCTGGCACTCTGGAAATTCGTCTCCTTTATACTGGCAAAAGACAGGCTGATTACGGGAAAATTTCCTTGAAGCTTATGATACGCTTCCTCCTTCCAGATAGACAGGTTTTCGAATATCTGGCTCTGGTCCTTATACTTAACGGACAAAAAGCGTTCCATCATGTTCATATTTAAGGTTTTTCCAAATCTTCTGGGGCGGGCAATGAGTGTTACGTCATCTTTGCTCTCCCACCATTCTTTTATAAAATGAGTCTTATCAACATAAAAACAGTTATTGGTTATTACCTTGTCAAAACTCTGAATTCCTATTCCTACAGTCCTTGCCATAAAATCCCTCCTACTTTTAGTGTAGCGGCACGCGACGCTTCGCGTCACCTGTCAGGTCGTCGGAAGGCATCCTAAAAGCGCTCCGCGCTTGCCTTCCTCCTGTCTTATCCTATTTTATCATCGGCTCGGCCTGTTGGCAAGGCAGCCGTAAGCAGGCCCCAAAAATTAATTGCAATTCACCTTAGATCGTGTTAAACTGGGAAATGCGTCTGGACCGGCGGCGCTGCCCACGCTTTGTAGGGACGCGAGGGCCTGTCAATCAGCCAGCCGGACGGACATACATACTATTTATTAAGAGGGCTGTGAATTATGAAAAAGAAGATGGTGAAAGCTTTAGAATTCATCATGGTGATCATTGCCATGGTGGTCGGAGCCGTGGTTGCGAAAAACATAGGCGTGGAATCCCTGCTGCGGGGCAAGGAGGAGCCTGTCACCCTGGCCATGACCGAGAGCGGGCTCCAGGAAGATTTTATCGGCCTTCCCGCAGGGGATGATATTCCCCGGATCGAGAATGCCCAGCAGTGGGAGGACACCTGGGCCACCTCCTGCATCACCGTGGAGCCTGTGGACATTGTCTCCACCGGCATCGGCGCCCGCAACGCCTGGGTCAGCGCCTACACCAACACCGGGCGTAGAGGCGGTCCCAGGAGGAAGGCGGATGTCTCCCGGATGGCCTTTGACATTCTGGGGGATTACAGCGAATATTTCCTCCTCCAGCTCCCTGACCAGTCTTACATACTGGCTCAGATCTCCACCGAGAATGCCAGAAAATTAAAGGCAGGAAAGGAGATCACCCTGCCTGTGGGGAAGAAGGGCGCTGTTCACCGCCAGGTTCTGGCTAACATCCAGGATCTGTGTGAGGAATACGGGGCTGACACAGAGGGAGTATTTTACTGTATCAACGACCAGTGGAACGCCGGCCACTATCTCACCGCCCAGCTGGCAAGACTGGGCATCGCCTTTGTAGTGATGCTTGTGCTGGGAACCATCCTGATCACCATTGTGGATAAGATCTTTAAAGTAAAAGACTAAAGTCCGGACAGGGAAACGGCACAGCCTGGGGCTGTGCCGTTTTCGTGCCTTTGAAACATGATGTGATTGAGAAAAAACAGAGTACCTATGTGTCAGATTACTCTTTATCGCCCCTGTGGGTGACGATTCCGTCTTTGTCAGAGGAATAGTAGATCCCATCGGCGTCTTTTAAGTTCTTCTTGTTTTTCTGGATCTTTCCGGACTGGTTCACCAAGTATTCTTTTCCGTCATATTCGATGATGCCGTACCTCACCCCTGAGTCTATGGTGAGCAGGCGTCCTTTCTCGTAGATGGAGCCGTCATAGATCCCTTCCACGCCGGCGCCTCTGCCGCTTCCTGATTTGTTAAAATAGTAAGTGTACTTTTCACCGTCCAGGCTGACGGTGCATCTTCCGGTTCCCATGACCCCGTCCTTTGGACTGGTGCCAAAATAGTACACTGCCCTTCCATCATCCGGTGACGGGAAGTCAGACTCGCTCTCAATCTCCTCGTATGACAAAATCGTTCTGTCCTGAACCTCCAGCTTGTAAAGCCCGAAAAGCATCCTTCCTTTATCGTCAAATCCATAGGTGTGGCCGCCTATGGTCTTAAACTGGCTGGTGACCACGCCGCCGCCGTTTAACCCATAGAACCAGTAGGATTCATCATTGGCATACCCTTCCGGATCCACCTCCTCGCTTGGCACGGTGTAGAACCAGCCTGTAGCCAGCCAGCACTGGTCCGGACGCTTATAGTAGGAACTGGCCTGTGACGGGCTTGCCGTGCCGGAAGCGTTAGAAGGCGTTGAGTACCACTCATACTGAGCGTTTCCATTTTCCAAAAACAGGTATTTTCCTCCGTTGATGGTCTTTTTTGTGTTAGCCGCCTTCTTGCCGTTGGCCTGAAAATAGAACCAGTACTGTCCGTCATAGGAACTGTCATTGTTGTCGTCATCCTGGGCCTCCAAAAGCCTCCACGCCTGCTGGACCATGGCTCCGTCGTCCTCATCCCCGCAGTAGTAGGTTCCTTCCCTCCAGGCCTCGTCCCCAGATACACGCTGGGATTCCTCATTTACCCAGCCAAAAAGCATGTGGCCCCTGTCGTCAAAAGCATATTTTTTCGTCTCCCCACTGGCAATGTGGATAGATTTAAAGGAAGTCTTTCCTGAGTTCGGCGCTTTGCAGGCCTTGCCGCTTGACTGGAAATAGTACCACACCTCATCGGGCTCATCGTCCTCCGGGTCCTCATTGGGAAGCTTTCTCCACTCATTGGAGACCCTGGCTCCCGTGGAATTCACATAATAGTAGTCGTCTCCGTCCTCAATGAGGCTGCTTTTGACCATGCGCCCATCCTCTCCCAAGTAAAACCAGTGGTCGCCGGATTTCTTCCAGTCATCTGTGACCTCCTCCCCGTCGCTGAGATAGTACCGCCACTCGCCGTTCTCCATGCTCCAGCCTGTAGCTGCAAAAGAAGTCATGCTCATGCCCAAAGCCATGACAGCCCCGGCTCCTGCTATGGAATACATCATTGTTCTTCTCTTCATATTCTTAATCCTCCTAATATAATTGGAATCGGCACGCGCCGCTCTGCGGCACCTGCCAGGTCGTCGGAAGGCATCCTAAAAATGCTGCGCATTTGCCTTCCTCCTCTGATGGCACCACTATATACCTTGGAGCCGCTCCAGGGTCAATGGAGGAAATCTTTCGGATTCTTTACCTGCTTTGAAAGAATCGAGTAGGGGAGACCTTTCCCCTACTCGCTGCGCCGGGGCAGGGCCGCGCAAGCGGCCACATTTCCTTTCCGCCCCGTGTGCACAAAAAATCCCCCTCTTTCTCAGCCGGAAAGAAGGGGAATGTAGATCTCCTGTACATATGAGTTGGAATCTTCCTGAATCCTGGAAAAATTGGAGGTGACCAGAACATCTGGGGAGGCCACAAGGCCCTGATCCGCCGCCCACCTGCGCATGGCGGAGATCACAGACACATCTGGTCTGGCCTCTCTTGTCTCCACAACCGTGTGGATACATGTTTCCTCCGTCAGGACCTTGCAGCCGGAAAAGTCATAGTCCAGCTCCATGGCCTCCATCACTTCTTTATAGAGAACCAGACAGGAGCGCTGATAGCTCAGTTCTGCCTCGTAATCAGCCTGGGACAAAGCCTCGGGGAAAGTCCCATCCGATTCCCAGGGCTCCAGGGTAAAGCCTGACCGATACTGGTAGCAGTCATAAATGTACACCATATCCAGCCCCGGATACTTCTGGGACAGCAAAAACCACTGCCTCAGTCCGTCCTCCAGGGAATCCGCGGTACACATGAGCAGAGCTGCCGGAAAGGTTTTCATACAAAACCGCCCTTTGCAGGTCTCCACCCCGCCGTAGATCTTTCTCATGGAGAGAAGGCGCTGGAGCGTCTGCTTGTGGGAGCGGATGGCCTCCATCTCCTCCCTGACCTGTCTTTGCAGCGTCTCCTGATAGTCCGGGCTTAAAGGGTCCGAAGGCAGCAGCTCCCTGGTGGTGTCTAGGCCAAGGTTCAATTTTCTCGAAAAAAGGATCCTCACCAGGAGATATAAATCTTCCTCCGTAAAATACCGGTACCCGTTAGCCTTTTTTCTACCAGTGAGTATGCCCTTTTTTTCGTAAAACCGCAGGGTATCCCGGCTCAGCCCCGTGATGGCGGCAACGTCCCCTATGAGATATTCCTGTTGACCCATAATTTCAAACTCCCTTTCCGTCTGCATTTTCCTGAGAAAGCTTTCCCTGTCTGCCAAGTGCGCCCGCCGCAATTTCACAGGATGGCGATGCCTTTGCTCGCCGGGCGCATGAAAGCTTTCCCTGAAAAGTTTACCGTGAACCCAAGGCCTGGTCAATACATGTTCCTAAATCGGAAGAAAACTGGAAGAAAATAGTAAAGATTGTCATGCCCAGAAAAAGATCCCGTTCACCGCCGCGCAGAGCACTACCCCCAGAACCGTGGGGAGCAGAACAGCCACAGCGGTCCACTTAAGGCTCCCTGTCTCCTTCTTCACGGTGAGACAGGTGGTGGAACAGGGCCAGTGGAACAGACAAAAGATCAACATGCACAGGGCCGTCTTCCACGTCCACCCGTTATTTACCAGGAGGGTAAACAGAGACGCGGAATCCGTCATTTCCACCAGGGCGCCCCTCTGGAGATAAGCCATGAGCATAATGGGGATCACGATCTCATTGGCCGGGAATCCCAGGATGAAGGCCACGAGGATGACCCCGTCCAGCCCCATGAGGCGGCCCAGCGGGTCGAAAAATCCTGTCAAATAGGCCAGAAGGCTCTGACCGCCCAAATTAAGATTCGCCAGAAGCCAGATCACCAGACCTGCCGGCGCGGCGACGGCGGCAGCCCTTCCCAGGACAAAAAGAGTCCTGTCAAAAACAGAGCGGACCAGGACTTTCCCCACCTGAGGGCGGCGGTAGGGAGGCAGCTCCAGGGTGAAGGCCGAAGGGATGCCTTTTAATAAAGTGTGTGACAGAAGCCAGGAACAGCCCAGGGTAGCCGCCACCCCCGCCAGGATGGCTCCGGTGAGCATGAGGGCCGACAGCAGAGAGCCTGCGGCGCTTCCCTGGAGCCCTGTGAGAAAGAACAGGGTAATCAGGGTAAATAATGTGGGAAAACGGCCATTGCAGGGCACCAGAGAATTGGTCAGTATGGCGATCAGCCTCTCCCTGGGAGAATCAATGATCCGGCACCCCATGACCCCCGCGGCGTTGCAGCCAAATCCCATAGCCATGGTCAGGCATTGTTTGCCGCAGGCTCGGCAGCGTTTAAAAGAGCGGTCCATATGAAACGCCACGCGGGGAAGATAGCCCAAATCCTCCAGAAGAGTAAACAGCGGAAAAAAGATCGCCATGGGCGGGAGCATCACAGACACCACCCAGGCCAGAACCCGGTAGACGCCGTACACCAGGGCCTGGATCACCGGATCCGGAACCCTCATGGCGGAAAGCAACAGGGCCAGATGATCCTCCAGCGAAAAGAAAAAATCCCACAAAAGCCCGGATGGAATGTTGGCCCCCGCCATGGTCAGCCAGAATACCCCCAGCAGAAGGACAACCATCAGCAGGCTTCCTGTAAAACGCCCTGTGATAATCCGGTCAATGGCCTCCTCCTGTTTTCTGTAATTCACCCTGGTATACCGCACAGTCTCCCTGGCCAGATTTTTAGGCGAAAAGTCCAGGCATTCATAGTGCCCCCTTGTTCCCCCGCACTCCAGTATGGTCTCTTTCAGCTGCGCAAGATCCCCGGCGCACCTGGCGCAGCAAGATACCACGGGGATCTGCAGCACATCCCGGAGCAGCTCAAAATCAATCTCGATTCCCTTCTTTCTGGCCTCATCGCAGAGATTGACACACAAAACCACAGGGATCCCCTCATCTTTTACCTGCTCCAAGTCCAGGATCTGTTTTAAGAGATGCAGCCCCCTCTCCAGACAGGTGGCGTCCCCCACCACCACTATGGCATCCGGATCCCCTGAACACAGGTACTGCTTTGCCACCTCCTCTTCCCTGGAATGAGTGTTGAGAGAGTAGGTCCCCGGCAGGTCCACCAAACGGCAGGTCTTTCCGTTGCAGGTAAACTCTCCCCAGGCAGTGGCCACGGTCACCCCTGCCCAGTTCCCCGTCTTCTGCCTCAATCCTGTGAGACCGTTGAAAATGGTGCTCTTGCCTACATTGGGATTGCCCGCCAGCGCCGCTGCCATCTGATGATCATCCATGGAATCCCTCCAATATATTCCGGCCGCCGCTGCCTGCAGGCCCGCAGTCAACAGCTGCCAATCAGCTTTACGATCACTTTATGAAATTCCAAAACAATAAGTGCCTGGGTATTTCTTTTTTTTTACAAATGTGGTATACTGTCTCTGTCTGTTTGAGACAGGAAAAAGGCAAGCGCGGAGCGCTTTTAGGATGCCTTCCGACGACCTGGCAGGTGACGCGAAGCGGCGCGTGCCGAACCATTGAAAGGAGTATTTTGCCTTATGTTCAATCTGTTAAAAAAGACTTTCGTCATGGTGATGATGTGCCTCTGCCTGTCCACAGCGGCAGCGCCGGCTATGGAAGCTCAGGCCGCGTCACAAGTCCAGTCAGAGGCCCAGACAGCGGTTTCGGACGCTCAGGCCACACAGGCTGAAGACGAGGAGAGCGCGTTCTTCCTGCTTTTCATGGGCGGCGGGCTTCTGATCATCCTCTTTGCGGTGATCGCGGCCATGTCCACCGTTTCAGGATGCATCAGTGTCGCGGTGAATATGGATGTGGACGGTGAATAAGACGTGCGGAAAAAGGCAGTCACCTTTGATGGCTGCCTTTTTGCTTTCAGGACGCCGCCTCCCGTCACACAGAGGAGCCGGTCCGCACAAAGATCTCCCCTATATTCTCCTCCCTGAGGCCAATGACGGCATTGCGCACCAGGTATGCCCTCATGCCGCCTCTGCGGCCCTTTAAAACACAGGAGATTTCCTCGTCAGGGACAAAGCCAAGGTCCGCCAGCCTGTCTGCCATGTGCTTCTCGCTGGCAACCCAGACCACCCTCACCTTTTCCCCCAGATCTATCTGACTCAATGGGATTACCATAAAAGTTCACCGGAAAGAATGTACTTATGACCACCATATGCAAAAAAGAAACAGGACGTGAAACTATGAAGTATCAAACCATAAAAAAAGGAATTTTCAAGACCAGACCCAACCGCTTCGTGGCCCAGGTGGAGATCGACGGACAGGAGCACACAGTCCATGTGAAAAATACAGGCAGATGCCGGGAGCTGCTGATTCCCGGGGCATCCGTGATCCTGGAGTACCACCCCGATGCCTTAAAACAGGGGCGGAAAACCCAGTACTCCCTGGTCGCCGTCTACAAAGAAAAACTCCTGATCAACATGGATTCCCAGGCCCCCAACTTGGCAGCCGCCCAGTGGCTTTTGGAGGGAGGCTTTGAGAAAGCCACAGGCAAAAAACCAGAGCAGATCCGCAGGGAAGTGACCTTCGGACAATCCCGGTTTGACCTGGCATTCTCCCTGAAAGGAAAGCCCTGCTTTATGGAGGTGAAAGGCGTGACACTGGAAAATAACGGCACTGCCATGTTCCCCGACGCCCCCACCCAACGGGGAGTCAAGCATTTAGAGGAGCTGGCAAAGGCCGTAAAAGAAGGATTCGAGGCCTACGTTCTTTTTGTCATCCAGATGAAAGGCATTGCCGGATTCTGCCCTAATTATGAGACACACAGAGAATTCGGACTGGCCCTGGAAAGAGCAGCCGCAGCCGGAGTCAAAGTGCTGGCCTACGACTGCCTGGTGCAGGAAGACGGGTTTTCCATTGATCAGGCGGTTCCCGTGGTATTGGGAGAAGAAGCATTTTTCAGCTGATTCCCCTTTTCTTAAGAAAAAAGTAATAGGGCACCTCCACCGCCAGCATCATGGCCCACCCAACAGCGCAGGCAAAAGCCACCCCTGAGATTCCCATCTTGGGCGTCAGCACATAGACAAACACCACCCTCAAGCTGGTCTGGATAAATGTCCCTAAAAGGGTCATTTTCATGCGCTTCCTTCCCCGAAAATACCCCTGCATCCCGTTGGTAAATCCCGGAAACAGATAAAAAAACGCCATAAGTCCCAGATAGCTGCTCCCGATTGCCACGATATCCGCCGCATCCCCCACAAACAGCCTCATGAGAGGCCCCCTAAGCGTCAGAACCGCCCCGCAGATCATGATCCAGTAACAAAATTCCAGAAACATGCCCATGCGGAAACCAGAGCGGATCCGCTCCTCCTTCCCCGCCCCGCTGTTCTGAGCCACAAAAGTGGTGATGGCATTTGAGATGCTCTGTTCCGGCGTAAAAGCGTAGGCGTCGATCTTGTTCACAGCATTGAACGCAGCCATCACATCCACCCCCATGGGGTTCACCGCCCCCTGGATCAGCAGCTTGCCGATGGGCTGGCAGGACTGCTGGAGAGCCGTGACGCTGCCGTACTGCAAAGTCTGCTTAAGCAGTCCCCGGTCCACCTTAAACTCCCCGGCTTTCAGCTGAAGAAGGGGAATCCTCTGATACACATAGACAATGCAGAGGACAGCAGACAGCGCCTCCGCCACCACCGTGGTCACGGCGGAGCAGGTGATGCCGAACCCCAGAAAACCGATAAAGACAATATCCAGCCCCCCGTTCAGCACAGAGCAGAATGCCAGAAACTTAAGAGGCGTCTTAGAATCCCCCACGCTTTTCAGCGCCGAGGCGATGGCATTATAAAAAAAAGTAAACGGCGCACCAAGAAAGATGATCCGCAAGTAGACCGAAGCCGTGTCCAAGATCTCCTCCGGCACATAGAGCGCCCGCAAAAGAGGTCTGGTCACCAGCATCCCAAGGATCACCACCACCAGGGAAAAATAGACTCCGAACACCGCAGTGGTGGCCATCTCCCTCTTCACCATCTCCTCCTCATGGGCCCCGAAAAAATTGCTCATGAGCACAGAGGCCCCGATGCAGATTCCGGAGATCCCCAGGATGATGATGTTCATCACCGGGCTGGCAGTGCCCACTGCCGCTAAAGCCTCCTTGCCGATAAACCGGCCCACGATGATGGAGTCCACCGCATTGTATGTAAGCTGAAACAAATTGCCCAGAATCAGCGGAATTGCGTAAGTTATGAGATGGCGGGGGATACTTCCCTCTGTCATGTCTTTTACCATGTCAGTATGTCTCCTTTGTCAGAATTCCTGGTCAGAATCTATTTCTATATGTTAATTTTATAGTGTTACCACCCATTAGCGTTAAAGGGAGGACCTGTGGGCGCATCAGCGCAGTTCCTATTTTACCAGGTATGTAACTGACAGACAAGAGAAATTTCGCGTCGGATTCACCCCCCCATGATCCTCTCTGCGGCTTGAAAGGGCTGAGGAGATTTCTGTGGTAAAAGCCGCTGCCTACTTACTTTAGATCAGACTCAGCTCCTTAAGCTTATCCTGAAACTCCTCCTCGGTCATCCCTTTTCTGGCAGCTCCCTCTCTGGCAGTCAGAACCCCGTCTTTAATCAAGTCCTGGAGGGCTTTGAACTCTCCTTTTTCCATTCCTTGTTCTATTCCTTGCTTGATTCCCTTTTCCACACCGTCTTCCATCAGCATCTGTCCAAGCAGTGTCATAGACATCATCTCCTTTATCTATTTGATCTCTTCCATAGTCAAAATAAATTGTACCCTTTGTCAAGGACATTTTTTAAATTAATAAACAAGGAACATCCGTTCGCAAAATATACTCTCTATAACACCTCCGCAATCCTATCCTCCAGGTCATCTATCACAGACAGGAACTCTTCACGTATCTCCTCTATCTGTGTGGACAAATCTTCCAGAAGATCCCTCATCTCCTCATATTTCCTCTCCTGTCTCTCTCTGGGCCTTATCATCTTTGCTTTCCTCCTCGGCTCCCGCCTCATCAAGGCTCGAACACCTTCCTTTCCTTCCACGCTCTTTTATGATTCCTCTCAGCGGATAATCCCCTGTCGTTATGTATTTATAATACTCATTTGGTGACAGCTTCGCCAACTGCCATTGAT
>CAMTAF010000142.1 GCA_947066955.1 uncultured Hungatella sp.
CATATGCTTACGGGGATATTTTTGAAAGATTTCTGCATGGATTATCCGGATGTGCGGTTTGAACTGACAGAGGGCAACACTTACCAGCTTGTGGAGCTTATGAAAAACGGCCTTATTGAGTGCGCCGTTTTGCGGACACCCTTTAACAGTGAGGGGTTCCGGTGCTGTTACGGGCCAAAGGAGCCTCTTGTAGCGGTGGGGGCTGCCTCTTTTTTTCCTGGCTTTGCCTGTGACCAGACTGCGGATCTCAAGGATCTGGCCGGAAAGCCTCTCATCTACTACCGCCGCTTTGAGCCCCTCCTGTCCGCGGCTTTTCAGAATATGGGGATAAATCCTAACATATTCTGCCGCAATGACGATGCCAGGACCTGTCTCCTGTGGGCCGGAGCCGGACTGGGGATTGCCCTGGTTCCCGAGACCATCTGCAATCTTCCCCTGGCCCGCAATCTGGAGAGACACCCCATCCTCTCCCCCTCCACCACCACCCGGATGGCGGCAGTGTACAAAAAGAACGGCTATGTATCGCCTGTGGCCAGGGAATTTGTGTCCTATTTTAAGAAATACAAAGATTGGCAGGAAGATATTCCCTCACTCTCTGGCGGCCTTTCCGAAGAGAACAAACCCGACAGCGAACAGCACCGCCAGCATCCCCACCCCGCTGCTGGGGTTCCGGGTGAGCTGAGTCATGGCGCCCACCAGGGCTGTACCGATGAAGGAGGCGCCTTTTCCGCAGATGTCGAAGATGCCGAAAAACTCCCCTGACTTTTCCGGCGGGATGATGCTGGCAAAGTAGGACCTGGAGAGGGCCTGGATACCGCCCTGGAAGATTCCCACGCACACGGCTAGCATCCAAAATTCCCACTGTTTGTCTAACTGGACGGCAAACAGGGCAATGCAAAAATAGGAGGCAACGCAGACTTTGATCAATGTGGTATTTTTGTACTTTGCCGCCAGCCTCCCAAAGAGCAGGGCGCAGGGAAATGCCACGATCTGTGTCACCAGGAGAGCCAGCAAAAGTCCCCGGGTGTCCAGCCCTATAGCGCTCCCGTAGGCTGTGGCCATCTCGATAATGGTGTACACCCCATCTATATAGAAGAAAAAGGACAGGAGAAACAAAAAGATCTTTCTGTTGCCCCTGATATCTTTTAAGACTCCTGCCAGCCTTCCAAAGCTCTCCCTCACCACATGGTCTTTCCTGGGAACCCCGTGGTTCTGCCTGTAGTTCCTTAACAGGGGAAGGGTCATGGCCAACCACCATACGGCATTTAAGAAAAACGCTGCCCCCATGGCAGTCTCCATGGAGATGCCCACAGCCTCATTTCCCAAAACCAGGAAAAGGCTTGCGATGAAAGGGACGCAGCTTCCAATATACCCCCAGGCGTAGCCCTGGGAGGACACCTGGTCCATGCGGGAGATTTCTGTCACGTCGGAGAGCATGGCGTCGTAGAAGATCAGGCTGGAGGAATACCCAACCCTGGCCGCCACAAAGACAGCCAGAAAGACCAGCCACGATACAGGAAGGGCCAGGGCTGCGCAGCCTACCGCCCCCACCATCATGCACACCGTAAAAATCTGCTTTTTGTAGCCCTTTGTGTCCGCTATGGTCCCCAGCACAGGCCCTATGAGGGCTACCAGGATGGTGGACAGGGATACGCCGTAGCCCCAGAACGCCAGGGCATCTACCTCCGACACCCCTCCCTTTCCCGCCAGATAATTAAAGTAGATGGGCAAAATCGTGGACACCAGGAGCACAAAGGCTGAGTTGCCCACATCGTAGAGAATCCAGTATTTCTCCAGTTTTGTCAATTTTTTCTCCATATAGTTTGCCTTCCTCCTAAAAATTAGGTAACGGCACGCGCCGCTGCGCGCCACCTGCCAAGTCGTCGGAAGGCATCCTGAAAATGCTGCGCATTTGCCTTCCTCCTAAAAATCAAACAGGCTCAGCTGTGTCACCTCATAATTTCTTTTATAAGCGTGAATAATATCCGTCATCTTATACAGAATTTTGTATCTCTGACATTCTCCTGTGAAAAGCCCCCACAGCTTCCTTGCCCTGGGGCTGGGGCACTGATACTGGTTGCCGTATGTTTTCATGTAGAGCTCCGGCAGTTGTTTTTCCGGAAAAAGCCTTTTTAAGCAGTCATAATACCACTCTCTCTGATTGCCCCTGAGGGTCATGCCCATCTCTCCGTAGATAAACCTGGCCCCGGCCTCGTGGGCCCTCTTAACCAGGGTTTTGATGTTCTCCTCATTGTCCTCCAAAAAGGGCAGAACAGGCATCATGAGAATCCCGGCAAAGATTCCTCTGGCGCTTAAGGCGCTGATCAATTCAAGCCTCTGGGAGGGGAGAGATACCCTTGGTTCTATTTTTTTAGCCAGATCATCGTCCGCAGTGGTGACCGTCACCTTGCACAGCACAGGGGAGTGGTCTTTTATGCTCTCCAAAATGTCCATGTCCCTCATCATAAGGTGGCTTTTGGTGGCAATGGCGGCCCCAAAGCCGAAAGCGTCCACAAGCTCCAGGGCATGTCTGGTGAGCTTAAGCTCTTTTTCAAATGGGTTGTAGGGGTCGCTCATGGCTCCGGTGCCCACCACCCCGGTCTTCACCTTTCTCCTGAGATCATCCCGGATAATTCGGATGGCATCTTCCTTGGCCCTGACCCGGTCAAAATCCTGGATCTGGTAACAGTCTGAGCGGCTGTCGCAGTAGACGCATCCATGGCAGCAGCCTTTGTAAATGTTCATGTTGTAGTCAATGCCGAACCATCTGCTGTCTTTTGTCTTTGTCACAATGGTCTTCGCTCCGATATATTCCATAGTATCTCCCAATCTCGTTTTTCTGATACAAATTTCCTTTCCGCCCCTGTGCGCACTAGATGATGCCACCACCCGCCAGGGCACTGACCTGCGCACTTCCAATTTTCTCCTTGTCTGCCTTGCCATTTTTGCCAAGTCATGCTAATATCCTTATAATAACACGAAAAAGGTATGGTGGCTATGTTTTTTCTTCTGGTTGAGGGCAAACGAATTTTTGATAAATATAAAAAAGACGAGGTTACGGTCTATGCCGCCCAGGCCTCGTTCTTTATCGTTATCTCTTTTTTTCCTTTTATCATGCTGCTTTTGACCCTGATCCAGCGGATTCCGGCGGTGAACAAATCGGATCTTCTGGAACTGCTGGTGGCGGTGGTGCCCGACATGCTGGACTCCCTGGTCATCGGCATTGTGGATGATCTATACACCAAATCTCCTGCCACTGTGGTCTCCATATCGGCCCTGGTGGCTATCTGGTCTGCTTCTCGGGGGATGCTGGGCATTGAAAGGGGATTAAACCGGGTGTACGAGAGCCCTCAGTCCAGAGGATACTTGATCCGAAGGCTGATTTGCTCCGGATATACCATCCTCTTTGTGGTAGCCTGTGTGGCGAGCCTGCTGCTTCTGGTTCTGGGAAGCAGTATCCAAAGGCTCATCCTCAGGGTATTTCCCGTGATATCCAATTTTACCCAGTATGTTATGAGCCTCCGTTCATTCCTGGCCCTGGCTGTGCTGGTCATCGTGTTCACGGGACTGTACACCCTGGTGCCGGCAGGCAGGCACAGCCTGAAAAGCCAGCTGCCGGGAGCTCTGTTTTCCACTTTGGGATGGATCGTGTTTTCCGCTGTGTTTTCTATCTACTTTAACAATTTCAGCAACTACTCCTACATGTACGGAAGCCTCACCGCCGTGGTGGTGCTGATGCTGTGGCTGTATATCTGCATCTGCATCCTGCTGATCGGGGCGGAGCTGAATTATTATCTGGAGAAATATCAGTAGCGTCCCAAGCTATCCAATACCCTATTTATTGTTTGGGCAAATTCCTGAAACTGTTCTCTATTCATAGGAGAATACAAAGCTGCTAAGAGGCTGCTGGAATATGCCAGAAAGTCTGTCGCATATTTACAGCTTTTATAATCTGGAATATATGTTGTCACAAACTCTTTCTCTAATTGATACAGTGAAAAAGAAGGTTCTTCGTATCGTGAAAGAAGCACTGACATAAATCCGGCAGCGTCTATTAGAAGATCATATTCCAATTCTTCACGGTACTTTTGGAAAAGCCCCCGACGTTCATATTCGTTTTTCTTTATAAACTGTATGGTTATCCAGTCCACATGAAAATCTACATTTTTTGATAAAGTAATTGAATCGAAATTTACGAACCAATGATACAAATATTTTTCAATTACATATAACCTCTTTACATAAATATGCAATAGAGGAATCCAGAAATTATCTTCATAAACAAGATTTTCCGGAAAAAAGATATCATGATCCATAAGAAAACTTTTACGTATTAGTTTCCCCCAGGCAGCTTTCCCCATAATTTTATCTTTAAACAGTTGTTTCGTTTTCTCTTCCGTATCCATAGCGAGAAAACGGTCAGCTGTTTCTCCAGAACATTCTTCATTAAAATAAACCAACGTCCTGGCAGGATCCCTTTTAGACTGACAGCATACAACGTCGCAGTCAAATTGTATCATAGGCTTATAGAGCCGCTCAAAATAATCAATTTCAACCCAATCATCAGAATCTATAAAAGCAACTAAATCTGCAGACGCATAATTCAAACCGATATTTCGAGCTGTTCCGGCTTTTTGATTGACAGACAAAGGAATTAGTATAATATTATCAGGAAAACGCCCCTCCCATTCCTGCAGATGCAACCATGTACTATCCGTTGACGCATCATCAACACAGATAATCTCCAAATTATCCAGCCCAATGGTTTGCGAAGTTATAGAAGTAAGACACCTGTCAACATACCGTTCCGTATTATAGCAGGGGATAATGATACTAATCTTTTTCATATAGAGTCCTCACAAATCGATAATAATGTTATATTTTACCATATCCTCTTATGCAAAACAAGAAAATATTTGCTTCCGATAGTGTAACTTTATCTGGGGAGTCGGATGGGTGCACTTTCCCCTTCCCCTTTGACAGTTAATCAGAGCAAGTCGAAGACAAAACATGAGGTCATTAACAAATCGAGTAGGGGAGGCGTTTCCCCTACTCGCCACGCCGGGCCTCGGCCAGCTTTTGCTGGCAAAACTCCTCTCAGGTCCCGTGTACACAAATAGAGCCAGGAATCTTTTTTAGATTCCCGGCTCATCAATACTGCTCAAAAATTCTGTTGCACATTAAGCGCGATCAATATCAACTAAGGAGATAATTGTTTCCCCTTCCTCCGCAAAAGTTCCTCTGTTAACATCTAACGCTCCGATTTTAGATGGTAACGGTATCTCGACCTGATCATCTTCCATTGACACACATTTTAATTCGATCGCGTCTCTTGCCATCTCTATGGCATCTGCCATATCCTTTCCTTCTGTTAATATTTCCAAATCAGGAACTTCTACTAATATTACTGTATCTGTTTTTGTAAAAAATACCGGATAAACATATATCATGCGCATAATTTAACTCTTTTTCTCCCATTTCGAAAAAGTGTTCCTGATATATAAACTACAAATCCCCGCCAAAACTCCATGATTCACAAAACCTAAGAGTTTCAGCGGGGATTCCCTGTCCTACAATCCGACGATCTACAGCTTAGAAGCCGCCGGCTTGTCGAGAAGCACAACCACATCGGGATGCATCTTCAGCATGGAAGCCGGAGCCATGGTGGTGATGGGGCCGTTGATCATCTTGGCCACTGCCTCGGCCTTCTCCTCGCCGTTGGCGATCATGATGATCTTCTTTGCCAGGAGCATGTGGTGCAGGCCCATGGCGCAGGTGGGACGGCCGGCTTTGTTGTATACCACATGGGCCTCGGGAGTCAGGGTCTCGTTGGGCTTGTTCATGCCGATGTGAGCGTCGGCGCCGATTCCCAGAACCTGCATATCCAGCCGTCCGTCAGGAAGGTTGTCCATAAGCTCGTCGTACTTTCTGCACGCCTCCTCGATCCCGTCGTTAAAGCCGTCGGGCAGAACCAGCTGGCTATCCTCTGCATCCACATGGTCCAGAAGATGAACGTGGAAGAAGGTATGTCTTAAATTCTTTGGATCCTCCGGCGGAACATCGGCCATCTCTTCCAAGTTATAAAGAGTGCACTCCTTAAAAGAAACCCTGTGATCCTTGTACAGATTCACCAGCTCCGCGCACATCCCCACAGGCGTCTGTCCTGCGGTCAGCCCCAGATGGCAGTTTGGCTTTTGCAGAATCTGGGCAGCAACCAGGTCAGCTGCCGCCTTGCTCATCTCTTCATAGGTGTCATAAATCTGAACTCTCATATTCCCTCTCTCCTTTTTTATGTGGTATCGGCACGCCCCGCTTGCGCGGGACCCGCCATTTCGTCGGAAGGCATCCTAGAAACGCTGCGTGTTTACCTTCCTCCTTTATATTTACAACATTTGATATCACTCATTATAGTCGGTAAAATGTGGTAAATCAAGGGAAATGTAAGTTCCCGGCTCATTCTGATACAAAGTACCGCTTATATGGCTATTTTGTAGAGTTCGCCGTATTTTTCTACCAGATAGTCTACATAATACTGGGGATTAAAATCCTCCCCTGTCACTTCTTTCAGCATCTGTCGGCTGGTCTTTAATTTGCCGTATCGGTGGATATGCTCTCTCAAAAATTCCCGGATCGTTCTGATCTCTCCTGCCCGCAGCAGACCCTCAAAATCCATCTGTCCCTTCATATAGTGGTACAACTGGGCTCCAAAGGCGCTTCCCAGAGCATAAGACGGGAAATACCCGAAGGAGCCCTGGGACCAGTGGATGTCCTGAAGGACGCCTTCTGCCACGTCTTTTGGCCGGACCCCCAAGTACTCCTCATATTTGTCTGCCCAGATCTGTGGAAGTTTCTCTACATCTAAGTCTTCCTCTATAATCATCTTCTCGATCTCATAGCGGATGAGAACATGGAGGCTGTAGGTCAGCTCGTCCGCCTGGGTGCGGATCAGGCTGGGTTCCACCTTGTTGATGGCTTTCACAAAATCGTCCATAGACACATCCCCCAGCTGGCTGGGAAATTGTTCCTGAAGTTTTTTGTACACAGGAACCCAGAAAGCCTGGTTTCTGCCGATGATATTCTCAAAGAATCTGGACTGGGACTCGTGCATGCCCATGGAAGCTCCTCCTCCCACCAGGGTCTGGGTCAGCTCGTCGGGAATCCCCATCTCGTAGATGGCATGTCCGGACTCGTGGATCACGGAGAACAGGGAATCATCCACATGGCGGTTGTAGCTGGTGGTAATGCGCACGTCTTTGTTGTGGAGGTTGGTGGTAAAGGGATGGGCGCTGACCGCCATAACCCCTCTGTCAAAATCAAATCCCACGTATTCCGCAAAGATACGGCCTATGGCCTCCTGGTCTTTCTCGCTGTAGTCTCCTGTGAGGAAATCATCCCGGATTTCTGTGCCGCTGTCTGTCACTTTCTTTAAAAACGGCACCAGCTGGCTTTTCAGGGTGTCAAAGAACTTGTCCAGGGTCTCCATGTCAAAGCCCTTTTCATAATCATTCAGCAGCACGTCGTACAACTTTTGACCCTCCTTGGCGCGGTAGGAGGCAAATTTCTTTGTGTACTCCACCAGCTTTTTCAGGGTGGGGGCAAAGCTGTGAAAATCCTTGTTCTTCCTGGCATCCGCCCAGATTCTGGTCCCCTCTGACACCAGCTGTGAGAATTCCCGATATTCCTGGGCCGGAACCTTCTCCAGCTTTTCGATCTCCTCTGCCAGTTCTCTCACAATGGCCTTCTCCACCTGGCCCAAGTCTTCTCCCTCACATTCCTTTACCAGCTTCTTTACCTGGGGATCTGTGATAACGGAAAAGTACTCGGCAGACAATACTCCCACCATCCTGGAAGTGTTAGGGCCTGCCTCCTTAGGGGCCAGAGTCTCGTTGTCCCACTCAAACAGGATCCTGGCTGTCTGAAATGCCTGGACCCGCTCTAAGTAGGGCTGTAACTGTTCATATGCTCTGCTCATGTTATGGACTCCTTTTTTTCTGATTATTTTTTGTTTCCACTCTTAAATTTATACCTCATTCTTTTCCAAAACACAAGCACCTTACTTCCACCGGATCTCTGTGTCTTCCAGGATCGGCGTATGAAAATCAAAATCCCAGTCTCCCTGCGCCGCCGGATTCAGCTTAGGCCTCTCGGCCCTCTGTCCGCTCTCCACTTCCTGGCTTCCGAATTCGGTTCCCTCCCACAGAAATGTCACCGTATAAACCAGGGGGGCTGTGGAGGAGCTTTCTGTCTCCCTGGGAGCAGTGGTCTCTCTGTCCTCCGGGTCGTCCCGCCCGCCGGAATCCCCGCCTGGAGCCGTGTGTCTTGACGGATTTTGGGGATTGTCCCTGGAGGTCTCGGGAGAGGAGGCGGGTTCTGTCTGGGCCGTGGTCTCTAATGGCGCTGTCTCTTCCGGCGCTGCTGTGGTCTGCGGAGCCGGGGATTCCGGCGGATTTTGGCTCTGGGGCTGCCTGCTGTCAGGCTCCCTCGAAGGCCGGGTCTGTCCCCCTGTGGTCTCAGACTCCTGTTTCTGGGAGCTATGGGTCTCGGAAGGCGCGGTCTGGGGCTCTGACCCCTTCTCCGCTGCCTGGAGACTGCCGGATTCTCTTTCAGACTGTCTGTCATTTCCGCTCTCCGCCCCATGTCCTGCCCCGCCTTTGGAGCGCGAGCCCTGTTCCAATCTCCGGATCAGTTCCTCAAGCTCCTGCCTGGTGATCCCGGGAACATCCTTTCCCTGGTCCATCATGTCCCTCAGCACATAGAGGGTCTGGAGAGACAGCTGGTCATATTCATTGTCCTGGGCCTCTCCCAGATATTCGGTCACCTCTTTATTGCTGTGGATGATCACCTGATTTCCCGCCTCTACCGATACCTCGCTCCCTGTGGAACCGTCGCCGTAGAGGAGCCTGGAAGTCACGCAGCCCTCAAATACAGACAGTTTGACGTACACTTCCCCTTTTTCGTCAAAATAAATCTCTACCCGGAATATGGTTCCCCGGACTGCCATGACGGAATTTGGCGTGGTAACCTGGTACTGGGAACCTGGGCTTAAGGGGTTTTGAATCTCATTTACCATGGTTCCCTGTGTCAGCCGGATGCTGGTTTTGGAGTTTTCTTTTTCCCCTGACGCTTCCATGGAGAGAACGGAATTTTCTTCCACCATGGCGTATTTGTCGTCATCCAAGCGCAGGCGGGTGTAGCTTCCCTCCCCCACTGTGAGCACATCTCCGGATTCCAGGTGAAGGTTTTCCACGGCCTTTATGGCGCCGGTCCCCGGCCGGTCAATCTCCGCGCTGCCGTCCAGCTGATAGATCAGGATAGAACGGTAGCTGTCTTTGTCTTTTGAAAGGCGGTTTGCAGCCGTCACCGCCCCCAGGATAAGCGCCGCTCCTCCCAGAAGAGCGGCCCCGGCTTTTATCCACCTCTGTTTCCCCATGTTGACTCCCTCTACTTTCTGTGAAATGTGTAGGTTCCATCCTCCGCCGCGTAGACCCTGCGGCCTCCCCGGTACAGGGTGCTGTCACCCTCTATGGTCCACAGTCCGTCTCCAAGCCTGCACATATCGCCTTTTTTCAGGGTAAAAGTTCCGCTTCCGGTGATGAGTATCTCCGAAGGGGCTTCCGGCTCCCCGGACGTTGGCGCCTCTGAGGAGTCTATGGAACCTTGGGGGGATGTGGGTTTCGTCGGCTCCCCCGTCTCTGTGGTAGACTCCGACGGCTCGGAGGGCCTTCCCGATGAGGATTCCGGCTCCGACTGGGACGGCCTCTCAGATGACGATTCCGGCTCCGACTGGGACGGCCTCTCAAATGACGATTCTGACTCGGACTCAGTTGGTCTCTCAGATGACGATTCCGACTCGGACTGGGACGGCCTCTCAGACGACGATTCCGGCTCCGACTGGGACGGTCTCTCAGACGACGATTCCGACTCGGACTGGGATGGTCTTTCCGACGATGATTCCGGCTCCGACTGGGACGGTCTCTCAGACGGCGATTCCGACTCGGACTGGGACGGCCTCTCAGACGACGATTCCGGCTCCGACTGG
>CAMTAF010000143.1 GCA_947066955.1 uncultured Hungatella sp.
CGGACAGCAATATGACGGGAAACACCTTTGGGGCTCCTGTAAAATGGGAGATCGGCAATGTGGAAAAAGGGTTTAAGGAGGCGGACTATATAGAGGTGATCCAGTATGGACGCCCCATGTGGAATCAATTTCGTCCCATGCCCCCTGCCTATTTTTCCTACTGGGACAATGACCCCTGGGGGAATCCGGATGGGGAGAAGATGTGCTATGTGACCAACCACGCTCATTTTCCCAGCAATGGCCCTATTATATCCGCTTCCATGGGCATGGGAGTTCACGAGGACAAGGTGAGAGCCCTGACTCCTTATATGGCAGCCAGGTACTGCGATTTTGTGGAAAAAAGAGGGGCTCAGCTGGCTCCGGTGTTATCTAGAAGGTTAGGCGGCGTGCCGGTTCGCTGTGTCTCCACCCGCCGTCAGGCATTTGACGCCAATGTGCCGCAGACGTTTTTCACGGTCCGTATCGGATTTAAGAAAGACGGGACCTTGGTGGCGGTTCAGTCCAAGAATGTCCATCAGACCGGGGCGAGGGGAGGCTATGGGGACAAGACCCACGGACATCTGGTGCTTCCGGCCAATGCCCAGGGATTTAAATCCACTTCCTGCCCCAATATCTATTCGGAGATGGAGTACTATGTGACCAACGGGGCCTGCACTACCGCTGACCCGGGCAAGGATGCCTGGGAGCCGGTAAACCTGGCTTTCGCCAAGATAGCGGACACTTTGAAAATGGATATTTCCCAGGTTATTATGAAAAATGTGAAAACTACCAAACCGTCTTTGGAAAGCTGCATGGAGGCCGGAAAGAAGGCTTTTAACTGGGACAGCAAATGGCATCTTCCCGGGACAAAGAAGCTGGAGGACGGCCGGTTCCACGGTGTGGCCTGCCGGAGCTGCTGGTCTATGACATGGGGCATGATTTCCTACAATATCAACCTGAGAATGAACACAGACGGCAAGATCTACATGCCCTACTCGGAGGCGCTGATCGGGACTTACTGGCCCGATGCGGTTCAGCTTGTTATTGCCGAGGAGATGGGTATGAAGCCGGAGGACGTGATCGTCTACTATGCGGCTAATTATCCGAACTGGCAGAAAGGCGACGCGGCTGACAGAGGTTCTACCTGTACCTGGGCCGCGAAAGAAGCGGCCGTTCAGCTGAAAAAGCAGATACTGGAGACAGGTGCCTCTTTGTTCGGGGTCACGGCAGATGAGGTGGATCTGGTGGATTCCATGATTACTCTGAAAGCGGACCCGTCAAAGCAGATGTCTCTGGCGGGGATCGGGCAGCTGGCTGTAGGTTACTGCGGCAAACCCAAAGTCCCTTTCCAAAATGACGTGATCCGTACCATGAATGTGGATTTCTGCGAGGTGGCCGTGGACCCGGAGACAGGCATGGTGGAGATTCTGGACTACTGTTCCGCCCATGATTTTGGGAAATTGATTCGTCCCTCCTCAGGCTTGGGACAGCTGGAGATGGCATTGACCATGGCTTCCGGAAGGGCTTTGAGAGAGGAGATTATCTGGGACCCCAATACAGGCGTGTTGTTAAACGGAAACATGTACGACTATAAAGTGCCCACTTCTTTAGACCAGCCCAATATTGACACCGTGCCGGTGGAGACACGATGCGGCGGAGGGGCTTACGGTTCCACAGGAGTGGCCCACGCCCACTGCGACGCCGGTCTGGTAGGACTGGCTATTCAAAACGCCATCGGAAAATTTATTCCCATGGCGCCGTACACGCCGGATAAGATTCTCGCGGCAATGGGAACCATTTAATAAGCAGGAGGTTGGGAAAATGAGACAATTTACGCATATGGAGGCCACTACCATAGAGGAGGCGTCAAAAAATGCCTCGAAAGGAAACGCCATGGTGATCGCGGGAGGCACAGATCTGCTGGGAACTTTGAAAGATGAGATTCTGCCTACATACCCATCAATGATCATTGATTTGAAGACCATCAAGGATCTGGACAAGATCGAGGAGAAAAAGGACCAGGTTATCATCGGGGCCCTGGCAAAGCTGGCGGATGTGGCGGACAGCCAGATGGTCAGAAACAACTGCCAGGCCCTGGCCGAGGCTTGTGGGAAGGTGGCTTCTCCTACGATCCGCAACATGGCTACATTGGGAGGAAATATCTGTCAGATGCACAGGTGCTGGTATTTTAGAACTCCTGACAACCGGTTCCACTGCGGCCGAAAGGGGGGCAGCACCTGCCCGGCCTATAATGGGGATAACCGGTATCACTCTATTTTCGGTCAGCAAAATGGCTGCGTGGCGGCCAGCTCTCATGATACGGCTCCTGCTCTTATAGCCCTGGGGGCGGTAATTGTCACTTCTTCCAGAGCGGTTTTGGCGGAAGAATTTTTCGCTGCCAATGGTTTTCGGTCCTGTATTTTGGAAGACGGGGAGATTGTGACCCATATAAGAGTTCCCAAAAGCAAAAAGAGCGTGTTTGAGAAATTTGCTCTTCGCAAGTCCATTGATTTTCCCATCGTAAACTGCGCGGCGGCCTATGATGCTGACGGGACAGTGAGAGTGGCCATGGGAGGTGTGTATCCGGCGCCTTTGAGGATAAAGGCGGCCGAGGCGGCAGTGGCGGGAGGCATCACAGAGTCTACGGCAAAGAAGGCAGGAGACGACGCTGTGGCGGACTGCGCGCCTCTGTCAGGAACCGCCTACAAAGTGGAGATTGCCCGGACCATGGTGAAGAGGACTCTTTTAAGGCTTGAGGGCGAAAGATGAATAATTGGAAGGCGGAATTCTGGGAATTAAAGGAATACACAAAAAGGCGGGAGGATGTGATCGTCACCCGGGAAAGCCTGGCTGTGCCGGAAGAGAAGAGGGAAGAGTTTTATGGTCTTGTTGAGAGGAGCCAGAGAGCCATAGCTTGTCAGGTTTTAGGAGATTTGGAGGCCAGGGGCAGGCACCTGGCGGGACAGTGTGTCAAGCGGCGGAATCAGCTGATTGAAGGAACCAACTTAAAGGAGTTCCGTCTGGCCGCTACCCTTGAAAGCTTTATGGCGGATCCTGGGGCTGCCATGGCGAAACCGGCCTTTGGGATTATTTTGGACGGTCTGCAAAAAAACATGTCCCCTGAGGAGATGGAAGAGCTGGCCGGGAGGCAGGTTGTCCCCTTTTGCAAGGATCTGCTGCGGTCCGCCTATGAGGCATGGCTGTACTATGGGGTGGTAAAGGCTTTAAAGCCGGTTCGCTATTATGATGTCTGGTCGCCGGACACCGTGGAGACACAGACTGTGGAGACGGATTCTGTCAAAGTGGGATTTCAGGTGACATCGCCGGAGAGAAGAATGCCGGAAACCGTTTTTGTCACAGAGGATAACCGTGTATTCGCCATAAAAAGCGAGGTGGCGGAAGAACTGGACTTCTATGGGGTCAGGCCGGCCAGGTGCTGTGATTTCTCCTCCGGCGGAAATACGGTGGATCAGTTGGCTCACAGGGTGCTGCTGATCTATGGCCTTAAATCCGCGGACAAGGCGCCTCTTCTGGCTAACCGGGAAAAACTCTATGTGCTGCCGTCCGACCTCATGTGCGAGTTTTTGCTTCCAGAGGAAATGGAACGGGCCCGCTCCGCGGCACAGTTTATTGCCAGGATTCGGACGGTTCGCTCCCGCCGTCCGGTTCAGGTTCTGACTTATGACGGGAGGGGGGAGTTTCCCCCTGAGCTTATGGGCGATCCCATGATGCCCCCCATAGAGAAAAAAGAAATCGGAGAAGATGAGAGAAAACTTAAGGAAGTTGCCAGGCTTTTGACGCAGGATTAAGAAAAATAGGAGGAATCATGATGGATATGCGAAAAAGAAAAGCAAGTGCCCTGATCGCGGCCGGGCTGATGTTGACAGTGACTGCCTGCGGGCCGGGGAATACCACTGTGGGGAATACTCCGGGAGGAAGCGTCTCAGACACTGCCCCGTCGGCGTCTGCTCCGGGGGAAACCGGTCCCAAGACAGGCGGTTCTTCTGAGTCGGCGGAGGAAACTCAAAAAGCGGAGGCAGGACAGAAGGAGGAGGGGGTCAGAATCAGCGTTCTCAATGACACGGTGGAGTTGGGAACCTTGGCGGTATTTGAGCCCTCCGATGATATGGAGGCCAACAGCGGCGTGGCGATTGCGGGTTCTGACGAAGAGCAGCTTCAGCAGGAACGAATCGCCGGCGGAGCTGTGGGTGAAGTGGTGTCGCAGAATCTGGAACCCCTCCACGGAATCACAGATTACTCCGAAGGCGAGTATGTGGCTGTGTATGGCGTGACCGGGGAATAAGAAAAGGAGACAGGTAAGGAGAACGGGCTTATGAAGATTGGCATACAGGAATTGCTGCTGGTTTTTGTCGTGGCCCTGATTGTTCTGGGACCAGATAAGCTTCCTTTGTACGCGAGAAAATTGGGGGAAGCTTTGAGAGAGTTTCGAAAATTTTCTTCTGACGCTGTGGAAGCGCTGAAGCCCGTCGAGGAGTTGGGAAAAGAAGTCTCCAACGAGATGGAGGAGATCAGGGAATCCCTTTCGGATGCTGGAAAACCCGCTGGAGAAGGGAAGATTCTGGAACCGGAGCTGTCTAAACAATCTATGACAGAGCAGCAGGCTATTTAGAGGAGGAAGGCAAACGCGGAGCGTTTTTAGGATGCCTTCCGACGACTTGGCAGGTGACGCGCAAGCGTCGCGTGCCGATACCAAAAAGGAGGAAGGCAAACGCGGAGCGTGCCGTTACCCTAAAAGAGGAGGAAGAATATGAGAATCGGAACTCAGGAATTACTGATTATTTTAGCGATCGTTATACTGGTATTAGGGCCTACTCAGATTCCAAAACTGAGCAGGATCGTAGGCAGAAGCATCAAGAGTTTTCGTTCAGGCATGTCTGATGAGGAGGAAGAATCAGGCATAGAAAAACCGCAATGAAAGGAAGGAGCGTCAGAGGACAGAAAGGCCGGGACATGACGGTGGCAGGGCATCTGAGGGAGCTGCGGACCAGGCTTATAGCCTGTGTTCTCTGTCTGCTGGTATCTTCGGTGGCAGGGCTGAATTTCGCGCCGAGAATCGTAGGCCTTTTAACAGACCTTGGGAAAAAATATGGGTATACTTATGTGTTCATCGCTCCCCAGGAGCTGCTGCTGCAATACTTTTCCATCGCGCTTTTGGCTGGCGTCTGTCTCACATTGCCTATGATTCTTTACCACATATGGGCTTTTGTAAAACCGGGGCTGCGGGAAAACGAGAACGCTCTTTTTTCATCTGCCATATTTTTTGGATTAATCTGTTTTATAGGGGGAATCCTGTTCGCGTACAAGATTATGCTTCCCTTTATGCTTCATTTCCTCATCGGGGTTAGCGCCGGAAGTGAGATCGCGGCCTCTGTCAGTGTACAGAATTACATTTCATTTCTTCTCACTGTTTTGATTGTGTTCGGGATTCTGTTTGAGCTTCCGGTTTTGTGTGTCCTGCTGACACAGATGGGACTTTTAAAGGTGGAGTGGATGAAGAAAGGGAGAAAAGCGGTCATTATTTTGATTTTTGTGGTGGCTGCGTTTATCACTCCGCCGGATATTGTGTCCCAGATTATGGTAGCGGTTCCTATGGTGGGCTTGTATGAGCTGAGTATTGGGATCTGTATGGTTCTTGTAAAGACAGCGAAAAAAGAAATATAGAGAAGGGCAGATGGAGCAGATCGTTTTCCCTCTGAAAAGAATCACAGAAATGTGGTTCTTTTTTTATGCGCGCATCTTGATTTGCCTGGTTTTCCATAATAGAATAATAGCCATAGAGAGGGCGGATAGCTCAGGCTGTCAAAAAGACCTCCATAGATAAGGGAGAATGGAAATGAAAATCGTATTAAAAAATCTGACAAAAAAGTTTCCCAGCCGCGACAGAAAGAAGCGGGAGGAGGTTGTGGCTGTCAATGATTTTACTTTTGAAATTCCGGATGGCAGTCTGGTAGGGCTTTTGGGGCCTTCCGGGTGCGGGAAGAGCACCACTCTGAATTTGATCAGCGGTTTGGAGCGGCCTACGGAGGGAAGGATCTTTTTCGGGGATGACGATGTGACGGATCTTCCGGCGGAGAACAGGGGGATTGGGCTGGTGTTCCAGAATTATGCCCTTTATCCTCATCTGACGGTGAGACAGAATATCCTGTTTCCCTTGGAGAATCTTAAGGGGAAGGAGAAGCTGTCCAGGGAGCAGATGGCAGGGAAGGCGCGGGAGGCGGCCTGTCTGGTACAGATCGAGGAGCTGATGGATCGCAGGCCCGGAGAGCTGTCGGGAGGCCAGCAGCAGCGGGTGGCCATTGCCCGGGCGCTGGTGAAAAGGCCTAAGGTGCTTTTGCTGGATGAGCCGCTGTCCAATCTGGATGCGCGGCTGAGGCTTCAGACCAGAGAGGAGATCAGGAGGATACAGAGGGAGACGGGAATCACGACAATCTTTGTGACTCACGACCAGGAGGAGGCTATGAGCATCTCGGATCTGATCGTGGTGATGAAAGAAGGGGAGGTGCAGCAAATCGGCAGGCCCCAGGAGGTCTACGACAGCCCGTCCAATCTGTTTGTGGCTAAATTCCTGGGAACTCCGCCGGTGAATGTTTTCTATGGCCGGATAGGGGATGGAAAGCTTTATATAGGATTGGAGGCAGTCATGGAAATTGGGGAAGGGAAGGATCAGGAAGTGTTTGCGGCTGTCCGGCCGGAAGGGTTTGCGCTGCAGGAGGATGGTCCCTTTACCTGCCGGCTAAAGGGCCGGGAGGTTATGGGGCGGGATGTGAGCGTGCTCTGCGCAAACGACGCGTCTTTGAATCCTACGGTGCGCTGCATCGTGAGAGCAGAGGACAAAGTGGATTTGGGCAGCGCCGAAGTGAGATTTTCCCTGATACCTGGAAAGGTGCTTCTTTTTGACCGGGAAACCGGGCAGAGAGTCGATTTTGAGGTGATGTAATATGAATGGAAAAAAATGGAACAGCGCCGGCTTAAAGGGCTGGCTGTATCTTTTGCCGGCCATGGTGTTTCTGGGGGGCTTTATGGTGTATCCTCTGATCGATGTTTTTGTCTACTCGTTTGAGGAAGGGTATCACTCTGCTTCCCAGACCTATTTTGGAATCGGCCTTTATAATTATTCTTATATCCTCCACGATCCCTATTTTCTTCAGGCCGTGAAGAATACGTTTCTCCTGGTGGTGATCACGGTTCCTCTGTCCACGGGAATTGCCCTGGTGATCTCGGTGGGGCTGAATTCCATCAGGGCTTTTCGGGATTTGTTTCAGACCTTGTATTTTCTGCCCTATGTGACGAACACCCTGGCGGTGGGCCTGGTATTTATGATCTTGTTTCAGAAGACTGCCTACACAGACGGGTTTATCAACCTGATCATCACCTGGTTCGGAGGGGAGAGCGTGGATTTTATCGGGGGCCCCTACTGGGCCAAAATGTTTGTGTTGTGTTTTTACACCATCTGGGTGGTGATGCCCTTTAAGATCCTGATCCTTACCAGCGCCCTGGCGTCGGTGAATCAGGATTATTACAAGGCAGCCAGGATTGACGGGACTTCCAAGTGGAGGATCTTTACAAGGATCACCCTCCCCATGATCTCTCCTATGGTTTATTACCTGATCATCACGGGCTTTATCGGGGCCTTCAAGGCATACAGCGATGTAGTGGCTCTGTTTGGAACGGATTTGAATGCCGCGGGGATGAACACGATCGTGGGTTATGTCTATGATATGCTGTATGGAAACAGCGGAGGGTATCCGTCCTATGCCTCCGCGGCGGCGATTATTCTTTTTATGATTGTTCTTACGATTACATGCCTGAACCTGCTGAGCAGCGGGAAGCATGTTTATCATTGAGAGGCGGTGAGATTATGGATAACACAGCTGATTACAGGACGCTGGAAAAGAGGGCGCAAAGAAAAGACGCGTTTATAAAAGCCGGAACTTACGGGATCCTGCTGGTCTGGGCGGTTATGGTGCTGTTTCCTTTTTACTGGATGGTTCTGACATCCTTAAAGAGCTATGGAACTTACAATTCAGAGTACGTGCCGGCGCTTTTTACGTTATCGCCTACGTTAGAGAATTACAGAGATGCCTTTACGGCGGTTCCCCTTGGAAGGTATCTGCTGAACACAGCGGTGTTTACTGTCTGCACCACCGCTACCATGGTGGTAGTGGTCACCCTTGCGGCCTTTGCCTTTGCCCGTCTTGAGTTTCGGGGAAGGGATGGGGTATTTGTGGGATTTTTGTCCCTGATGATGATTCCCAATGAGCTGGTGGTGGTCACCAATTTTGTGACAGTCACGGAGCTGAATATGCGCAATACATTTCAGGGGCTGATCCTCCCTTCGGTCATGTCCGTGTTTTATATTTATCTGCTGAAAGAAAATTTTGAGCAGATACCGGACAGCTTGTACAAGGCGGCAAAGGTTGACGGGACGTCGGATCTGAAGTATCTGATAAAGGTGATGATACCCATTTCAAAGCCTACCCTTGTGACCATAACCATCTTAAAGATCATCGAGTGCTGGAATTCGTATGTGTGGCCCCGCCTGATCACGGACGATCAGGCATACTATCTGGTGTCCAACGGCATCCAGGAGATCCGTGAAAATGGTTTTGGCCGTGAAAATATCCCAGCCATGATGGCGGCCGTGGTTGTGATCTCGGCGCCTTTGATTGTTTTGTTTTTGGCGTTTCGGAGAAAGATTATGGATGGCGTGTCAAGAGGAGGGATAAAAGGATGAGACGTCTTTGTTGGGCCGCCGCGTCTGCAGGCATGATTCTTTTTCTCGCCGGATGCCATGGCCAGGAGGGACTGCACCCGTTTCAGGTGCCGGAGGAGTTTAATGATTCCCAGAAATATGAGATTACGTTCTGGGCAAAAAATGATACAAACAAGACCCAGACAGCCATCTACGAGGAGGCAATCCGTGATTTTGAGGAGATTTATCCCAACATCACGGTGAATCTGCGGCTGTACACGGATTACGGAAAGATTTACAATGATGTGATCACCAATATCGCTACCAACACCACCCCCAATGTGTGCATCACATACCCGGACCATATTGCCACCTACTTGACAGGGGCCAATCAGGTGGTTCCTCTGGAGGATCTGTTTGCGGATGAGGAATATGGCCTGGGAGGGAGCCAGGTGAGATTTGACTCTCCCGGCGTCCAGGAGATTGTTCCAAAGTTTCTGGAGGAGTGTTCCTTTGGGGGGCATACCTATGGAATCCCCTATATGCGCTCCACGGAGGCCTGTTATGTGAATAAGACTTATGTGGAGAGGCTGGGCTACAGTCTGCCGGAGGTTCTGACCTGGGATTTTGTGTGGGAGGTTTCCCAGGCCGCCATGGAACAGGATGGGGAGGGAAATTTCATAGTAAACGGACAGAAGGTGATGATTCCCTTTATTTATAAGTCTACGGACAACATGATGATCCAGCTGCTGCGGCAGAGCGGGGCAGGGTATTCCACGGACAGCGGCGAGGTGCTGCTGTTTAACGATACGGCCAGGGAACTGTTGAAAACCGTGGGACAGTATGGGGGGAGCGGCGCGTTTTCCACCTTCAAGATCTCCAGCTATCCGGCTAATTTTCTGAACGCGGGGCAGTGCATCTTTGCCGTGGATTCCACTGCCGGAGCCACCTGGATGGGGACGGAGGCGCCGCTGTGTGACATCAGCCCGGACAAGATCGTGGAATTTGAGACAGTGGTCATGCCGGTTCCGCAGATCAATCCCAGCCAGCCGGCGATGATATCCCAGGGGCCCTCCGTGTGTATCTTTAACAAGGAAAATCCCCAGGAAGTGCTGGCCTCCTGGCTGTTTGCCCAGTATCTCCTGACGGACAAGGTCCAGATCGCCTACTCTGAGACAGAGGGCTATATTCCGGTGACTTTAAAGGCCAGGGAGTCCGGGGAGTATCAGGAGTATCTTTCAAGGTGCGGGGAGGATAATGGGGAGCACTATGA
>CAMTAF010000144.1 GCA_947066955.1 uncultured Hungatella sp.
GGGGCGGTAATGGTAGTATTCGCCATGCTGATGGCATTAGGAGGAGTGGGCGGCGCTTATTTTTCCGCAAAAGCGTCTATCTGCTTTACCAGCGATTTGAGGCAGGATTTATTTGCCAAGGTGCAGAACTTTTCTTTCAAAAATATTGACCAGTACAGCACAGGATCTCTGGTGACACGGCTCACCAACGATATCCAGCAGGTGCAGAACGTAACCACGATGGGACTGAGGATGATGTTCCGGGCCCCGGGCATGCTCATCGGCGCCTTAATCATGGCCTTTTTGATGAATACCAGGCTGGCCATGGTGATCCTTGTGGTGATCCCGTTTTTGACGCTGGCAATCTTTCTTATATTAAAGACCGCTTTTCCTAGGTTTACGGTAATGCAGAAAAAACTGGACCGGCTCAACTCCGGCATCCAGGAATCCCTGACCAATGTGAGGGTTATCAAATCCTTTGTCCGGGAGGATTTTGAGGAGGAAAAGTTCCGGGGAATGAACCAGGATCTGAAAGAGAGCAGCTTAAATGCCATGAAGATCGTGATCATGACCATGCCGGTGATGACCCTGGCCATGAATATTACCACTCTGGCGGTGGTGTGGTACGGAGGCAATATCATCATTGCCGGAAATATGCAGGTGGGAGATCTCACAGCATTTACCACCTACATTGTTCAGATTCTCATGTCCTTAATGATGGTTTCCATGGTATTTCTCCAGAGCTCCAGAGCCATGGCTTCCGTTAAAAGAATCAACGAGGTTATGGACACGGAGATCGATCTGACGGACGAGAATGCTGCCAGAAAAGATCTCGCAGTGGAAAAAGGAAAGGTGGAGTTTCGCGATGTCGCCTTCAGCTACCACTGGGAAGCAGGGGAAAAGGTGCTGGAGCACGTCAGCTTTACGGCGCTTCCGGGACAGACCGTGGGGATCATCGGGGCTACGGGAAGCGGCAAGACCAGCCTGGTGCAGCTGATTCCCAGACTGTATGACGTGACAGAGGGACAGGTGCTGGTGGACGGCGTGGATGTGAGGGATTACTCTCTTAAGAACTTAAGGGAGGGAGTGGGTATGGTTCTTCAGAAAAATGTGCTGTTTTCCGGTACGATCCAGGAGAATCTGAAGTGGGGCGACGAGGAGGCCGACGAGGAGGTGCTGCGGCAGGCAGCAGAGAGCGCCCAGGCTCACGGATTTATCATGTCCTTCTCGGAAGGATACCAGAAAGATCTGGGGCAGGGAGGCGTCAATGTGTCAGGGGGGCAGAAGCAGAGGCTCTGCATTGCCAGAGCTCTCTTAAAGAAGCCGAAGATCCTGATTTTAGATGACAGCACCAGCGCCGTGGACACTGCCACGGAGGCCAGGATCCGAGAGTGTTTTGCCACAACATTAAAAGATACTACGAAGATTATCATTGCCCAGAGGATCGGTTCCGTGGAGGGGGCAGATTTGATCCTGGTTCTTGATGAAGGAAAGATCATCGGCGCCGGCAGCCATGAAGAATTGATGGCACACTGCAAAGCTTACCAGGAGATCTATTATTCCCAGAGGGACCGTGAGAAGGAGGTGGGAGCGTGATGGGTGACGACAAAAGGCTGGAGAGCCTGAAAAAGAGGTACGGAAGGGCAGTACCGCCATCCAGAGGCCATATGGGGCCTGGTCCCGGAGGCCCGGGAAGGCGCAGGAGCCTGGCAAAAGGAACTCCGAAAAACAGCAGGGCCACTGTAAAGAGACTCCTTTCCTACCTGGCCGGGGATAAGGCGAAGCTGGGGCTGGCTTTCTTCTGTGTCATAGTAAACACAGCAGCCTCCCTGGCAGGGTCTTACATGCTCAGGCCCATCATCAACCAATATATTGTCCCCGTGGATGGAAGCAGGGGAGACGCGGCCGGACTTTTCAGGGCGCTTGTGGTCATGGCCCTGGTCTACGGAGCAGGGGTGGCGGCCAACTACGCCCAGGCAAAGGTTATGCTCACAGTGGCCCAGAATGCCCTCCAGAAGATCCGAAACGATCTGTTTGTCAAGATGCAGGCCCTCCCGGTGCGGTTCTATGATACCAACAGCAACGGAGATCTTATGAGCCGGTTTACTAATGATGTGGACACAGTGGGGCAGATGCTCTCCAGCACCCTGGTGCAGCTCTTTTCCGGAGCTCTGAGCATTGTGGGAACCCTGGCTCTCATGATCTACACCAACATTTATCTCACCGCGGTAACTCTCGTTATGGTTCCTGTAATGATGAAGGCAGGGGGAGCTGTTGCCAGAAGGAGCCAGAAATATTTCTCGGCCCAGCAGACTTCCCTGGGAGCGGTCAACGGTTATGTGGAGGAGATGATCACTGGGCAGAAGGTGGTAAAGGTGTTCTGCCATGAGGAGACTGCTAAAGAAGAGTTCGGGATCCTGAACAAGGATTTAAGAGACAATCAGATAAAAGCCCAGTTTTTCGGGGGGATCATGGGTCCTGTTATGGGAAATTTAAGCCAGGTGAACTATTCCCTGACAGCCTGTATCGGAGGGCTCCTGTGCGTTTGGAAAAACTTTGACGTAGGGGGATTGACCATATTTTTAAATTTTTCCAGGCAGTTCAGCAGGCCCATCAATGAGATATCCATGCAGATCGGCAATGTCTTTTCGGCTCTCGCCGGGGCGGAGAGGGTGTTTGCCATTATGGATCAGGAGCCGGAACAGGAAGACGATAAAGACGCGGCGGTGCCAGAGCCCATGAAAGGGCATGTGATTCTGGACCATGTGACATTTGGCTACCGTCCCGGAAAGGTGATTTTAAAAGATATCAGCCTGTACGCGAAGCCTGGGCAGAAGATTGCTTTTGTAGGATCCACAGGCGCGGGCAAGACCACCATCACCAACCTGCTAAACCGTTTTTATGATATTCAGTCAGGAAGCATCACCATTGACGGAGTGGATATCCGTCATATCAAGAGAGACAGTCTGAGACAGAATATCGCCATGGTGCTTCAGGACACCCATCTTTTTACAGGGACGGTCCGGGAGAATATCCGCTACGGAAGGCTGGATGCTACAGACGAGGAGGTAGTGCAGGCGGCAAAGACCGCATCCGCCCACTCCTTTATCATGCGCCTCCCACAGGGATATGACACCATGCTGGAGGGAGACGGGGCGAACTTAAGCCAGGGGCAGAGGCAGCTTCTCAATATTGCCAGGGCCGCCATCTCAAAGGCTCCTGTGCTGATTCTGGATGAAGCCACAAGCTCCGTGGACACAAGGACAGAAAAGCATATCGAGCACGGCATGGACCGTCTCATGGCGGACAGGACCACATTTGTCATTGCCCACCGCCTGTCCACTGTGCGCAATGCCAACGCCATCATGGTGCTGGAGCAGGGGGAGATCATTGAGAGAGGAGACCACGATGAGCTTCTGGAGATGAAAGGGAGATATTATGAATTATATACAGGGCTGAGAGAGTTGGACTAAAGAACAGATTTTCCATGTTTTGGCAGACGCCAGGGTCAGAGATCCCCATACAGGCAGGTTCCTGTGGGATCTCTGACCTTTTTATGCACATGGGGCGGAAAGGAAATGTGGCCGCTTGCGCGGCCCCGCCCCAGCGCGGCGAGTAGGGGAAAAGCCTCCCCTACTCGACTGCACACGGGGCGGAAAGGAAATGTGGCCGCCGGCGCTCAGTTGGAGCGGCGCTGCTCCAGAAAGGGTCTTCCCGTAAAAACAGCCACGGAGCGGGGGCGCATGATGAAGGTGCCGTCGATGCGCACCTCCTCCCCCGCAGGGTAAGTGTAGCGGCCGTAACCGTCCCCGTAGGTGTTGACACTGAGATACCAGGCTCCCCGGTGGCGCAGATTGGGCAGGGTGATGAGGGTATCTTCCCAGTTGGCGTTGATGGAGACATAAACCAGGTCATCGTGGCCCTTGGCTCTGTCATAGCCGGCAAAGCTGACACAAATGGTCTTTGCGCCCGGCGGGATGCTGCATCTGTCCGCATCCGTATCGTGGGTGCGGAGGCTCTCCAGGCCGCAGATAGAATCCGGAAGCTTCCGCCGGATGACGGTATGCTCATGGCGGTAGGCGATCATGAACTGGAAAAACTTAAAGAGCTCCCGGTTCTTCTCCAGCAGGCCCCAGTCCAGCCATGAGATCTCGTTGTCCTGGCAATAAGGGTTATTGTTGCCGAACTGAGTGTTGCCGAACTCATCCCCGGCCAGGAACATGGGGGTTCCCCGGCTGCACATGAGGACGGCGCAGGCATTGCGAATCATGCGGAAGCGGAGGCTTAACACCTCCGGGTCATCGGTATCCCCCTCAATACCGCAGTTCCAGCTTCGGTTGTCATCGGTCCCGTCGGTGTTGTTCCAGCCGTTGAGCTCATTGTGCTTTGTGTTGTAGGCGTACAGGTCGTACATGGTGAAGCCGTCGTGACAGGTGAGGAAATTGATGCAGGAGTTGTAGCCGGCGTAATTTCCCTTGTAATCCGTGTAAAAACCGCCGTAGAGATCACCGGAGCCGGAGACGCTCCAGGCAGCCGTCCAGGCAGAGTGAAAATCTCCTTTCAGGAAAGAGCGGAGGCTGTCCCGGTACCTCCCGTTCCATTCGGCCCACCGCTTGTTGGCGGGAAAGCTGCCTACCTGGTACATGCCGCCGGCATCCCAGGCCTCGGCGATGAGCTTTACATTGCTTAAGAGAGGGTCGTAAGCCAGGCTCTTTAAGAGAGGAGGGTTGTTCATGGGAGAACCGTCCTCATTTCTCCCCAGGATGCTGGCTAAGTCGAATCGGAACCCGTCAACGCGGAAATTGATGGTCCAGTAGCGCAGGCACTCCAGGATCATCTGCTGGACAATGGGATGGTTGCAGTTTAAGGTGTTGCCGCAGCCGCTGAAATTATAGTAGTTGCCGTCAGGTGTCAGCATATAATACATCTTGTTGTCCAACCCTTTAAAACAGAAGACAGGCCCCTGTTCATTGCCCTCGGCAGTGTGGTTGAATACAACATCCAGTATGACTTCAATGTCATTGTCGTGGAGAGCTTTGATCAGCTCTTTTAACTCCGCCCCCTCCCTGTTATATTCGGCAGAAGCCGCGTAGCTGGCATTAGGGGCAAAAAAACTGACCGTGTTGTACCCCCAGTAATCCAGAAGCCTCTTGCCGTCTACCATGCGGGAGTTCATGTTTTCATCAAATTCAAATACAGGCATCAGCTCCACAGCGTTGATCCCCAGCTCCTTTAAATAAGGGATCTTTTCTTTCAGGCCCTCAAAGGTGCCTTTGTGCGCCACGCCTGAGGAGGGATGGCGGGTGAAGCCCCTCACATGCAGCTCGTAAATAATCAGGTCGCACATCTCTTTGGCGGACTGAGGCGCATCCCCCCAGTCGAAGACGTCCTGTATCACCCGGGCGTGGTAATTTTTCTTTTTCTTCTTTCCCCAGGAATCTTGTCCAGTGACCGCCATGGCATAAGGATCAAGGAGGATGGTGCGTTTATCAAAGAGCATTCCCTCCTCAGGCGCGTAGGGCCCGTCGATCCGATAGGCATATTCAAATGTTTCGATGTCCAATCCAAACACGATCATGGAATAGACATCCCCGATCTTGTAAGATTCCGGAAATGGAAGGATAGCGAAAGGTTCCTCCTCGTCGCGGTGGAACAGCAGAAGTTCGCAGGATGTGCCGCTGTGGGTGTGAACGGTAAAATTCACTCCGTTAGGAAGCGCCATGGCTCCATTGACGTCAAACAAACCCGGCCGCACGGAAAAACCGGCGACCTCTCCCATGGGAGTAAAAGAGACGGGGTGGTCCAGAAGGTATTTTTGTGTGTAAGGTATCAAGTAGTCCTCCTGTCTGTAAGTAATTGATAAGCGTCTTGAAAATACAATAGGTGTCCGTATACTGTCACAAGTCTATTATACGGAAAACAGGGGGGCGAGTCAAACTATATTTTGATCGAAAACAGAAATTGAAAACAGAAATTTGAAGTGATTTCCTTAAAAAGGCTTGCATTGTAAAAATTTCTATGCTATGCTTGTAGCGCTGACAAAAATCACGTCTGTTGATTCCGAGGGCGGTGCCCGGGATGAAGGTCCCCAAGGAAGCATAAGATGCAGACGGAAGAAAAAACCACACGGAGGTAATAACATGAGCGTTATTTCTATGAAGCAGCTTTTGGAAGCAGGTGTGCATTTCGGACACCAGACAAGAAGATGGAACCCCAAGATGGCTCCTTACATCTACACAGAGAGGAACGGTATCTACATTATTGACCTGCAGAAGTCTGTGGGCAAGGTAGATGAGGCTTATCAGGCAGTTGCCGATATCGCTGCCAACGGCGGCACCATCCTTTTTGTGGGAACCAAGAAACAGGCTCAGGATGCCATCAAGACCGAGGCAGAGCGCTGCGGCATGTTCTATGTGAACGAGAGATGGCTGGGCGGCATGCTGACTAATTTCAAGACGATTCAGAGCAGAATTACGAGACTGAAAGAGATTGAAACCATGTCCGAGGATGGTACATTTGACGTACTGCCCAAGAAGGAAGTCATCAAGATCAGAAAAGAGTGGGAGAAGTTAGAGAAGAACTTAGGCGGCATCAAGGAGATGAAGAGGATTCCCGACGCTATCTTTATTGTAGATCCCAAGAAGGAGAGAATCTGCGTACAGGAAGCGCATACTCTTGGCATCCCGCTGATCGGTATCTGTGATACAAACTGTGATCCGGAAGAGCTGGACTATGTGATTCCGGGCAATGACGATGCCATCCGGGCAGTGAAGCTGATTGTCGCGAAGATGGCAGACGCAGTGATTGAGGCAAACCAGGGCAAACCAGGGTGAAGCAGAGGAAGCTTACGAGGGATTTGAAGAGACAGCAGAAGCAGAGGAAACTGTAGAGGCTTAATGCAGAGAGGATGCTTCAATCTGTGAATAACGGATTGGAGCATTTTAATAATAATCGGAGGGAATTAATTATGGCAGTGACAGCAGCAATGGTAAAAGAATTGAGAGAAATGACCGGTGCAGGGATGATGGACTGCAAGAAGGCTCTTGCGGCTACTGACGGCGATATGGATAAAGCGGTTGAGTTCTTAAGAGAAAAAGGACTTGCAGGCGCAGCCAAGAAGGCAGGCCGCATCGCGGCAGAGGGTATCGTGGTAACTGCTCTCACCGATGACGCCAAGAAGGCCGTCGTAGTGGAGGTTAACGCGGAGACCGACTTTGTGGCAAAGAACGAGAAGTTTCAGAATTATGCGGCAGATGTGGCGGCTCAGGCCCTGGTGACCACTGCGGCGGACATTGACGCGTTTATGGCCGAGACATGGGCTAAAGATCCGTCTATGACCGTTAAGGAAGCATTGTCTTCCCAGATTTCTATCATCGGTGAGAACATGAATATCAGAAGGTTCCAGCAGGTGGTTGAGGAGAACGGCTTTGTGGCTTCTTATATCCACGGCGGCGGTAAGATCGGCGTCCTGATTGATGTGGAGACAGATGTTGTCAACGACGCGGTGAGAGAGATGGCTAAGAACGTGGCTATGCAGGCTGCGGCTTTGAAGCCTATGTATACAGACAGAAGTGAAGTGAGCGAAGAGTTTATTGAGCATGAGAAGGGAATTCTCATGGCTCAGATCCAGAACGATCCCAAGGAAGCCTCCAAGCCGGAGAAAGTGATCGCAGGCATGATTCAGGGAAGAATCAACAAGGAGCTGAAAGAGATCTGCCTCATGGATCAGGTCTATGTGAAGGCAGAGGATGGCAAGCAGTCCGTGGATCAGTATGTGAAGGCTGTGGCTAAGGAGAACGGGGCGAATATTAAGATTAAGAAGTTCGTTCGGTTCGAGACAGGCGAGGGACTGGAGAAAAAGGAAGAGAATTTTGCTGAGGAAGTGGCAAAGCAGATGGGAATGTAAGCCCATTTGCAACCTTTAACCCGGAACCCCTGATATATGCGGGAAACCCGCATAAAATCAGGGGTTCCGGGTTTTTTTGTGGGTGTTATAGGATGGTGCTAATTTGTGTGGTCTGGTATTAAATTTGTGTAGTAATTTGTGTAGTGATTTGTGTAAAACCCGTTACACAAACCCGAATTGCAAACTTTGCATTTGGGGAGGTTTGTGTGGTGGTTTTTTGTGCTTGTAGGTCATGGATTTATAGTGTACGGCGGTTGCTTAGAGTAATGCGAAATAATTAAGAAAGTATAGGCTTAATAGGTTTAAAAAGGATTCGTTTTTACATGTGTTTTCGGATGTGTGTTGTAGGGGAGTGCCGGTGTATTTGATGTACTATAATTGTAGTGATGTGTTTGTATGAAATGGATATATTATATGTATTGGTGCGAGACGGACAAATTTGAAGCGTTGGAATAATAAATTTGATGAAAAATTGTGGAGTTTCAAACAATAACAATTACATCAAAATGAGGATCTTATTAAGCACATAGTAATATTAACGAGAAAATAGTTTTAATTGGTGATTGTATTAATATTTATAAATATGCAAAAAATATAATTAGGAATTATTTGTATATAATATATCTTAATACCATTGCGTCCCCTCAAAAGCTGGAAGTCATAGCAATTATGACTCCCAGCTTTTTATCGTGGCGTATCCAGTAGTTATAGAAGTAGGGGGAATGATAACATATTGCATCATACGAACATGGAAGGTAATGTATGCAATTTCTAAATATTTTTGTAATAGAATGCCTAAATAACCTGTTGGAATATAATTGAATTAATAAATTTGTCGATATATCTATCAATTCAAGATTTCCTCATTGTTTGCTCTGCAAGATTAGAAAAATCAGTTTTTAGTCAATAAAAGTGGTATAACCCTTTTATTATATATGTATTTTTGTGAAAGCAGACACTGATTGAAAATAATGTTTTAAGAAAGTTATAATATAATTGCGTAGAATCATTAAAAATAAAGGATATTTTAACTATTGTTGTTTTCTATTTGAAGAATGAGAGGGATTATATAAGGAGGTGGCTTAGTGGATGTCAACTAATGATTGTAAATCGGAGTGTTATATTTCTACTGAAACAAGCTTGCATACCAGACGTTGCTTTATGACCGGAGAATATTGTTCGCAAAAGACAAATATCCAAAGAGAAAGGAACAGCCAGATTAAGAGATGGGGAAAATCTGCCCAGAAGACACAAAAGCAGGAATGTATAGGGAAAAAACAGGAAATAGAGCCACTTACTATTACTGCCTTTGTGATTATGGATTTTTCTGATATGTCAGATGTTGTGTACAAGTGGCGTATTGAGCCGTTTATCCAATCATTACATAAGTATTTGTATTTGGATAAAAAGGAACACCATCTTTATTGTTTTGCTAGTGTAGATCCGGAAAAGCCAATGGCTAACGGGCGAGTACTGGATAAGGTTGGAAGAGTAAGAGTGATCCGATCGGATTCAGATCCAGCATCTAATTATGTAATTTGCAGTCGAATTTGCCAGCAGATGCAGATAGCGGATCTTGTTATTGTGGATGTATCCAGACAGAATCCAAATGTATTTTACGAGTTTGGCATGGCAGTGGCCTTGGATAAATTGATTCTCCCGATCTGTTATAGTGAGAGCTTTTACAAAATTGAATATCCGCAAATGTTAAAGAAACTAAGGGATGAGAATAAATTAGTGGAGAATGAGTGGAAAAACTTGGAAAAGCATATTGGTTGCTATCCGTGGCAAAAACGTTTGTTTGAATATTATGGGATCAGATATAAACAAGAGAATGATAATAGGATTAAATATCTTGACCTTGATGAAATTATAAACTCAAACTTCCCACACCGTTTTGATGTGTTGAACCTTGAAAAATCAATACTT
>CAMTAF010000145.1 GCA_947066955.1 uncultured Hungatella sp.
AAGGCGTTGATGATCTCCGTGACGCGCATCATCACCATGTCCACCTTGCCGCCGTAGTAACCGGAGATGGAGCCGTAGACCACGCCGATGATCACATTGCAGCACACCGACACAATGGCGATGATCAGGGAGACCCTGGCCCCCCGCCACATCCTGGTCCAGATATCCCTGCCCAGATAATCGCTTCCGAACCAGAAGCACTCGTCGTCATCCATCCCCATATACTTATAATAATCAACCTCCACGTCCACGATCCTCTCCCCGCTCACCAGCCTGGGGTTGAGGATTCCTAAGATAGACCCTTCCGGGTACTTTTCCGTGTCGCTTATGTTGTCGTATTTTCTGTTTTCAAGGGTAAATCCGCCGTCAAATATCCCGATATCCATCTTGGCGATAAAGGGGATCTTAGGCGGCATATTGATCCGGTCCGTGTGCTGTTCGTCGTAGCGGTACTCGTTCATGCCGGGCCCGAACACCGCGAAAAACGCGATAATCATGATGATCACGGCAGCTACCACGGACGCCTTGTTCTTCACGAACCGAAGCCACACATCCATAAAAAATCCGATGGGTTTTGTCTTAAACTCCACATCGTGGATCTCCTCGTCCTTCTGCACCAGACGGAACAAATCCTTTGATATGGCATCATATTTCTCTTTATCATTTTCGTAAAATACCATTATTTCTCCCCTCCCATCCGTACTCTCGGGTCAACAATTCCGTAGGAAATATCTACGATCAGCACTGTGATCAGAGATATCAGGGAATAGAACATCAGGATCGCCACAGTCAGCATATGGTCGCTGGCATTGATGGAGTCCACCATCAGCCCGCCCATGCCGGGCACGGAAAAGATGCTCTCCACAACCAGGGAGCCTCCCAGCACATTGGCAAACATGGGGATAATGATATTCATCAGGGGCACCATGGAGTTGCGCAGTCCATGGCGGATGGTGCTCTGGGCGTAGGTCAGGCCTTTTGTCTTTGCCAGAAGCATGAATTCCGAGTTCATGGTCTCTGCCAGCTCCGCCCTCAAGTATCTGGCCACCCGGGCGATGGGGTCAAAGGACAGGGCCAGGATCGGCATGAACATGGATTTCCACCTGAGAACCCCTTTTGCGGACACATTGTAAATAATGGGAAAAGCGCCGCTTTTAAAACCTAAAAAGTACTGAAGGCCTGCCGCGAACACGAAAGACGGTATGGAAATGAACAGGACCACCATGAGAGAGACCAGATGGTCCACAATGGTATTCTTCCTGATGGCGGCCAGGATTCCGGCGGCCATACCCACCGGCAGCGCCGCGAACAGAGAGATTAAGTTGATCTGCAGGGTGATGGGAATCCGGTCCCGCAGAATATCAAACACAGGCACATTGGGCCTCATCTTAGCGGAGGTCCCCCAATCCCAGTGAAGGAAAATATTTTCCAGAAAATATCCGTACTGCTTGATGATGGGCTCATCAAAATGGTATTTAGCGTTCAGGGCGTCAATAACTGTCTGAGACAGATCGCCCCCCATCTCATACACGCTTCCGGGCATAAGCCGCACCACCATAAATGCGATCGACACGATGATGAACAGGGTGATAAACATCGCTATGATCCGGTCTAGTATGTATCGAAACATTCATTTCCCCCTTCTCGTTGGTTAACATAGGTAACGCAAAAGGCTACAGGCCGTAGCCCTGCAGCCTTTTGCCGGTTCTCTTAAAGATCGCGGGCGGATGGTGTTACTCCGTGATCTTGGAATAATCCCATCCCCACTCAACGCGGTTGGCCCAGTTCTTCATGGTCAGCTCCACCCGGTCAGCCTTTAAGTATTTGTCCAGGGACTCTGTCACCGGAAGGATGATGGCGGGCTCGATGAGCATCTGCTCCATCTGGGCCACTTCTTTCAGCCTCACTCCATCCTCGAAGCGGTCCTCGCCGAAGTTGGCGGCGTCAAAAACTTCGTCAAACTCCTCGCTTAAGTAAGGCTCATTCTTGGCGGAGTAGTAGGTTGTCCAGTACTTAAAAGCGTTCCACGGCATCAGGTCCGTGCTGACCCAGCCGCCCCAGCTGATCTCATAGCAGTCCGGCTTGGTGGCCCAGCTTCTCATCAGGTCGCCTCTCTGTGAGGACGGCATGGCCTGAAGCTTTAACTCAAACTTGTCTCCCAGGGCCTGCTGCCAGCTCTGCTGTAAGAACTCGCTTACAACGGTCTGGGGAGCGGCGTCATTGTAGATCATGGTGGTGGTCACCTTATCGATTCCCTCTTCCGCCAGGGCCTCCTCAAACAGCTGTTTCGCCTTCTCCGGGTCATAGCCGTAGTTCTCGTGGGTGTTAGCTTTGCCCTCCTCGGTATCCCTGAATCTTATGCCCTTTTCCAGATCAATGATGTGGGTGGTGGGCACGATGTAATCTGCCGGATCCTCCTTGATCATCTTGGAGATGGTCTCCCTGTCTGTGGCGTAGAACAGGGCCTGGCGGAATTTCTCGTTGGCCAGGATAGGCTGATTGGGGTTGATGGTGTTAAAGGTTATATGTCTCACAGAGTTGGCCGGGGAGAACAGAACCCTGGGGTCCTCCTCATACTGGAGGAATGTCTCCGCGTTCAGTTTCACATAGTCGATCTCGCCGTTGTCAAAGAGCTGCATCTGGGTGCTTGAGTCCTCCACAACCTTGATGTTGATCCCTGCCAGCCAGATCTTGTCCTTGAACACATAGTTGGGGTTCTTCTTAAAGGTGATCTCCGCGTCATTGGTCCAGGACTCTACCAGGAACGGGCCAGAGGAAATCCAGTACTCCAGGCTGGTGCCGTAGAGGGTCTCGGTGCGGTCCGCGTTCATGCCTTTTTCATAGTACTCCTCATTGACAATGCAGTTGGCCGGGTGCGCCAGGTGAGTCATGATCTCTCTGGCGTCATGGTTTGACACCGTGTGAATCTCCAGGGTGTTGTCGTCGATAAGCTTTAAGCCTACCTCCTCCCAGTCGCATTTGCCCTCAAAGTAGTTCATGGCATTCTCGATCTCGATAACATCCTTGGCAAAGTTGCTGGCTCTTAAGTTGGCAAGCTTGGGATCCAGGATCATTCTCCAGGTGTAGTACACATCGTTGGCATCCAGGTCATCGCCGTTCTCCCACACCACGCCGTCGCGGATCTTGATCTGCCACACCTTGCCCTCGTCGTCTACCTGGATGGGATCTTCCGCCGCCAGCTCGCCGCTTAAGTCGCAGAAGGTGTAATCCTCATTGGGGAAATAGGTGTACAGGATCATGGAGCTTCTCTTAATCTGCGTGGAAGAGTAAGAGTTAATGTAGGTCAGGGGGTTTAAGGAGCCGATCTTGTTGACGCTGGCCTCCCTTAAGATGCCATAGCCCTCATCGGTGGGCTTGTCGCCGTTGGGGTCCGCGGCCTCCGGAGCCTGGGTCTCGCCTCCCGCCGCCGTGGTCTCGCCTCCTGCCGCCTGGGTGGTGGGGGCTTCTGTTGACGGCGCCTCCGTAAACTCAATGCTCTCCTCAGGTTTCGATGAAGATCCTGAACAGCCGCTTACAGCGCCGGCCATCATGGCTGCTGACAAAAGAATCAGCATGGTCTTTCTGGTCTTTCTCATTACATTTCCTCCTCTTTATTTAGGGTGACGGCACGCTCCGCTCACGCGGAACCTGCCAGGTCGTCGGACGGCATCTTAAAAACGCTGCGCGTTTGCCTTCCTGCCTTCCTCCTATATAGCTAATATCAGGGCTGAACATGCGAACATGCATATGGCCGCGATAAAAGTCTCGCCAAAATTTTTCTCGTACCGCCTGCTCTCCACAAAGGCTCCGTAGCTAGTGGCGGGAGTGTCCAGAAAATTCTCGTTCTTCCAGAGTTGTTTGAACTTCTGGAATCCATAGATCACCAGATCGTAAAATCTAAGCCACCTGGCCAGCCGGAACAGGGCTGTGATCAGGAAAAGGATTCCCGCCAGGGCGCAGGCATCGGAAAGGCCCACAAAGGTCCACCGGCGCCGCAGGGCAAAGATGACCGCCGCCGTGACAAAAGCCCTCCGGACAGATCTTATGCAGCATTGTATGGTGTAGGGATCTGGCAATTTTTACATCTTCCTTTCTGAGACACACACTGGTCTTAAAGGCCTTAAGAGGTCTTCCTGGGGATCAGCCTGCTGCCGTAAGCGACAGCGTAAATCCCCCGCTCTTCGCTCTGGATCAGCTTTACAAACAGGTCCGAGTACTTGTTGCGGATAATGGCAGAACAGGGGCTCACGGGAATCAAAAGCTTTTCTTTCCCATCCTCCCGGACTCCGGGCCTGCCGTCCTCCCGTATGTAGATCTCCGCCTCTGTCCCCTCCCCGGACACATAGGTTCCTGCCGCTGCCTCCAAAGTCTCCCGGGACCAGGAGGTCTCCTGCCACACATCTCTCTTCTCCACAGGGTTTCTCCCGTTGCAGGCCTTCATCAGGGCATCGGAGATCACGCGCACAGGGACTCCCGAGGTGTTGCACAGGATGATCACCGCGGTGTCGGCCTCGTAGGACCAGGCGATGTTGGAGGAGACGCCCGGAAGGCTTCCGCCGTGCTCCACCACCTTTAAGTCGTCCATCTGCTTTATGGAAAGGCCGTAGCCATAATACCCGAAAGCGCCGTAGGGCTGCCTGGGCTTGCACATCTCCCGGATTCCCCTCTGGCTTAAAAGCCTGGCGCCGTTTAGGGCCCTGCCTTCATTTAAATACATGGCCAGATACTTTTTTAAGTCATTCAAAGTAGACTTCATGGCCCCGCCGCCATTGAGCACAAAAGCGTTGTCATGGTAATCCCTGTGGCCCTTCATAACCCCGTCCACCTTCTTGTACAGGGTGGCCGCGTTGTCATCTTGGGAGGGCCTGACGAAATCGCAGAAGCTGCGCTCCATGCCTAATGGCCTCAATATATGCTTCAGCAGATAGTCTGCGTAGGAAGGCTCCCCGCCGTATCTGCGGATAATGTCTGACAAAAGCCCGAAGCCGTCATTGCAGTAGCTTAAATACTCTCCCGGCTCCCCGTTAAGGCCGTGCTCCATGGTCTGCTCATCTAAGCGTTCCGCCACCAGCCGCACTCCCTCTGAGGCAATGGCGTCATTGTAAGCAAAATCCCCTGTCTCCGACTCCTTAAGCCCCAGGCTCTCCGCCACCTGCCCTACCAGGATCCGGGGGAGGGGGAAGAACCCGCCGCAGTGGCTCATAAGGTGGCGGATGGTCACGGTCTTCTGGTTCTTGTTGGTAAACTCAGGGATGTACCGGCTGACCGGGTCGTCAAGACCTATGATTCCTTCCTCGGCCAACTGCATAACAGCCAGGCAGGTAAAAGACTTGGTCACCGACGCCAGGCCGAAAATGGTGTCCCCGTTGATCTCCTTCTTAGATTCCAGATCCGCCGCGCCCCAGAACTTCTCATACAGGGTGTTGCCCTTCCCGTCAATCACTGCCGCCGCGATGCCGCAGGCCTCATAGTCCTTCATAATGGACTCTGCCAGGTTTTCCGCCAGGATCCGGTCTGTCTCCTTCATTAGGTTCAAAACTGATCACCTCCGCGATATGTTTTTTCTATGTATTTTTTCAATGGCCATGTGTCCGCCTACAGCGAACACCTATGGCATTAAAGTAAAAGCCTCTATTTGCCCATGGAACATCGTCCGCCAGTCAGATACATCCTCGTACCCGCTATCTAGAACACTCCATATTCAAATAGAAGCTTTTGCCTATGCTTTATGTATAATTATAAAAAATGCTCACTTTTCTGTCCAATACAACATTCGAATGTCGTATATTCTCAAAAAGAATAAGTGAAATCAGTCTGTCCCGGCCTTCTTCTCCAGGGCCTTCATATATTCAATTACGTACTCGGAAAATTTCCATGCCATGGCCGACATCTCCCCGAATCTCTGATGAAGCAGGAAAATCGACCTGAAAAAGCCCGACTCCTTGATCCCCACCAGCTTCACATCCGCGTGCTTTCTCCAGGAGTACTCCGGCCACAGGGTGATTCCCATACCGTTGCTCACCAGGTTCCACACCAGGTGGGTAGAATCGCACTCCATGGCCACCTTTGGCAGAAAATGGTGCTCTCTGAACCGGATATCCGCCAGCTTCCGCAGTACGGTTCCGTGAGGAAGCATAATAAAATCCTCTTTTTTCACCTCCTCCAGGGACACTTCTTCCCTCTCGCTGATCCAGGACCCCTCCGGCACTCCCAGAAACACCTTCTCCGTCAGCAGTTCCCTTCCGTAGGTGTAGGTCTGATCCGGTTCCGCGCTGCAGATGCAGATATCCCAATCTGTCTTCTCCCTCTGATCCGTGACAACGAACATTACATTGGGCTCCTCTGCCTTAAACTGTTTGATGATATCCGCCAAAAGAGGCACCGCGGACACAGCGTTAAGCTTGATGATATCCATCTCCCGCCCCAGACGCCGCAGCTCATCGGGAAGCTCCTCCAGCCGCCAGATCACCGAGGATATATTCTCCCTGAGAACCCGCCCGGCGTAAGTCAGTTCGATCCTCTTGCCGTTCCTCTCAAAGAGAGCCACCTGCAGTTCCCGCTCTAAGGAACGGATGGCCTTGCTGATAGAGGGCTGGGCCACCCTCAGCTCCTGGGCCGCCTTTGAAATGTTCTCATATTTTGACGCGTACAAAAAATACTTCAGTTGGTATAACTCCATAGTCCATGCCCCTTTCTGCCTGTATTCACACCGCCCCGCCGCGGGATCAGCTGCCGTAAATTTCCTCTCCCAGAATATGCCTCAGAAGGCCCTCACAGCCTCTGAGCACATCCCTGTAAGTAGCCTCAAAGTCCCCTGTATACCATGGATCCGCTATGTCCCCGGGACTGTCGGTAAAATCCAACAGCCGCCAGATCTTGCCATCCGGGTCTCTGCCCACAATCCGCCGCATGTTCAGAAGGTTCCACTGGTCCATGCCTATGAGGTAATCATACTCCTCATAATCCCTCCATGTCATCAGCCTGGCCCTCTTCTCTGACGGGTCAATGCCATGGCGCTCTAAGATATCCCTGGTTCCCCTGTGCACCGGATTGCCAATCTCCTCCGTGCTGGTGGCGGCGGAGGCGATATAAAACCCGGGGAAGGGGGCGGTGGGGATGGAGGTATGCTGAACCATGTCCCGGAAAACATATTCTGCCATGGGGCTGCGGCAGATATTGCCGTGGCACAAAAAAAGCACTTTTATCATAGTCTCACAACTCCTTATAAATACTGGTTTTCCCTTGATTTTACGGGATTTTCAGGTCATCCCATTTCCTGTTGTTTTACAATCTTTTCGGTATATTCTGGCATAAAATTGCATATCTTCTGCTTCAAAAGTTGTAAAACGGACCCTTTTTTACTACTTTACAACTTTTTACAACTCAGCTATTGCAGACCGCTTTCATCTCTTTTTGCACATCCTCGAAGTCCACATGGGTATATACGTTCAAAGTAACTCCGATATCGCTATGCCCCATGATCTTCTGTAAAGTCTTTGGATTCATTCCCGATTTTGCCATGTTGGAACAAAAAGTATGCCGCGCTACATGCGGGGTGATAACAGGGAGCTGTACCTTATAAATACCATTATACTTTTCCCTGATATGCTGGAAATACTTCTCCCAATGATGGGCTACCATCGGCATACCGTTTTTATCAAGATACAGGAAACTTTCATAATAAACTTGTCCCGATTTAGAAAAAAGCGGTATCTCTAATTTCACTTTACTGGAGTTATTAATCGCCTTTACCCATTCTTCAACTCCATCAATTATAACACCCATATATGGCAAAAGTGACGGAATATAATTTGATTCATCAGGATTAATTCTTTTTATAACCGTATATCAATTATCCAAACTGTCCTCGCTCAGTAAGAAATCATAGACACTCATGACCATCACTCCCTCTTCATTGTAATACGGTGCAGGTGCATCTTTCGTGATGATGATCTTTTTGAAGAAATCACCAGTCAACATCAGAGAGCGCTGCTCCTGTTCCATCTTTGCCCTATCCGGAATCGCATAGGCTGACTGGATATAATAACGCTTGGAGCCTTTATTGCAGACAAAATCAATCTCCAACTGTTTACGGATTCCGTGACCTTTTTCATTGGTTTTATTCAAAGTGATAACTCCCACATCTACATTGAAACCACGTATCTTCAGCTCATTGAAGATAATGTTCTCCATAGTATGAGTTTCTTCCAATTGGCGGAAATTAAGGCGGGCATTACGCAATCCCAAATCGGTAAAGTAATATTTGATTGGTGTATCAATATACTTCTTGCCCTTAACATCATATCGAACAGCACTGTCAATCAGAAAGGAATCGCAAAAATAGTCGATATACCTTTTGATGGTCGTGTTGCTGATAGTTTTCTGCTTGACGTTTTTGAAAGTGGCCGACAACTTTGCTGGATTTGTAAGTGAGCCGATGGCAGACGAGAGAATGTTCAGAAGTTCCTCCAATTCTGCCCTATTGCGCACATTATGCCTTCCTACAATATCTGATATATAGGTTTCCTCAAACAACGACTTCAGGAAATTAATCTTTTCTTCCGGGTCTAAAATATTCATGATGGGAGGCAGCCCGCCGTAAAGCATATATTCGTTCCAACCGTCCTGCTTCGTCCCTGCGTAGACTGAGATAAATTCCGCAAAGCTGAGAGGATACATATGCACTTCATCTCCGCGGCCTCGAAATTCAGTAATCACATCCTTGGACAAAAAACGGGCATTGCTTCCTGTTACATAAACATCCACATTTTTCATACGAATCAGGCTGTTTAATACAGATTCGAACTCTCCCAAAAGCTGCACTTCATCCAATAGCACAAAGTACATTCCATCATCTTTAATCTTCTCCTTAAGATAGGGATACAGAACTTCCGGATCACGAAAACGCTTGTTCTCAAAAGAATCAAACGCAATTTCTATAATATGTTGTTCATCTACTCCTTCTGCCAGCAAATGAGCTTTAAACAGATTAAACAACAGGTAAGATTTTCCGCAGCGACGGATGCCGGTTATTACCTTGATAAGTCCGTTGTGTTTCTTATTGATAAGTTTATACAAATAGATGTCTCTCTTGATTTCCACATCATGTTCCTTCTTTCTGCTGAAAATTTTTGCGAGTACTCGCAAAATCCTTCATTAGTATTATACCCTCTCCGGCTTAATTTTGCAACGTCTAATGAAAATTTTTGCGAGTACTCGCAATTTTATGCAGTAAAATTTATCAGAAAAACATTCTGGCTTAATAATTGCAAGTCTGACTCTCCAGAAATATTGGTAAATCGTTGGTAAAAATGAGTAAGAAACACAAAAAACAATGGATTTATAAAAATTTTACCATGACCAACAAATCCTGCCTTGGCAAATAAAAAGTATTTTTATCATTTTTCATAACTCCTTATATATCCTGTATTTCTTCTCAAATGAGCGCTGATACTCGCCCTCACGCAAAATACGATTGCGGTTATCTCTTCTTTTCTCACTCATGGAATCTTCCCTTTTAAAGAAGGAAAGTCAGACTTGCAGAATTATCATACCACAAATCTGACTCTCCGTATAGCTTTATCATAGGATTCAGGCAATCTGCCTGCCGTACCCGGCGAACATCCGGGGGTTGGAGAAACAATTCCAGCCGGTGACGCACTGGTTCATTATCTCGTTGATTTCCCGTATCTCCCATTGTTTCGGCT
>CAMTAF010000146.1 GCA_947066955.1 uncultured Hungatella sp.
ACCTGCCAATTCGTCGGAAGGCATCCTAAAAATGCTGCGCATTTGCCTTCCTCCTGCTAATATTGTATCGTGATACATTGATTATAAGAAAAATATGCCCTCCATGGAAGTTCCCTTTAGTTATCGTGTTTATACCTTTAGGTTAGCGCTGTATCACGGCTCATTGACGATCCCCGCAAAAAGGGGAAGCCCCGAGTCGCTGGTGATGACAAAGATAAATGGGCGGTCCAGCACAAAGTCCATCTCCTCCTCAGGGGGCATGCCTGCTCCCGCCCTGGGGCTGTGTCTTGACCTCCACTTCACCGAATTTGATATTGACACATTTTCGTTTTCCATATATAATAATAACGTCGAGTAGCAATACTCACCGAAAAGCGCTCTGCCGCTTTGAGAGCAGATCATCTATGAAAAGCGCCCTGCCGCTTCAAGAGCAGATCATCTATGACTGGCGCACCACGGCCTTGACGGTGGTTATAATGGTAAGAGGGGCGATGGACATCGTCCCTCTTGTTTATGTAGAAAGGTTGCTATGGACAAGCTCAATTTTTATACCATCGATTTGCAGTATGTAGGTTTTTTGAAAAATGTGGAACAAGAAAAGCGTGGTTTTAGCCGCATCCCCCATATGGATTATGGCCCACAGCGCAAGCCTAAATTCCTTTGCGGAGTTGTTCTGCAAATCAACGAAATAAACTACTATGTGCCGGTTACATCCTATAAACAACAAAAGCCAGACAATTTTCTTATCAAAGCCGCCAATGGCCAGGTGGTCAGCTCTCTCCGCTTCAATTATATGTTTCCCGTCCCGAATGAGTTAATTTCTGTACGAATTATCGCTGACGAACCTGACCGTGCTTACCGTGCTCTATTGTCTCAGGAACTCCGATACTGCATCAAAAATCAGGAAACCATCCGGCATTTAGCTGAACGTACATATAAACGGGTCTTATTGGCGAAGAACCCTGGACTGGTTGCGAATAGCTGTGATTTTAAACTGCTGGAACAGGCATATTGTTCCTATATCCATAAGCAAACATAAAAACAGGTCCACCCATTCCATCTAATCAGTTGCTTTAAGGCTCCGGGGTTGATACTGTATCACGGCTCATTGACGATCCCCGCAAAAAGGGGAAGCCCCGAGTCGCTGGTGATGACAAAGATAAACGGGCGGTCCAGCACAAAGTCCATCTCCTCCTCAGGGGGCATGCCTGCTCCCGCCATTGCCATCACCGTGTACGCTGCCGCTATGCAGCCCTTCTCATCCACCGCCACGCGGGCAGCATGGCTGGCCTTTGAGATAAAAAGCCCTCCCATATCCTCCACAAGGGGAGTAAAGTCCGATTTTTCCTCGTCAAACACATCCGTGATCCCTAAGTCCCAGAGGCCATCCTTCAAATCCATATCAGATGCCACGTCAAACTTTGGCATAGCCAGATTGATAATCAAGCTCTTTTGGTCCGCCCACTCATCTCCTGACAGAAACAGACACATCACCTCATCTTCCCGGAGCACCTCCTCCGGCGTCACGCCCTCATCGGGAAGGATGAGCCACATGCCTCCGCTCTCCTGGAGATTCTTGTTCACAGCCCCGAATTTGTCTCCCCAGTAGTAGGTGCCGCTTCCACCCTGGTGCATAAAATCACAGGCCACATCCCCCCGAGGACCATGGAAGGTCTCCTCCTGGGTGCGGGATTCGGAAAATTCATCAGACCATTTGGCCCGGAAATAGATGGTGGAGGCCAGGGCCATGAGGGTATCTTGGGTCATGTGAACCCCTGAGGCCTGCTCTTTTAACAGATCCTCTGTCTGTTCATTGAGCCAGGCCTGCAGCCTCCCATCCAACTCCTCAGACCCCATCTGCCCCCAAAAGGAGGAGGCATGATAATGGTCTGACAGGGATTTTAAAACCTCCTCCTTAAATCGGATGTCCTCATCCAGCCACAGGGAGTTGGCCAGAAGGCTGGTCACGGCCCCGTCGCGGCAGTAGTTGGCATTCCACACCTGCTCCGCCTGAGCCCGCAGGCTTTCCACAGAGTCCGAGCCGAGAAGGTCAAGAATCTGCTGCCTGCTGTTCCCATCTGTAATCTCCGCCACCATGCTCAAGGCCATATACAGATTTAAGGGAGAACAGATCCGGTTTTGCCCCTCCTGCCCCGACTCTTCCTGGGTCAAAAACCGGCGGATGGAGGAGACAAAAAAAGGCTTAAGGCCCGCGGCGCACTCCTCTGGCAGGTTCCTCTTTTCCCTTTTTTCCTCCCACCAGGCATCGTAGACCTCCGAAAAACCGTCGCTGTCAAATTCTCCTGTCTTTTTATCAAAATATTCCTCCTCGTTGGGGTAAGGGGCCATCTCCGGGTAGACGGCCTCCACAGCCCCTCCTCCTGGCGGGTTTCCCGGTTCTGTCCCGTGTCTGTCGGCCTGGGGGCTGCCTGTTTCGGCCTCGCTGGCCTCTCCTCGGTTCTCCGTCCCAGCGCGGCACCCCGCCAGCGCCACGCCCGCGGCCACTATTGACACGAAAAGCGCTGTTCTCAAGATTTTTTTCATAAATATCCCCTCCTCAGATAAATTGACATCCCGCATAATTGTCCTGATAAGATCATACCATATCTGCCACAGGGATCCTTTAAACCTGTATTACAATAAATTTAAAAATTTTTGTTGACTATCTGAAAAAACATGGTAAAATAAAAGCAATGGAGACATAGCTCAGCTGGGAGAGCATTTGCTTGACGTGTAAAGGGTCGCAGGTTCGAGCCCTGTTGTCTCCACGATGAAAACGGGAATTCCTGATCTTGTGCAGGAATTCCCTTTTTATGCGCATGGGGCGGAAAGGAAATGTGGCCGCTTGCGCGGCCAGTAGAGGGGAACATCTCCCCTACTGGATTGCACACAGGCTCCGAGAAAAGGTTTCTCACCAGAGCTGATCGGGGAGGCCGGCCCGTCTTCTCCTCCTGGCCTTTCGGTACTGTTCTATGGATTCCTCGATCCTGGTGTAATCCCTCTCAAACAGCTCCTGGCTGATCTGCTCATGGAGCCTGTCCTCCGGAACCTTCAAGAGGATCTTGTCCATGACAAAGAGCTTGCTCTTCTCCCTGTAGGCGGGCATCTGGTTGAGTTCCTGGATATGGACCAGTTCCGGCCTCCACAAGAGGCTTAACTTTGCCCGGATATGCCTTTCCGGGTTCTTGGACGCCTCCCTCAGCACATAGAAATCTACCCGGTCTCTCTCCTCCTCCACCGTGATGATCCCCCACCACTGAGGGACATGCTCCCTGATATGGGCTCCGTGGGTGGAGCCTACGGCCACATAGTTGTAGTCAAAGTACCAATCATAGTCCTTGATCTGCCGTTTAAGGCGGCTGTAGGTGTCCGCATCGCTTTTGATCTCAATCCCGGACACGCTGAATGGCCGCACCATGAGCACGTCGGCTCTTGATCTTCCCACCCTTTTCTCCTCTATGATCCGCACCTTTCCGTAATATTCCTCCAAAAAGTCAAACAACGGCTCCCGGATGTCTTTATCGTACAGCATGTGCCTTCCTTCCCCGCTTTCCGGCAATCCTTCCATGGCCGATCTGTGTAATGCAGATCATGGCAGCGGTCACTCCACAGCCCCGATCAGCTGGCAGATATCATCTACTTTATATCTCTCCATGTACTGCTCAATTCCCTTTACAATCTCCGCTGTCGCGCGTGGATTGTGGAAATTGGCGGTTCCCACGGCCACTGCCGTGGCTCCGGCCAGAATAAACTCTATAGCATCCTCTGCCGTCATGATGCCGCCCATGCCTATAACGGGAATCTTTACCGCATTGGCCGCCTGGTATACCATCCTCACCGCCACCGGCTTGATGGCCGGGCCTGACAGGCCCCCTGTCTTGTTGGCTACCGCAAAGGTCCTCCGGTGTACGTCGATCTTCATGCCCGTCAGGGTATTGATCAGAGAGATGGCGTCAGCGCCTCCTGCCTCCGCCGCCTTTGCCATGACCGTGATGTCCGTCACATTGGGGCTCAGCTTCATGATCACCGGCTGACGGGCATGGCGTTTCACTTCCCGGGTGATGGCCTCCACAGCCTTTGGGTCCTGGCCGAAGGCGATCCCTCCCTCTTTTACATTGGGACAGGAGATGTTGATCTCCAGAAGATCCACAGGCTCCTGGGAGAGCCTTTCCACCACTTCCACGTAATCCTCCGCAGTCTTTCCGCAGACATTGACGATGATCTTAGTGTCATACTGTTTTAAGTAGGGGATATCTCTCCGGACAAACACGTCTATGCCCGGGTTCTGGAGGCCGATGGCATTGATCATGCCGCCGTAGGTCTCCGCGATCCTGGGCGCCGGGTTGCCGGGCCAGGGCACATTGGATACGCCCTTTGTCACAACTCCTCCCAGGAGGCCAAGATCCACAAACTCCCCGTACTCCTGGCCGGAACCGAAGGTGCCGGAGCATGTGGTTACCGGATTCTTAAGCTCCACTCCCGCGATATTTACCTTTGTGTTCATCTACAGTTCCACCTCCTCTGCCGCGAATACCGGTCCGTCTTTGCAGATTCTTTTATTGTGAACATTAGAATGATGATCCACCTCTTTAGTCTGGCAGACACAGGCAAGGCAGGCCCCCACGCCGCAGGCCATCTTCTCCTCCAAAGAGAGATAACATTCTATGTTCTCCCGGGCCGCATAGGCTTTGATCGCCCGAAGCATGGCCGTGGGGCCGCAGGCCATAATCACATCAGCCTGGACACCGTGTTCTCTCACCGCATCCAGCACATTTCCCTTGGTCCCGGCGCTGCCGTCCTCGGTGGCAATAAGCACCTTGCCCCAGGGCTCAAATTCTCTGTTCAAAAACAGCCTGTCCCGGTAGCCGAGAACCGCGGTCCTGACACCCTCCAGGTTTTTTGCCAGCTCAAGCATAGGCGGGATGCCAATGCCGCCGCCCATAAGCAAAACCCTCTTGTCCGGCGATACCTTTGGAAATCCATTGCCCAGAGGCCCTAAGATGTCCACAGAGTCCCCGGCTTTTAAAGCGGAAAATTCCTGTGTCCCTGCTCCCACTACCCGGTAGACGATCCTCAGCTCCTCCTTGTCCCGGTCAATCTCGCAGATGCTTAACGGCCTGGGAAGCAGCCTGGAACCGTCCCTGGAATACATTGAGATAAACTGGCCCGGTCCGGCTTCCAGGGCCATGGAACCGGCGCCAAGCCACAGGCTCCAGACATCATCCAAAAGCTGCTCCTGCCGCGTTACAAGAACCGTCTTCTTCTCTTTTGCCATGCTGCCTTCCTCCTATAATACCCGGTTGATGTCTGCCACCATGTCTTTCACTGCCTGCCTGGACGCCTCGCCGAAGTTCTCCGGGCCGAAATCCTTATACCTGTCCTGCTTGTAGGCAGCTATAATCCCTCTTGAGGAATTGACGATGGCCCCCAGCCCGTCCTCATTGAAGCAGTGCCGTAAATCCTCTGCCGTCCCTCCCTGAGCGCCGTAGCCGGGCACCAGAAAATAAGTGCGGGGCATCAGCTTCCTCAGGATCCTGCTCATCTCCGGGTAAGTAGCTCCCACCACTGCTCCTACGTTGCTGTAGCTTCCGTCCATGGACTGGTCTCCCCACTCCACCACCTTCTGGGCCACCAGCTCATACAGGGGCCTGCCGTCGATAAGGCGGTCCTGAAACTCGCCGCTGGAGGGGTTGGAGGTCTTTACCAAAACAAAAATCCCTTTGTCCTCCTGGCTGCACACATCCACAAAAGGCTTTACGCCGTCAGTCCCAAGATAAGGATTTACTGTGATAAACTCTGTGCCAAAGCCCGCCAGAGTCCGGCTTCCCACCTTCACATGGCCCAGATGCCCTGTGGCGTAAGCCGCGGACGTGGAACCGATATCGCCTCTCTTTACATCTCCGATCACAATCAGCCCTTTCTCCTGACAGTAATCCACGGTCCTTTTGTACACGGCCAGCCCCTCCAGTCCGAACTGTTCATACATGGCAATCTGGGGCTTCACCGCCGGGATCAGATCCCAGGTATGGTCCACAATCTCCTTGTTAAACTGCCAAACAGCCTCCGATGCCCCTTTAAGAGTCTCCCCGTATTCCTCCAACGCCTTTTTCAGAATATGTTCCGGAATATAGCTCAGCATCGGGTCCAGCCCCACACAGACAGGCGCCTTGGTCTTCTGAATTTTTTCAATTAATTGACTGATCATCATATCTTCCTCCTGTTTTTTCTTTTTTGAGTCTACCATAAATATGAGATTGAATCAAGGGGTTGCGCTGAAAGGCCCGAACCGTTACAATAAAAGAAGTTACCGTTCACGGGCAGATGCCTCATGCTTCTTGTCTGGCCGGATCCAGACAAAGAGAGGCCCCCTCCCGCCAACCAAAAAGAAAACACGACAGGAGCATTTATCATGAATCTCATGCGCACTACCCAACCCAACGGCCAGCAGAAAAAGGACATGGAGCTTCTTCTGGCCTCCTGCAAAGACAAAGAACCTCTTCTGCTCTCAATCCCCCAAGCGGAGGATGGCCTGGAAGCTGATTTCCTCCTTTTGTACGACAACGCCAGCCTGGCAGCCATGGCTTATGTATGTTTTCCCGATGACTCCATGTGCGAATGCTTTGTGCTGGTGGAACCAGCCAGGCGGAAGCAGGGACTTTTCCGACAACTTTTAGACCACTGCCTCGATTTCGCGGAGGCCTGCGAAAAAAAGGCGGGCCATGCCGTGGACTTCTGCTTTCTCGTGGACGAGAACACCCCGTCGGCCGCGGCTGTGATGGAGGCCATCGGAGCCGAATACTGGTATTCCGAATATAAGCTGACCCGTGACCTGACCGCCAAAGACCAGGACATGACTCCCCACCCTCTGGCGATTCGCTATGAGGGGGAGAATCTCTACTCTGCCCTTCTGGAGGACCAAGTCATAGGTACCTGCGCGGTCCTGCCATCCGGCAGCGAATATTACCTGTACGCGTTCCAGATCCATAAGGACTTCCAGGCACAGGGCTATGGAAAGAAATTTCTCAGGGGCATGCTCTCTCTTCTGGCCCCAAAAACCCAAAAAGTATCCCTCCAGGTGTCCGGCACCAACTATATTGCCAGAAACCTGTACAAAAAAACAGGGTTCCGAACCTCGGAAGCCCTGTCCTATTATCTCTATTAATCAATAATCCCTCTTGACCTGGATGCCCTGAGACTCAATGCTCTGGCGGATGGAGAGCATCTTCTCATCCGTCTGGGCGATGATGTCGGCACACAGCTTTAACTCATGGCTGATCTCTTCGGAATCTATGAGAGGCTTTTTGTACTTCAGCTGATGATCCAGGCTGGCCCAGAAATCCATGGCAATGGTGCGGATCTGAACCTCCACCCGCATAAGCCTCTTCTCGTTGGAGAAAAATACGGGAATCTCCACGATCATGTGATAGCTGCGGTAGCCGTTCTCCTTGGGATTCTTGATGTAATCCTTCACCGCCACCACGCTGATGTCGTCCTGACGGACGAGCATCTCCGCAACCTGATAAATATCATCCACAAAAGAACATATGACTCTCACCCCCGCAATATCATCCAGGTGATCCATCATAGCCTCCACGGACACCTCCAGGTCTTTCCGCTTAAGCTTCTCCACAATGCTGATCGGCTTCTTCACTCTGGATTTGATCATCTCGATGGGGTTTCGCTGGTTTCTCACGGAAAGCTCATCGTTGAGCACCTCCAGCTTGGTCTTCACCTCCCTGATGGCGCAGGTGTACATCATCATAGCTTCCTGAAACTGGTGGGCCTGGGCCAGGAGATTATCCGGCACCTGGACAAGATGGGGCACGCTGACGATGGACTGTACCAATTCACTGTTGGGGTTCATGTTAATCCTCATGGCAGCACCTCAGCATTATGGAAGCAGTTTCTCGGCAGCTTTGTCAAGCCAGTTCTCCTGCACAAACTCAATGGACCCCTGGTCCACCATCTGAGCGGTCTTCGGATCAATGGGAATCCTTGCCAGAATATCCAGCCCGTACTCCGCGGCAACCTCCTCAATATGGCTCTCCCCGAACACGGCGATCTTTTTGCCGCAGTCAGGGCACTCCAGGTAACTCATATTCTCCACAATGCCCAGGATGGGGATATCCATCTTTTTTGCCATGATCACCGCTTTCCCCACGATCATGGACACCAGCTCCTGAGGGGAGGTGACGATAATAATCCCGTCCACGGGAAGAGACTGGAACACGGTCAGAGGCACATCCCCTGTCCCCGGCGGCATATCCACAAACATATAGTCGATATCTTTCCACAAAGTCTCATTCCAGAACTGCTTTACCGCCCCTGCGATCACCGGACCTCTCCAGATTACCGGGTCGTCCTCGTTATCCAAAAGCAGGTTAGCGGACATGATCTGGATCCCTGTGCTGCTGACAGCCGGAACCATGAGCTTGTCATCAGTCAAACCGATGCCGCCTGTGACGCCAAAACCCTTGGGGATAGATGGACCTGTAATGTCCGCATCCAAAATAGCTGTGCGGCAGCCTTTGCTATTCATCTTAACCGCCATCAGAGAAGTGACCAGGGACTTTCCCACGCCGCCCTTTCCGCTGACGACACCGATAACCTTTTTTACTGAACTGGCAGGATTCAGCGGCTCCAAAAAGCTGGTCTGCTCCTGAGTCCTGCTGCTGCAATTCTCCCCGCAGCTGCTGCAATCATGGGTGCAATTCTCACTCATAACTCTTGTGACCTCCTCATACTTCTGGTAATAATGCCATATCATACTATAATGCGATTGTGTATTATAGTACAACTGTGATTTCTATTATAGAACAGTTCCCGGAAAAAGTCCATATGCTGCCACAGCGAATCTGCGGCACGGATCCCCCCTATCCGATGCACAGGCCCGGTCGGCGCCTTACGTCTCTCACGCGGACCTGCGGATCACCCGAAACACTCCCGACTGCTCCAGAGCCCAGGTCATGGAGTAAAACAGGAAAGAATTCACCGGCCACATAACCAGGTTTTTAAAAGCCCTCATAGGCAAAAGCACAAAAAATCCCTTGCCGTACATCAGATCCAGCCATAAAGTCCCCAAAATAATGTTGCAGACAAAAGAAACCGTGAACTCCGCTGCCAAAACCCTCCTAAGGCTCAGCTTTTTCTTATAGAAAAAGCATCCGTAGATTACCCCTGCCGCCATGGCGCTCAAGGTCCAGCCAGGGAAAAAGGCGCCTGTGGGCTTCACCAGATACTTTAAGATATCCAGCGCCCCCCCGTAAAAACACCCTACCGCCGGGCCGAACAGATAGTACACGATCTGGTTGGCAATCGTAGAAAATCCGATCTTGATGAAATCGCCCACCTGCACCGTAAGGCTCCCCAGTATGATCCCCACAGCGGCAAACATGGCCGAGACCGTGACTGTCCGGACGGACTTTAATTCGCTGTAAGAATCCTGAAACAAGGCTGCCAATTTTTTCATAAAAAATTACCTCCTTTTTGCAGTTCCTTACCACAACAGGAAGTAATCCTATCCTATTGCAGCGGGATGCGGCCTGCGCACCGCAAGAATTCTCTCTTTTCGTCCAGCCGGCAACTCCCCGTCCGACCGGCACTTAACGCGCGCGGGCCTACTCTGCTTTCTTTACTCAAACTTCCCACATCAAAAATGGGATTCGCACCTTGAAAAATCAATAC
>CAMTAF010000147.1 GCA_947066955.1 uncultured Hungatella sp.
TTAAAGTATTGATTTTTCAAGGTTCAACACATCAAAACGGTGTGGGAAGTTTGAGACACTAATTTCTATCTCTCCTTTATCCAGAGTTTTCTGATATAGTGATATTTCTTGTTCAAGGTACTCATTATAAACTTTTTCAAGCTCTTTCATATCCGAAACATAACTAAGTGAACTTGGCTTATCATTTAAACCCTGGTAGAAAAATAATTTATGATCACCAATAACAAATTCCATCATGCCTTTTCTTTTTAAAAGCGTAAATTTGTAAAATATCATATCTTCTGGCAAATAAGATAATTCTAGTGCTTTTATATTTAATTCTTCTTCTATCTGTTCATATGCTCTTTTCTCTTCAATTCTACTATCTATAACCAGATTGCCTTCATTATTATCAAACACTACTACATTATCCAAATCCGCCTCTTCTCGCATATCATACGTATAATACCTCTTCGCTCCCACCCACATACTGCCGCCAATCACCATTGTGCCCAGAACTGCGGCCGCTGCCAGCATCTTGACCATTTTTCGTACATTTGTTCTTTTGTGCTGTGAGGGATCGGCATAGTACTCCTTTTCAACCCTGCCCATTATTTCCTGCAATTCTCCTTCTGGGGGATTCGGCAGGTCGTCTTTAGAGACAGACGCTTTTGCAGCATCCAGTTCTTCTGCCCGCTGCTGATCAGTTCGGTTGTACAATTTTGCCAATTTCTGGTCCACGGGATCATTTTCCAGATACCTTTGACTTTCTTTCCTCACAGGTCACCTCTTACATTCATCTCCTGAGACTCGAGTTTCGCCAGTATACAACAACTGCCCTCCGCTCTTCTGAATGTTTTCTTTGCACTTAGGTCTTGACTTTTTAAAGTGATTGTTTAGTATATTATATAATAATACGGCTACCCTAAGGGGGTAAGCTTTACTAAATTGGAGGCAGCTTCTTATGAAAAAGATCATCCTGACCGGCGGTGGCACTGCCGGACACGTAACACCCAACCTGGCCCTGATCCCTTCTCTTCAGGAACTGGGATACGAGATCCGCTATATTGGTTCCTACCAGGGGATGGAGAGAAAACTGATCGAAAATGCCGGAATCCCTTATGACGGGATTTCTTCCGGAAAACTGCGCCGGTATTTTGATCTGAAAAATTTCTCGGACCCATTCCGTGTGATAAAAGGCTACGGGGAGGCCTTGAGGCTTTTAAAAAAATATAAACCTGATGTCATCTTTTCCAAAGGAGGCTTTGTGGCTGTCCCAGTGGTTCTGGCTGCGAAGCTCTGCCATATCCCCACCATTATCCATGAATCTGACATGACTCCGGGGCTGGCCAATAAGCTGTGCATCCCTTCTGCCAAAAAAGTTTGCTGCAATTTCCCTGAGACCCTGGCCTATCTTCCTGAGGACAAGGCGGTTCTCACCGGATCCCCGATCCGGGCAGAGCTTCTTTCAGGTGACCGGCTGTCCGGTCTGCAGTACTCTCATCTGGCTGCCGACAAACCGGTTATCCTGGTCATCGGCGGAAGTCTTGGCTCTGTAGCCGTCAACACAGCGGTGCGAAGACTGCTGCCCCGTCTGCTGCCTGAGTATCAGGTGGTACATATCTGCGGGAAAGGCAATCTGGATGAAAGCCTCATCGGTTCCAAAGGATATGTACAGTATGAGTATGTGGATGCGCCCCTTAAGCATCTGTTCGCTGCTGCAGACTTAGTAGTGTCCAGGGCCGGCGCCAACTCTATATGCGAGATCCTGGCGCTGCGCAAGCCAAATATCCTGATCCCCCTGTCCGCCTCTGCCAGCCGGGGCGATCAGATCTTAAATGCCGCATCCTTTGAGAAGCAGGGCTTCAGTACGGTTCTGGAAGAAGAATCGGTAACAGACGACAGCCTGTATAAGGCGATCTCGGATACCTACCAGAACAGGGCCGTTTTTATCCGGGCAATGGAACAGAGCCACTTGAACAATGCCGTACAAACCATTATTGATCTTATTGAAGAATGTGCTGTTCACGGAAACTGACCCATCTTTATAAGCTCTTTTTTCAAGTATTTCCTGATTCTGGATATCCGCATCCTGCATGTGGGGCTGCTGATATTCAGAATCTCGCATACTTCCTCCACGCTTCTTCCCTCGATCATGTAGAGGACAGCTACCTGAGACAGTTTTGGCCTCATCTCCAGTATGCATTCGCGGATCCTTTTCAGTTCCTCCCGATGGATCAAAGTATCGCAGATATCATGTCCCATCTGGTACTGGAGGATGTGATATTCCATCAGAGGGTCCTCCGCATCTATGCTGGTCTCGCCCTTTCGCGTTAATCTGCGGAAATAATCGATACAGCGGTTTTCGAAAATCTTCATCAACGCGCCTTTTCTCTGAGAGTCATTCCACTTGAGAGCTTTCTTTCTGTAACTCCGCATAAATGAGCAAAATGTATCCTGAATGATGTCGTCAACTTCACATTCCGGCAATCCGTCTTTAAATGCCATCAGACGGAATACGCCCTGATACTCTTCGTACAGCGCCTGCAACAAATCTTTCTGTTCTTGCTGCATGGTATTCTCCTAATTTGCCTGCCAATCTCCGGAAAACTGCCAGGCATGGTTCCTTTGCTTCTGTTTCATGGCCCACCCGCATGCCCAAACCCTGCCGCCGCACGGTTCTCACTATGCTTATGTAAGAGGAATAGGCCTCACAACCGGGCAGTTATTTCCTCAACGATCTGTTCCGCTTCTTCCGGATCCACTGAACCCGGTTTCCAGGCAACCATCTCCGGTCCGCCTTCATATCGGGGAATGATATGCATATGAAAATGTTTTACCGTCTGTCCCGCGGCTTCCCCGTTGTTCTGCACCAGATTGAATCCGGCACAGCCCAGCCCGCTCTTCATGGCTTTTCCCAGCTTCGCCGCAAGGCCCAGAACCCTGGCCCCCACGGTTTCGTCCAGCTCACACAGATCCTGATAATGCTGTTTGGGCAAAATCAGGGCATGTCCTTTCGAAGCCGGACCAGCATCCAGAATCACTTTAAAATCGTCATCCTCATATAAAGCTGCCGCCGGGATCACTCCATTCGCAATTTTGCAGAAAATACAATCATCTCTCACCATACCACAGTTCCTCCTCTGTCCAACTTCTTCTCTCAAACTTGTTTTTTGGCTTCCGGTACAGAATTGCTCCCATAACCACGCCCAGCAGAAGCCCGGCCACATGGGCCACATTGTTGACCCCGCTGCTGGTAAACCCGTGATAGAGAGAAAATGCCGCCATAATAGCCAGCTGTCTTGTGCTTAAATCCTCCAGGCGCCCTCTGTTGACTGCTACTGCATACAGAAGTCCTCCCACCACTCCGAAGATTGCCCCGGACGCTCCCGCCGAGACCGCATAGGTGCCTTTCATGAGATTGACTCCCAGGGAAACCACATTGGCCCCGACTCCGCATACGAGATAAAACACAGCATACTTGATCTTTCCCAGCGCCCGTTCCAGGTTGTCTCCCAGGATAAACAAAATCAGCATGTTATTCACCAGATGCTCAATCCCGAAATGCATGAAAACAGCTGTCAGGATCCGCCAGTATTCTTTCCCGTACAGGACTGCCGGCTCAAACATGGCCCCGTGGGCGATCATAAATTCTGTGTTTTCCGTTGAACCCTGCATCTCCAGAAATAAAAACCAAAGCACATTGACCGCTATGATCGTGAAATTTACATAAGCGGTTTTACGGTATCTTTCAACACCCATAAAATTCTCCTTCTGCCTTATGTAACCTCATTCTAACATAGCTTTCTTCATTTGTTAAGGTTTTATTTCAACCGGAATTTAAGGTCCGCGATGCCGATCTCGTCTCCCGGAGCCACCGGTACTGTCTCGTTGGCGCCGAGACATCGGCCATTGACATAAGTACCGTTATCCGAGTTCAGATCCGTGACACTGTACCCGCCATCCGTCTCATCGATTCTCACATGAAGGCTGCTGACCGTATTTCTGGACAGAACATAGTCGCAGATTCCCTCCTGTCTTCCGATAATAAACGGATAATAGGGTATGGAAATCTGGCCGCCTCCGGCTTCGCTCACCAGGCTGCGCACTGTCTTTGTCTCCTCTGGATTCCACAAAAACACAGTACCTTTATTCTCTGAATCCGCATCCGCGGAGTCAAAAGTATCCTCCTGGCTTTCTCCCTGAAATTCCTTGAAGATCCACTGCCATTGGCCCGGCTGAGTATTCTGTTGTGATGTGCCGTGATTTACGGTTTTTTCTCTGTTTAACGGATAGTCGGATAATTCGTTCCCACAAGATGTCTGATTATAAGAAGTATGATTGTTATATGTCTGAGTACCTGATGCACGATTTTGAGATGAGAGTCTGCGGGGCAGCGCAATTTCAGGCAGGCCATGGTAATCTCTGACATAAAGGATAATCCCTGCCGCCAAAACAGCGGCCACAGCCAACACCATCCACACCCCGTATTTCACAAACACAGATACTCCGAAAAAAAGAACGCTTCCTGCCGCCAACACCGTCATAGCTGCTGCCGGCGCCATGTACCAATACCACGGCAATTTTTCGGTTGTTTCTGTCTGGGAGGGATCCGGCCTGTGAAAACTGTCCGCTTCCTCTGACTCGATTTTCATCTGTTTTATTGTCTCACATCCCCCGCTTTTTCCTGTAGACTCCACATTCGGACAATTTTCTTTCATCAGCCATCTCAGCAGATTATCCAACCCGTAATTTTCTTTCAGGCTCTCCCTGTAGAGCCCATAAGTCAGCACCACTGCCTCTCTGTCCTGGTGATCCACCTTTCCCAAAAGGAATTGAAGAAGCTGGCTGAATTCATTGGGAAAGTTTCCTGTTTTCCCGGGGATCAGGCAGAGAAAGGGCTGATAGTTGTCCGGATTCATGTAGATATAATCCGGATCCAGAAGAATCTGTTCTTCTGTCAGGAGATAATCCTCCATCCTCGTGAGAGTCTGGGCAATCCCCAGAAGCAGTCTCCGTATCTGGACGGCATTTACGGTGGACTTTTCCAAAAGACGGCTCAACGGCTGCTTTGATGTAATCTCGTAACAAAACCGGCTCTGGCTGTCCGTCCGTTTGATCCTGAACCTTAACAATCCTTCTATGGTATTGCCGATCATCATCCTTGCTTCATATCCCTGATCCTGCATCCCGTCCACAGCAATCATCATATAGTTTTGCCGCATTTCCCTTAAATATTGTACTTCCATGGCCTTTTGTCTCCTCCTCAGTCATCTGGCCCAAAAATCGTTATGAGCCGCAGAGCCTCCTCCGGTTCATGAGCTCCCGCGCTGATCTCCTTCTCCCACCCTGCACATTTGATATATCCCTCCACCTTTCCCGACTCCCGCGTTACCTGCCCCCGCTCTATGGCTTTCTCCTGATCTTCCTCCTGACAGCGCAGCTGCTCCACCCGCCAATGAAGCTTCATCACATCCGTGGTTCTGGCACACTGGCTGTAGGCAGTCCGTATCAGAACCGCAAGAGCAACGATCACTATGGCCATGACATAGGAGGCCTCCACTGTCAAGCTGGCAGCAGCCACGGCGTTTCCCGCCTTTTTAACACTTTTATTCATCACAGTTCCTCCTCATCTGCGCTCACGGCGCCGCCGCGAAGCGCGGGGCATAGTAGTTTACCGTAATCCATATCCCCGCAGGCCACAGGCAGACCAGAAAGGGAATCGTCTTCCCTGACAGTTTTTTCCCTGACCATATGGCTCCTGTCATTTCCGCTATACTCCAAACCCAGCTCACGGTCAGCCCTCCTAAAAGCAGCAGCCAGGTCTCCGGCGCTGTCAGATATCCGGCGCTGGCCATGAAAAACAGCCCGTCTCCTATTCCGATTTTTCCTTCCGTGACCCTGCTTACTGCCAGTATTGCCGCCCCCGCCGCCATGCCCGGGATATGCTTCTCGATCCCGTCCCCCAATGCCGCCCAAAGACCGACAGCGCCGCACACGGCCAGAAGGCGGATGGAGACCTCCCTGTCCCTCATATCCGACATTGCCCCCAGAGTCAGGCAGGCCAGCCAAAAACACCGCATACCCTCACCTCCTCCTTTATGTATCGGCACGCGCCGCTTCGCGTCACCTGCCACGACGTCGGAAGGCATCCTGGAAACGCTTCGCGTTTGCCTTCCTCCTAAAATATGTATCGGCACGCGCCGCTTCGCGTCACCTGCCACGACGTCGGAAGGCATCCTGAAAACGCTTCGCGTTTGCCTTCCTCCTATTTCCGGGAGCAGTAAGAACATGCTCCCAGATATTCTACCTCTGATTTCCACACTGCTTTTACATAGGCGCCTATGGCGGAGCAGGAAGGGGAACTGTGATAATGGCGTCCGGAAGGCAGAATATACACTGTGGCCCCTGCGTCTGCCCCGCACCTGGCGCAGGGGCTGTAGCGGCCCCCGCTCTCATTCCGCCGGTATTCCACTTCCCCAAATGCCACTGCTGTCAGGTCATTATGAAGATAGTGGCAGGTGCGGCTCAGATGGTAACGGCTGCTGTTTTTTCCCACATACACCACCACGTCATCTTCCTCCCCTTCCTGAGCCCCGCTCTTCCCATCTTCTCCCACCCAGGCTCTCCGAAAACTCCGGTTGGTCTGCTTCACGCTGTTTAATCCCAACACAGAAAACGGCAGGCGGACCTGGTAATCCATAACCAGATCCACGGTCTCCCCGTCCTCCAGAAGGCTGGAACGCAGGAGGGATAAGTCATGGATCGGCAGATCTTTCAGCTTAAGCCTGACCGCAGTCTCTGCGTAGGCGCAGGCTGCCGCTGTGTTCCAAAAGCTCTCCTCATCTCCATATCTGGACAGGTACGCCGCCTGTCCGATCTCCTCGCTGACGTGTTCTCCCACAGCCTGCACCTGCCTGTGGACATCAAGAACCCTGAAAGGCAGCATCAGAATCGCGCCGGCAAAGAGAAATAAGGGCAGCACCAGCGCAGCCTCCACGGTCAGGCTGGCGGAGGCGGACAGGGATGCGCTCTTTCTGCCGATAGATTTTTTTATTTCACGGATTCGTACTTGGAGAGTCACGCTATGATTTTTTATTTGATTTACCCCACAGAAAAAGGGCATCCTTCTCCACCTCCTGTTTAATATGCCTTCTGTGCCGCCGCCTCCAGGGAATATCCCTTCTCGCCGCCTGTGAGACGCTCCACAAATGGCAGAGCAAAAAACACATGTTTTCCACTGGCCTTCCCCCTGATATCCACATAGTAAGCACAATTTTTTATGAGAAAACCCGCTTTCTCCAGGCCGATATTCATCTGCATCAGATCCAGCATCCTCATGTGCTTTTCCTGAGGTTTTTCCTTGAGCAGAAGCAGCTTTAGGTAGCCTTCGTAGGGGAAGCCTCTGTCAAAGCCCTCTGTCCCTTCTCCGGCCCCCTTGTTTTTCCCCATCTCAAGAAGCCCCTCCAGGCTCATCCTCCACTCGCCCTCCTGCTTCCACAGAGGCACCTTGCCGCCTGCCATCAGGATCCTTAAATCAGACACCGACTCCCCCATAGCCCAGACCCCCATAATCAGACAGGCCGTAATTTCTGCCAGAGGCGCCAGCCCCACACCGCCTGTAATCGCAAGGGCGAGAGTTCTGGCTTCATCCCTTTTTTGTGAGTCAGACAAGATACGGATCAGATTCAGGCCTTCCCGCACGGCAAACAGCTCTGTCACCGTCTTTTCCAGATTTTCTCTGTCAGTATCCTCCCCCTGAAGAATATATTCCAGTTCATACCGCACCAGCTGCTCCCCTTCGTCCAAGGCGTTCGGGAAAAAATGTCCGCAGTACTCGTCTATGACCACTCTCTCTAAAAGCGAACTCCCCTTCTCCCCGCCTCCTCCTTCCGAAACTCCCATGGTCTTTGATGGAAATTGCCCCCATGACAGCGCCCCGCCGGAGATCACCGCGCCCGCCGGCATCACAAGGCCCAGCAGGCCGCTTTCCATTATGCTCTGAGCCTGCTCCAGAAGATTGCGTTTCTCCCTGTCTCCTGTCCCGCTCTCCAGGGAGAGGGCGCTGTCCGTATATCCCTGCCTCCACATCTGGGCGGCAGCTGTCAAAACAGGCTCATCCTCCTCGTCATCGTCATCATCCTCTTCGTAATACGGCGGCTCGTCCCCCTCCCCGGAACCCTCCGGCGCCGTAACCCTCACAGCCTCTCTTCTGGAGAGTGTCAGCACAGGCGGCAGATCCCCTCCTGTCAAAATCGGCCCTCCCCCAATCTCCCGGTCACCGCCGTCGGGCGGCAAAATCCCCTCTCCTCCCACCAGCCGTTCTACCAGATCCTCCACCTTTTCCAACAATTCCATGTTCTTTTCTGTGGCTTCCTCCTGAGTCTCCAGTTCTTTGCGCCGTTCTCCGTCCTGAGCGATGTAGGCGTCATAGGGATTCCACTGCTTTTCAAAAAGCTCCCCCCTGTCTTCCTGCAAATCCGGTTTCACCTCGCCGATCTTTTCCCGGGATTCCTGCTGCTTTTCTGCCAGGGCCGCGGCCTGTTTCTCGTATTTTTCCATAAGATCAGGATACTTCTCCGCCGCCTTCCGGTACTCTTTGGCAGCTTCATGAAATCCCTCCTCATCATCCTCACTTAAGGCTTCCCATATGTCCTCCTTACTTTTTTCCTGTTCCCGGACATTTTCTATAAGCCTCTCCACAGCTTTTTCCAGCTTCCGCACTTCCTTCTCCTGTCTGCCGTAGGCGCCGGCCAGAGAACCGGCTCCGGCGCCCTCCGTCACGTCTTTTAGAAGCTGTTCCCCCTCCTCCGGGTTGATAAGGAACTGACTGACCATGGCGTACTTCATATATTTCAGCACCTCCTCCGCCAGGTAGTCTCCCCCGTTGTCGGCAATCCCCTTAAGGTCGGTCAGCTCCACGGATTCCAGCTTCATGGGATACCAGTTATCCACAGACAGGTACTCATCCATGTAAGCTTCCAGGCTCCCGCTTAAATCCTCCAAAGCATCATACTCCAGGGCCAGGATCTGGTACTTGTCCCAAAGCTGGCGGTGATAGCGGCTGAACAAAGTGTCCAGCCCGCTGTTGACCGCGGTCTGAAAATAGTATCTGGAGCCCGCGGTCCTCGCCGATTCAATCATCACGCAGAGAAGAGCCGCCACGCTCAGCAGACACAGGCTGAGAAATACGGTAATCTCTCCTTTTTTCTTCATCAGTACACCTCTTTGCTCTGCTTCTCGATCTCCTTAAAGATCTCCTCTAAGAGAGTGGTGATCTGTTTTTTGAAAATGATCACCAGACCTATGAGGACCACCATGATCAACACGATCTCTATGACCCCGATTCCATCCTCCTCTGTACAAAATGCTCTCAGTTCCTCCCTCATCATAACATTCTCCTCCTTCACTTAATGTTTGCCTTCCTCCCCGGGTATCGGCACGCGCCGCAGAGCGGCACCTGCCAGGACGGAGGAAGCATCCTAGAAACGCTTCGCGTTTGCCTTCCTCCTGCTTGGTATCGGCACGCGCCGCAGAGCGGCACCTGCCAGGACGGAGGAAGCATCCTAGA
>CAMTAF010000148.1 GCA_947066955.1 uncultured Hungatella sp.
TGCCCTCCAAAAACGCCTGGCGGAATTCCTCCATCGGCTTTTCGTCCTCCACCACGGTCTTCCTGAACCACTCCTGGATCTGGAGAATAAACACTTCCCGCACCTCGCGGTTGGGAATGATCAGCTTATAGCCCCCATCCTCTGTCTCGCCTGCCTGGGTCAAATATCCCGTGGTATACAGGACACTCCACAGGTTGTTGATGCTGTCATCAATCTCCGGATAAGTCAGTTCCGTGCTCACACGCTTTTCAATGCTTTTTCCGTCTATGAGGCTCTCGATTTCTCTTTGGGTTGTCTTGTCCGCCTTGTCGATAAAGCGCTTCACTAGGTCGTTTCCGCTGGTGTTGATCCAATATGCTTTTGGCTTCGCGTCCTTTGATGCCCGCAAATCATCACAATAGTTGATCACATCCCAGGGGCAGTATACAGCCTGTCCCCCAAAACGGTACCCGTCGTACCACTCCCTGGCTTCCTCGTAATGGTCTTCAAGGCCATAGTCCGCCAGCATCCGCCTAACTTCAAGATCCGTGAAACCAAAGTATTCACCGTACCTCACGTCGGCAATGGACAGCACCTTGAAATTATTCAGTCCCGTAAAGATGCTCTCCTTGGACACGCGCAGACAGCCTGTCAGCACAGCAAAATAGAGGAAGCCGTTGGTCTTCAGCGCCCCGCCGAACAGGCTTCGGATCAAAGCTGCCATTTCTGTGTAATAGCCGTGCTGGAATGCTTTATCCAGCGGTACATCGTATTCATCTATCAGGATAATGACCTTCTGGCCCCAGTGCTTATACAGCAGCGATGACAGCATCTTCAGGCTGTCCCTCACATCATCGAGGGTATCTTCTTCCTCCAGGATCCTTACCAAAGAGCGTTTATCGTCCTCAGCAATCTTTTCACTGTTAATCAGCAGCCTTAAACGGGAGGCCTCTTCCCGTATAATACGTCTCAGCATGCCATAGGCATCCTCAAAAGTCAGGCCATCGACCCCCTTGAGCGACAGGAACAACACCGGGAATTTCCCCAGATAGGTTTCACACAGGGCCTTCTCCCCGCTGATCTCCAGACCCTCAAACAGCGCCGCGTCCGCTCCGGTCTCGAAGAAGCTTTTCAGCATACTCATATTCAGCGTCTTGCCAAAGCGCCTGGGGCGGGTAAACAGATTGACTTTTCCCCAATTGTTCAACAAATCACGGATAAGACCTGTCTTATCAATATAGTAGAAGCCTTCTTTGCGGATTTCTTCAAAGTTCTCTATTCCAACAGGAAGTTTCTTTGTCTGCATTCGTCTCCCCCTTTTTTCATGGGACCGGCACGCCCCGCTTACGCGTCACCTGCCAAGTCGTCGGAAGGCATCCTGGAAACGCTGCGCGTTTGCCTTCCTTCCTCTTTTCCTCAAGATAGTCTCCTTATTTAATCCTGTGAAGATACTCTCCTTAGACACACACAGACATCTTATCACTACCGCGAAATGAAGGAAGTCACTTACCTTCAACGCCGCATCTGCTCCGATCTCAAAAAAGCTTTTCAGCATACTCATATTCAACGTCTTGCCAAAGCACCTTAGGCGAGTAAACAAATTGATTTTTCCCCAATTTTTCGACAAATCATGAATGAGACCTGTCCTATCAATATAATAGCTTTTATCTATAACTCAAAAATATTATTATATTTGCTATTTCCCACCTACAATACAACGAGCCGCAGTATGCATACTTGCGGACCGTTCTCTTTCATTCTGCGGAATTTTAGGCTCAATTGTTTTATTTAATGCAACGACTTTACTGCGAGTGACAGTCCGAACCACCTTTCCATTATGCTTTACAGACGATGCTTTTTTTGCAAAAGAATGAACTTTCGAATCCATTGATGACATAGCCAACTCCCTTCATTAAACCGCTGAAATCAGACAGTCCTATCTTTTCATCCTATTCCATACATATTTTATTGCGCCGCCAAAATATTAACCTTACAATATCTAGTTTATGCGCCTTAAAAATTTTATAAACTAACTTTTAGCATTATATTCGCGCAGATTTCCATGAAAAGACGCAAAGGGTTTCCACTCTTCAATACTTTCAAAGACAGACTCTCTCCCTTCGTTAAACTCTTCTGGCATACGGCGGCAAATCACATTAGGATAGTGAATAATAATAAAGCTGTCCATTTTTGCATCAGCCGATGAAGTGGCATCAATGATTATTTCTCCCATCGCTTGGTCTTTTTGATAAAGTATTCGTGTTGTAATCCCACAAACCCACACAAATTTGGGGAACACAGTCATATTATACAAATCTCTTACTTCACAGTTTCCGCTACTAAATTCGCCATCACGTTCCCTCCGAAAAGTTCGTGACGAAGCCATAAACAAACGAATAGCCAAAGGTTCCTCTTTTGTTCCCACATAAGTAATATTTTTATCGATTTCTACAAACTCTGAAGATAACACCGTTTCTTCCAAAAAACTTTTAATTCCAAACCGTTGGCTGGCTAAGATGCTCAAACAAATATTATAAGCATCAGCTGCCTCCAAGATCATTCGTTTATAAAGAGGAACCATCATGTATTCAACTTCACATTTATTTAATCTTAAAGATAACCCCTCTTTCCCAATTTCTTGAATCACTTCTTCACATTTACTAATTTTATTATCCTTTTCCCAACTTTTATTCCCAACATCAGCATTATAACACATTGGGAATAAAGTTGGGAATATTTTATGCATTTATCAAAAAATATTCTTAAAACCTATCCTTTCTATCCTGCTTTCACCTGCTCAAAAGGCACACAACTTCTGTATTTTCCGTGTGAGGGAACATGTCAAAGGGCCATGCTTCCATCGCCTTATACCCTTTCTTCCCAAAGGCTTTCAGATCTCTTGCCATGGTCTCCGGGTTGCAGGACACGTACACCACCCGACGGGGCTTAAGAATTGCCACTGCCTCCACAAACTCCTGTGTGCTCCCGGCCCTGGGGGGATCCATGAACACCACATCCGCCCTCTCCCCGTCCTGTGCCATCTTGGTCATAAAGCGGCTGGCGTCATTGTGATAAAACTGGATATTGTCTATATGATTTCTCCTGGCATTCTGCACCGCATCCCGGACTGCGTCCTGGTTCAGTTCCACTCCGATGACTTTCCCCGCCCTGCCCGCGGCGATGATCCCGATGGTGCCGATGCCGCAGTAGGCGTCGATCACCGTCTCCCTGCCTGTCAGACCTGCCAGTTCCATGGCTTTGGCGTAGAGCTTTTCCGTCTGCACCGGGTTCACCTGATAAAAAGACCTGCTGGAAATCCGGAAAATACATCCGCACAGCTCGTCCTCAATGGTTCCCCTGCCGTACAGCACATTCTCCCTCTCCCCCAGAACCATGCTGGTCTGCCGGTCATTGAGGTTCTGGACAATGGTGGTGATCTCCGGATGCTGTTCTCTTAAAGCTTTAACAAAATTATTTTTTGAGGGAAATACAGGGGAGGCGGTCACCAGAACCACCATGATCTGCCCTGTGGCAAATCCCCTCTTCACCAGCACATGCCTCAGGAATCCGTATCCTGTGTCCTCGTCGTAGGTTTTGATCTTAAAGGATTTGAGCATCCCCCGGATAGTTCCTATGATCTCATCCGCCTTTTTGTCCTCAAGGAGGCATTGTTCCACGGCCACAAGCTCATGGGTCCCTTCTTTATAAATGCCGGAGATCACCTCACCCTTCCGATACCCAAATGCCCCGTGGACTTTGTTCCGGTAATGGAAAGGATCCTCCATCCCCTGGATCGGACAGACCACTTTGCAGGACCCTTTCAGCAGCTCCTCCACCTGCCTCTGCTTTTTCTCAAGCTGCTTCTCATAGGGAATATCCAGAAGCTGGCAGCCCCCACACCTTTTGGAGACAGGGCACAGGCTCTTCTTTCTTTCAGCGCTGTCCGGGTCTTTCCTGATGTCCCTGTCCGGTCCTCCTTCGGTTTTTATAGACATCGGTTCGCCAGCCTTTCTCCCGGTCTTTCGCCCGTCTCCGCCTTGCCGTACCATATCCCTCTTCCCGTCTTTGTCCCTTCGCCCCGGACCTCTCTTCTCATCCTTGTCTCCCCAGGCCATGCCTCTCCCCTTACCTCGTTTTCCTCCTGCTTCCATTCCCTTACCTCTCCTTTCCACTGCAAATTCTCACTTTCTCCGGGTATCTCTGACTGTTTTTTCTACTTTTCAGTTGCATTTTTTTCCCGCTCTACTATAATAGCTTATATATTTTCTAGGAGGAAGGCAAACGCGCAGCGTTTTCAGGATGCCTTCCGACGTCTTGGCAGGTGCCGCGAGGCGGCGCGTGCCGATACCACTATACTAGGAGGAAGGCAAACGCGCAGCGTTTTTAAGATGCCTTCCGACGACCTGGCAGGTGCCGCAGAGCGGCGCGTGCCGATACTACTATAACTAGGAGGAACTGATATGGACAATACTTTTGTCACCGCGGACCACATTTTCACTGGCCGGCCTCAGGATACTGACGGCCGCCTGCAAAAAGAGCTGCGCGCCTATGATCTTCTGGATCAGCTTTGCATCCCCTATGAACGCCTGGACCACAGCGCCGCCTTCACCATAGAGGACTGCCACGGCGCAGACAGGCTGCTGGGGATCGATATCTGCAAAAATCTTTTTCTGCGCAATACCCAGAAAACCAATTTCTATCTGCTGATGATGCCTGGCGAGAAAAAATTCCGAACCTCTTTTCTGTCAAAGCAGATTGGCAGCGCCCGCCTGTCCTTCGGGGAGCCTTCCTACATGGAGGAATTTCTGGACATCACTCCAGGCTCTCTCAGCGTCCTGGGACTGATGAATGACAAAGACTGCCGGGTAAAACTCCTGATCGACGCGGATGTCATAGACGGCCATGAATTCATCGGCTGCCACCCCTGCGTCAACACCTCAAGCTTGAAAATCCGGACCAGCGATATCCTGGAACGGTTTCTTCCCTATGTGAACCACTCCTACACCCTGGTGCGTCTGTAAGCCGGGCCCGTGTGCACAAAAATCCGGATGCTCGTTTAAAACATCCGGACAAAAACTTATCATCTTCGGTCCCCTTACTGCACCTCTCTGGTCGCCTCTTTCAGCCACTGGCGCTCTTCCTGATCCAGATAGGGAGAAATCTTTTCGTAAACCTGTCTGTGATATTCATTGAGATACTGGATATCTCTCTTCTCCATCAGCGTTAAGTCAATGGCATCTAAGTCAATGGGCACAAATGTCAGGTATTCAAATTCCATAAACTGGCCATAGTCATTTTTCTCGGCTTTTCTGCACAGGATCAAATTCTCGGTCCGGATCCCGTGGCTGCCCTCGATGTACAGTCCCGGCTCGTCCGAGCAGATCATCCCCTCCTCCAGAACCGCGCTGTCCATGCGCTCCGGCACCGTCTTGTAGCGGATGCCGTTGGGCCGCTCGTGGACATTGAGAAGGTAGCCTACCCCGTGGCCTGTACCGTGGTCATAGTTTAATCCCCTGTCCCAGAGAGGCTGTCTCGCTATATAGTCCAGAGACATCCCTCTGCATCCATATAGGAATTTGGCGTGGCCCAGCCTCAGCATGCTCATGGCCACCAAAGTAAAATGCTCCCTCTCCTCATCTGTGACAGGTCCCAGGGCCACGGTCCTGGTGATATCCGTGGTGCCCTCATAGTACTGGCCGCCGGAATCTACCAGGTAAAGTCCTTTGGGCTCCAGGGTTTTGTTGCTCTCCGGCGTGGCGCTGTAATGGCACATGGCCGCGTTGTCCCCGTAAGCGGAGATGGTGTCAAAGCTTGGACCCAGATACCCCTCCTGCTGCTTTCTAAGCTCCTCCAGATAATCGGAGACGCTGATCTCCGTCATAGGCATGGAACCGATATTTTTTTTGAGCCAGCAGATAAACTTTGTCACCGCCACTCCGTCTTTGATGTGAGCCCTGCGCTCATTTTCCACTTCCACCGGATTCTTCACCGCTTTCGCAGAGGCAGTGGGATTCATCCGGTCAATCACCTTGTTGGAGGGATCTAAATTGTTCCGGATAGCAAAATTGACCTTAGAGCTCTCCAAAAGCACTTTTTCTCCCCTGAATTCTTTCACATATTCGTAGATATCATTGTAGGGTTTTATCGCAACTCCCAGCCCCTCCAGGTAACCTGTAACCTCTTGGCTCAGGGTCTTTTTATTGATGAACAGGTTGCATGTATGTTCTGTGACCACAACATAGGACAAAACCACTGGATTGCAGGGCACATCATTTCCCCGGATGTTAAACAGCCACACAATATCATCCAGGGCAGTGAGGATATGAACCGTAGCATGGGCCTCTCTCATGGCTTTTCTCAAGTCCCCCAGCTTCTCCCCCGCAGATTTTCCCGCATAATGCTCCTCAAGGATCCATACCGGCTCCGCCGGCAGGTCAGGCCTGTCCTCCCAGATCTTCCCTGTCAGGTCCTCTTCATAAGAAAAAGTTACATTTTTATCCTCAAGGATCTCCTTAAGCTGTTCTCCCATCTGACTGTTGATCACCCGGCCGTCAAATCCCAGAACGCCGCCTTCGGGGATCACCTGCTCAAGATACTCCTCCACAGTGGGGACCCCCTCCTGATTCATGCGCCAAAGAGTAAAACCGCTTCCCTCAAGCTGCTTTGCCGCCTGGACAAAATACCGGCCGTCAGTCCACAGCCCTGCCTCGCAGGCTGTCACTATGGCTGTGCCCGCGGAGCCTGTAAAACCTGTGATAAATTTACGGCATTTAAAATACTCTCCCACATACTCGGACTCGTGAAAATCCGATGTGGGAATCAGATACGCGTCAATGTGGCGTTCCGCCATCAGCTGGCGCAGTTTAATCAGCCTCTCGTTCATGACTTCTCTCTCCCGTTCTTCAATGCGTCTTCTATGGCCATCCCGATCCCCTCGCTGTAGGTGGGGTGCGCCCGCATGGCCATCTGAAGCTGTCCTGCCGTCAGGCCTGCTGCGATGGCTGTGGCCATCTCGCTGATCATATCCGTGGCTCTCGGACACACGATCTGGGCGCCCACCAGATTCTTGGAGTACGCGTCAAACACCAGACGGACAAATCCCCCTCTCTCACGGGAGATAATAGACTTTCCGTTGCCTTTCATAGAATATTTTCCGCATATAACCCTCATGCCGCTGGCTCTGGCCGCCTCCTCCGTAAGTCCCACTGTGGCGATCTCCGGGTCCGTGTAAATGCAGCTGGGAACCACGGGAAGCCGGGAATACATTCCATTGGGCACCACCGACAGGCGGATGCTGTGGGGAATGCCCGCAATCTTCTCCACCACATAGGTTCCCTGGGCAGCCGCCACATGGGCCAGCTGAATGTCCGCCGTCACATCGCCGATGGCATAAACCCCCGGCTCGCTGGTCATAAACTCTGTATCCGTGACCAGACGGCCATTTTTCATCTCAAGCTGGATATCCTCTCCGAAAAGGCCCTCCACATAGGGAGTGCGCCCCGCGGCTATAAGCACCTGCCCTGAGCTCAGCAGGTGTTCTCTTCCCTCCTGGACAAAACGACAAACCAGCCCTCTGCCCTCTTCTTTTATGATCTCCTTGAGATCCGCGTTGCAGTAAATCTGGATGCCGCCGGCTGACAGCTCCTCCTCCAGGGCCTTGGATACTTCCCGGTCCATGGGCCCCAAAAGCTGGCTGCCCTGCTCGATGATGGCAACCTTGGAGCACAGGGAATTGAAAATGGTGGCAATCTCCACGCCGATCACGCCGCCGCCCACAATGGTGATCTGATCAAAGATCCAGGTATCTGCCCCTAAGATTCGGTCACTGTTCCACACCCCCGTCTCATGGATCCCCGGGATATCCGGCATGCGGGGCACGGCTCCCGTGGCAATGATAATGTTCTTTGCCGAGTAGTACTCTTTTCCTGCCTGGCCGCGAACCTCCACATTGTGATTTCTCCGGATCACGGCTCTGCCGTGAATCAGATCAATGCCCAGTTTCTCAAACTGCTCCTCCACATTGCCCCTGTAAGAGAGGACCGCCTTTTTCTTGTAATCCTGCATCTTTCCAAAGTCAAAGGACATCTCCTCCACACTGACTCCGAACTGATCGCACCTCTGCATCATAGAGAACAGGCTGGAGGCGTGGAGCAAAGCCTTGGTGGGGATACAGCCCCGGTTGAGGCAGGTTCCTCCTACCTTGTCCTTCTCCACCACCGCTGTCTTAAGCCCCAGCTCCGCTGCCTTAATCGCTGCCGTATAACCTCCCGGCCCCGCCCCGATCACCAACAAATCATATACAATCGCCATATTTCCTCCTTCTTGTCCATGCTTTTTGGACATCATGGTATGCCGTTTTTATATCAGTCCAAAATGAACACAGGCCTTGTAGATCCCTCCGTCACCGATATCGGCTGTGACGTAATCCGCTGCCGCCTTGAGCCTGGGATCCCCATTTCCCATGGCGATCCCTGTGCCCACTGCTTTTATGATCTCATAATCATTCATGCTGTCGCCGAAAGCATAGGCCTCCTTCATGGATGTGCCGAAATACCGGCACAACAGCTCCAGTCCGTTTGCCTTGGAATTCTTGGCCTCAATGATGTCCGCCCCCTGCTTTCCCGCAAACAGAGGAAACCTAAGCTCCGGAAAGGCCTTCTCCATGAGCGCTGCCCCGTCAGGACTGCCGATATAGCACATAGAAGGCACGTCCATCTCCAACAGCTTCCAGGGATCCCGGTACTGCCTTCCGCAGTCGCCCCACCGCTCCAAGTCATTTTTTGTCACCTGTTCCGGATTGGTGTAAAAGTCGTCATTTCCTATAGTCACTCCCACTGCCAGCCCATGCTCCGTGGCAAACGCCAAAAGACGGCGCTTTAAATCCTCGGACATATGGCTCTCGCGGATCACCTGATCCCCAACCGTCACCTTGGCTCCGTTGGTGTGGACGATGGCGTCGGCTTTCACCAAGTCTCTCAGCCCGACGCTGAAATGGCTGTCCATATCCCTTCCCGTGGCCAGAACGATGACATAATTCTCCCTCAGCCTCCTGATGGCCTCCATGGCACTGTCCGGGATCTCATTGGTCCTGTGGTCCAACAGCGTCATGTCCATGTCAAAGCTCACAATCGGCTTCATCTTTCGCTGCTCCTTTCCGTGATTTTACCCTTCTTTTCATAATCATATCGTAAATTTAAAATTTTTTCAAGAAAATGCTTTTCAAATCCGAAATCTTTTGCTATAATAGGGGAGTGCTAAGAAATCGGCCCTGCTCATGAGTTGCAGGGGGAGGATTTTGGCAGTGATATACGGGGTATGGCGTAGTTTGGTAGCGCGCTCGGCTGGGGGCCGAGAGGTCGCAGG
>CAMTAF010000149.1 GCA_947066955.1 uncultured Hungatella sp.
CGCAGATGCAGAAGTGGCGGAATTGGCAGACGCGCACGGTTCAGGTCCGTGTGGTAGAAATACCTTGTGGGTTCGACTCCCATCTTCTGCAGTCAGCTTAGATCTCAGGAAAGTGAAGATCTAAGCTTTTTTTTATGCGCAGGCCCGTGCAGTGGAAGTTTGCCGCTAAAGCGGCGCACGGGCCGCGCGGCGAGTAGGGGAAACGCCTCCCCTACTCGATTGCATACAGGGCGGGAAGGAAATCAGAAAGAGAGGAGCAATTATGAACAAAACCATAGAGGAACTGATGGAGAGGAAATCCGTGCGGGCTTTTACAGATCAGCCTATTGCCAGGGAAGTGAAAAAGACGATCATCCAGGCAGCCATGGAGGCGCCCACGGCAGGCAATCAGCAGCTCTACACCATCCTGGACATCACGGACCAGGAGCTGAAAGAGAAGCTGGCCCAGACATGCGACCATCAGCCTTTTATCGCCAGGGCAAAGATGGTGCTGATCTTCTGCGCGGACTGTCAGAAGTGGTATGATGCCTATGATGCTGGAAACTGCAGGCCCAGAAAACCGTCAGCCGGGGACCTGATGCTGGCGGTGACAGACGCGGCCATAGCGGCCCAGAACGCTGTGACAGCGGCGTGGAGTTTAGGAGTCGGCTCCTGCTATATCGGGGATGTGATGGAACAGTGCGAGACTCACAGAGAGATTTTAAACCTGCCGTTCTGGGTCTTTCCCGCAGCCATGGTGGTGTTCGGATACCCCACAGAGCAGCAGAAGAAGCGGGCGAAGCCGGAAAGGTGCAGCCAGAAGTATATCGTTCATGAGAACGGCTACCGCCGTCTTGGGGAAGAGGATTTAAAAGACATGCTCCGAAAAGATTATAAAGACGGAGATTTTGAAAGCTGGATCCAGGCGTTTTGCAAGAGAAAGTACAACAGTGATTTTTCTATAGAAATGAGCCGTTCGGTAAAGAAATATTTAGAAGAATTTTAGATTGCATTTTTATGCAGATGGTTGTATAATACACTCATTGCTTTATTCTGATAAAGGAGGAGGAAGGCAAACGCGAAGCGTTTCTTAAGATGCCTTCCTCCGAGCTGGCAGGTGGCACGAAAGTGCCGCGTGCCGATACAAAACAAGGAGGAAACCGATTATGAAGAAAAAAATACTCTCCGCAGTGCTCTCCGCTGCCATGTGTGCAGGCCTTTTGGCAGGCTGCGGCGGCCAGGGAGGAAATGCGGGAACACAGGGAAGCACAGGCACCACAGCGGCGGGAACCCAGGGCCAGACGGCAGGGGAGAGCGGCAGCGGCAGCGAGACCCCGGATGACGGGGAGCCGGTGTCAGTGACAGTAGGCGTTGCCCAGCAGTTCACCACTCTGGATCCCGGCCTTTCAACGGAGACGGTCAACCGCTATGCCCTGGCACACATGTACGCGGGGCTCTATAAGAAGCTGGAGGACGGCAGCGTGGTGCCGGATCTGGCGGCTGCGGACCCGGAGGTCAGCGAGGACGGCCTTACCTACACCATTAAACTAAAGGAAGGGCTTACCTGGAGCGACGGACAGCCGGTTACGGCCAATGATTTTGTATACGCGGTTAACCGCAACTTAACCTACGGGGCAGAGAACGGATTTGTCACTGACAAATTTGTCCGCTATCTGGAGGGAGCCGAGGAATATCTGGCAGATACTGAGGTGGACTTGGACAGCTTTTCCTTTGCAGGAGTGGAGGCTCCGGATGATCTCACTGTCGTGTACCATCTGAAGACGCCCTGCGCCTTCTTTACAGGTCTTCTCAGCGTGGCAGGCTACCTTCCCTTAAGAGCCGACGTGGCGGAGCCGGGATTCAGCGAGTGGGCCATGGAGCCGGGATATCCCACCACAGGAGCCTATGTTCTGGACTATTGCAATGAGAACGAGAAAGTGGTTCTGACAAAAAATGACAACTATTATGACGCGGCTAACGTGACGGTTGACGAGATTACCTTCCAGGTTATGCCGGATATGGATGCCCAGGCAGCGGCTTTCAAGACAGGAGATCTGGACGCGGCCCTGGCTATCAACGCCTCCATCGTGGCAACTTACGAGAATCCCAACGAGCTGTGGAACCGTCCTCAGCAGTCAGTGTACTCTATCAATTTGAACTCCGGAGAAAAGGGACCCGAGGCTCTCAAGGACGTGAATGTCCGCCGGGCTCTGGCCATCTCCATCGACAGGGACGAGATCGTGAAGGCCATTAATGCCGGAGATTTCTACACGCCTCTCTATGGATATGTGGCCCACGGCATGATGGGCGCGGAGAAAGAGTTCCGGACAGAGGGCGACGAGCGGATGGCATATCAGCAGTATGACCCGGAGAAGGCCAAGGAGCTGCTGGCGGAGGCCGGATACAGTGAGTCCAACCCCCTGACGCTGAAATATAAGTACTCCAACAACTCTATCCATGCGGATGTGGCTCAGATGTTGGAACAGATGTGGAAAGCCGTGGGGATTCAGGTGGAATTGGAAGTGGTGGAGTCCGGCGTGTTCTACGACCAGATCGACCAGGGAGATTTTGAGATGTCCCGGTACGGCCTCATGTGCTCCAATGACCCGTCAGAGTTCCTGAACCAGTGGACAAAGGCCATGCAGCCGGTTCCGGCGGTTTCTGATGACAAGTATGACCAGATGATGGTGGATGTGACCAAGATTGTGGACAGGACCGAGTACATGAACAAGCTTCACGAGATTGAGGACTATCTGGTTGAGGAGAACGTGTATGTGATCCCGCTGTTTGATTTCAATGAGCCTGCCCTTAAGAAAGAGAACTTAAAGGGAGTGTACATGGTTCCCGGAGACGTGCCTGTCTATTCCTACGGCTATTTTGAGTAAGCCCCTCATGCGCCCGGCAGCGGACGCGCCGCCGGCCCATGAAAGTATAGCGGGCGCACTTGGCATACCTAAATGCATGCCGCCTATTCGGCGGCGGAATTTTCATAGTAAGCAAGGAGAGGTAAATGGAGAAGATAAAAATCAGCGATCTGACAGATTACCGGTATCTCTCAGAGGTAACAGCCTCCCCCTCAGGGGAAAAAGCCGCTTTTGTGGTAAAGAAGGCTGACACGAAGAAAAACGGCTATGATTCGTGGGTCTATATCGTGGATTTTTGCACAGAGGAAGTCAGGAAACTGACTTCCTTTGGTGCAGAAGCCCATATTTTGTTTGACGACGAGGACACGGTCCTGTTTTCCTCACAGAGAGGGGAGGAGGATAAAGCCAAGGACTTGGAGGAGAAGACGGTCTTTTATCGGATCTCGTTAAAAGGCGGGGAGGCTCAGAGGGCTTTTGAGATTCCCTTTGACGTGGAAGTGATCAAGAAGATGGGCTCCGGCGCTTATGGCTTCCTGGCCACCGTGGATTTAAACAGGCCCGAGGATCAAGAGGAGTTAAAAGAATATCAGGATTACCATATCCTGGAGGAGCTGCCCTACTGGGCCAACGGAGCCTATTTTGTCTCCAGGTTCCGCAGGACCCTGTTTGTGTTTGATGAGGAGAAAGGCAGCTGCGGGAGAGTGACAGAGCCCCTCTTCGCTGTGGACGATTTCCAGGTGTGGGAGGGCAGGCTGGTCTACACGGGAGCTTCCTACGACCGGCTCCTTCCCAAGAGCAACGGCCTTTTCTGCTACGATAAAGAGACGGAAGAGCATGTGAGGCTTGCGGGGCAGGAGGAGACCGGGAAGGCGGCTCCCAAGAGCCTTGGACCTGACGGCGAATTCCATGCCGTACATATCGGTCTGTTTGGGTGCAGATCGGGAAAGGCTGGAGAACTCCAGGCTGTGTTCGCGGCATCTCCGGTGGATTCTCCTGACGGGAGAAGAAATCCTGACTTTTACCTGTGGTCAGAGGGGACCGTGAAGAAGGAAGCAGACTACGGGTATTCCGTGGGTTCCACCCCCACAGGGGACACTTTCCTGGGAGGCGGGCGCAGATTCCTGGCTGAAAAAGAAAAGACTTATTTTGCCTCCACCAGGCGCACAAGAGGAAAGATCTGCGTTCTGGCGGATGGGGAGATCCGGGAGCTGTTTGACTTTGAGGGAGCCGTGGACTGCTTTGACAGGGTTGAGGGCGGATTTGTCTTTGTGGGAAGGACAGAGGACAGCCTTCAGGAGCTGTATGTTTATGATGAAGAAAAAGGACAGTGCCGCCGGCTCACCCATCTCAACGATCAGGCTCTGGCGGGAAAATATGTGGGCGCCATGGAGTACGCGGGGTTTGTGGACTCTGACGGAGTGGAGATTGACGGCTGGGTGATCCTTCCAAAGGATTATGACCCCGCGAAGACTTATCCAGCTGTCCTGGATATCCACGGAGGCCCCAGAGTGGCTTACGGCAATGTATTTTTCCACGAGATGCAGGTGTTCGCCAATGCCGGATACGCGGTGCTGATGTGCAATCCCAGAGGCGGGGACGGGAGAGGAGACCAGTTCGCAAACTTGAGAGAGCGCTACGGGACCATTGATTATCAGGATCTCATGGAATTCACGGACCATGTGTGCGGACAGTATCCGGCCATTGATCCAAAGCGGATCGGCGTCACGGGAGGCAGCTACGGCGGGTTTATGACCAACTGGATTATCGGCCACACCAGTAGATTTGGCGCCGCGGTGAGCCAGAGGAGCTTTTCCAATTTCCTCAGCGATTTTGGATGCAGTGAGATCGGATTTTCCTTTGATGTGGATGAAAACGGCGGAAAGACGCCCTGGACGGACCACGAGGCCCTGTGGAAGCGCTCCCCTGTGGCCTACGCCTGCAACGCCAAGACGCCCACCTTGTTTATCCATTCCATGAAGGACTACAACTGCCCCCTGTCCGAGAGCATGCAGATGTTCGCGGCCCTCCGGTATTTCGGGGTTCCCTCCAAGGCATTTTTGTTCGAGGGGGAGAACCATGAGCTTTCCAGAAGCGGAAAGCCGCTGCACAGGATCAGGAGACTGAAAGAGATGCTTGGCTGGTTTGACCAATATCTGAAAGAGACTTAAGAAAGGAGCGGACAAAGTACATGTTGCGATACATCGTTAAGCGCCTGGCAGTGGGGGTGGTGACCCTGTTCCTTCTGGCTACGATCACATTTTTCCTCATGCATGTGATCCCCGGGTCTCCCTTTGCGGGGGAGACGTCCAAGCTTCCGGTAAAGGTTGTGGAAAAGCTTCAGGAAAAATATGGTCTGGACAAGCCTCTTTTTGAACAGTATGTCATGTACATGAAAAACGCGGTCAGGGGAGATTTCGGCGTTTCCATCTACAGGAAAGGCCGGAGCATTGACAAGATCATTGCCAACGGCCTGCCCTACACCATGCGCCTGGGGGCAGTGAGCGTGGTTTTTGCCCTGGTGACAGGGATCTTTCTGGGGACAGTGGCGGCTTTCACCAAGAAAAAATGGCTTTCCAACCTTGTTCTGGTTGTGGCTACGGCAGGGGTCAGCATGCCTGGTTTCCTCCTGTCTGTGCTTCTGCTTCTGCTGTTCGGGGTGGTGCTCCAGTGGCTTCCCTTTGTGGGCCTTGGAAGCCCTCTCCACTATATCCTGCCCGCGGTGGGCATGGCATTTGCCCCCATCTCCATGATCGCCCGCCTGGTGCGCTCAAGCCTGCGGGAGGTGATGAAGCAGGATTACATGGTGCTGGCCCGCTCCAAGGGGACGCCGGAGAATCTGGTGATCTTAAGGCATGGCCTGAAAAATGCCATGCTCCCGGTGATCACCTACGCGGGGCCTATGATCGCGACGCTCCTCACAGGAAGCTTTGTCATTGAGAGCCTGTACTCCATCCCCGGCATCGGGGCAGAATTTGTCACCAGCATCACGAACCGGGATTACACCATGATCATGGCGCTGACCATCCTCTACGGGACCTTTATTATTGTGGCCAACATTATCACGGATATTATCAATGCCATGATCGATCCCAGGATCAAACTGGGAAGATAGGAGGTGAGCGGACATGACCGAACTGCAAAATCTGGATGACTCCATGTTTGAAAAACTGGAGGACAGCGAAAAGAATACCGAGTTTATCGCCATGGAGAGCAAGACCTACCTAAGAGACGCCTGGGACTGCTTTAAGAAAAACCGGCTGGCTCTGGCGGGGCTGATCTTTCTCCTTTTTATGATCATCATGGCCGTCGCGGTGCCAATCCTGTCGCCCTACACCTACGATTCCCAGAACCTGGACGTGAGGAACGCTCTTCCCTCCATGGCCCATCCCCTGGGAACGGACAAGCTGGGGCGGGATATCCTGGTGAGGCTGATGTTCGGTGCAAGGATATCCCTGATGGTGGGATTCGTGGCAGCTTTTTTGAACCTGATCATCGGTGTTGTGTACGGGGGGATCTCCGGCTATGCCGGGGGCAAGGTGGATATGGTGATGATGCGCGTCATCGACTGCATCTACTCTATCCCGTCCATGCTGTATGTGATCCTGATCATGATGGTGTTCGGATCCAACATCGGCTCCGTGCTCCTGGGCATCTGCGTGTCCTCCTGGATCGGCATGGCCAGGCAGGTGAGGACCCAGGTTCAGACCCTAAAGCAGCAGGAATTTGCCCTGGCCGCCTACGTGATCGGCGCGGGAAAGCTGAGGATCCTGTTTAAGCACCTGATCATCAACTGCATGGGCCCCATCATCGTGTCAACCACCCTGATGGTCCCGGAGGCCATCTTTACGGAGTCGTTCCTGGCATTTATCGGGATCGGCATCTCCCTGCCCCAGGCCAGCTGGGGGACTCTGGCCAGCGAGGCCCGCTCGGTGATCCAGAGCTACCCGCTTCAGATCGTGTGGCCCGTGCTGGCCATATGCCTCACGGTTCTGTCCCTGAACTTTATCGGCGACGGCATCGGCGAGGCCCTGGATCCCAAGAATCGTCAGGAGGTGTAGATATGGCATTGCTGGACGTAAAAAATTTGACAGTGGATTTTAACACGGATCAGGGCGTGGTCCACGCGGTGAGGGATATCTCTTTTTCCGTGGGAGAGTCGGAGGCAGTAGGGATCGTGGGAGAGTCGGGAAGCGGAAAGAGCGTGACCATGTACTCGGTCATGGGCCTTCTGGCCTCCAACGGGGGCATCAAGGAAGGAAGCGTGGTCTTTAACGGAAAGGAGATTACCGAGAAGTCCTACCCCAGCCACAAGGCCTACGAGGCCCAGATGAGCGCTATCCGGGGAAATGAGATGGCCATGATCTTCCAGGACCCCATGACATTTTTAAATCCTGTGGTAAAGATCGGAAAACAGATCACCGAGGTGATCAAGAATCACAACAAGGTAAGCGACGGGGAGGCGAAGGAGAGGGCCGTCACCCTCATGGGCCAGGTGGGCATCCCTTCTCCCGGGGAGCGGTTTAACCAGTATCCCCACGAGTTTTCCGGCGGCATGCGCCAGAGGATCATCATCGCCATGGCCCTGGCAAACAGCCCCAAGTTGATTATCGCCGACGAGCCCACCACGGCTCTGGATGTGACTATCCAGGCCCAGGTGCTGGAGCTGATCAAGGAGATGAAAGACCAGCTGAATTCCTCCGTCATCATGATCACCCACGACTTAGGAGTGGTGGCCAGCGTCTGCGACAGGATCATCATCATGTACGGCGGAAAGATCGTGGAGGAGGGGGATACCAGGGAGATTTTCTATGAGCCCAGGCATCCCTACACCATGGGGCTTCTGCGGTGCGTTCATAACCCGGAGAAAAAGGAGAAGCTGACCCCAATCCCCGGCTCCCCTCCGGATCTGTTGAAGCCGCCCGCCGGCTGTCCCTTCGTGGACCGCTGTTCAGAAGCCATGAGGATCTGCAAGACCCAGATGCCGCCAGCCTCCCGGTATTCCAAGACTCATACCTGTTCATGCTGGCTTGAGGAGGCCAGAAGGAGGAAGGAGGAGAACCATGGCTGAGACCTTGGCGTGGGAGGGCAGGGGGGAGACCCCGTTGCTTTCCGTAAACCATGTGAAAACATATTTTGACGTGACAAAAGGCCTGTTTTCCAAAAAACAGATCGTAAAAGCAGTGGACGACGTGAGCTTTTCCATCGGGGAGGGGGAGACCTACGGCCTGGTGGGAGAGTCCGGATGCGGCAAATCCACCCTTGGCCGGACACTGGTCCAGATCTACCCTGTGACAGAGGGAAAGATTTTCTATAAAGGGAGAGACATCGACACCTTAAAAAAGGCGGACAGGAAAGAATTTACCAGGGAAGTCCAGATGATCTTCCAGGACCCTTACGCTTCCCTAAATCCCCGCATGACCGTGGGGGAGATCATCAAGGAGCCCATGGAGATCCACAAAATCCTGGATTCCTCGGAACAGAGGGAGGAGAGGGCGGCAGAGCTTTTAAAGCTGGTGGGCTTAAAGCCTGACCACATCCGCCGGTATCCCCACGAGTTCTCCGGCGGTCAGAGACAGAGGATCTCCATCGCCAGGACCATGGCCTTAAATCCCAGGTTTATCATCTGCGACGAGCCCATCTCGGCCCTGGACGTGTCCATCCAGGCTCAGATCATCAACCTGCTCAAGGAGATTCAGGATGAGACAGGGATCTCCTACCTGTTTGTGGCCCACGACCTGAGCATGGTCAACTACATCTCAGACCGGATCGGAGTCATGTATCTGGGCCATCTGGTTGAGGAGGGAAAGGCGGACGACGTCTATTCCAACCCCATTCACCCCTACACCAAGGCGCTGCTGTCCGCGATCCCCATCCCGGACCCGGATGTGGCCAGGGAGAGAAAGAGGATCCAGCTGGAGGGCGAGCTGCCCACACCCTTGAACCCGCCGGCGGGCTGCCCCTTTAAAGGCCGTTGCCCTGTGGCCACAGAGGAGTGCGGAAAGAACAGGCCGGAGCTTAAGGATTATGGCGGGCATAAGGCGGCGTGCTTTCATGTGTGACCTTGACAATCTAATCAGTATAAGAAAAGCAGGCTGTGGGAGGCCTGCTTTTTTATGCACACGGGCGGAAAGGAAATATGGCCGCTTGCGCGGCCCCGCCCCGGCGCGGCGAGTAGAGGGAAGACGTTCCCTACTCGATTGCGCAGGCCCGTGCAGTGGAAGTTTGCCGCTAAAGCGGCGCACGGGCCCAGCGCAGCCTGTCTGCACATTTCTAAACCAGAATGGCGCCAGTTTACCTCTGCCATGGCCAGAAGCTTCTAAGCGAATTCTATAGGAATAGCAACTTTGGCGTACCTTACCTTTTTTCCCTTATCCTGAAAATAATAGTTCGGATAGGCTGCAGTTGCGATGCTGCAAGCTTTTATATTTGACTTTTCTAAATAAATCCAGGCTTCTTTAAAAA
>CAMTAF010000150.1 GCA_947066955.1 uncultured Hungatella sp.
CGCGTTTGCCTTCCTCCTCTGTCCAACGTAACGGCACGCGCCGCCTTGCGGCACCTGCCAGGTTGTCGGAAGGCATCCTAAGAAACGCTTGCGCGTTTGCCTTCCTCCTCTGTCCAACGTAACGGCACGCGCCGCCTTGCGGCACCTGCCAGGTTGTCGGAAGGCATCCTGAAAACGCTACGCGTTTGCCTTCCTCCTCACAATACTTCTACGTATTTTACGCATACCATGCCCCGGATGCTCTCCAGGACATTACGTCTCTTGCTTCGGCTGTTTACCTCAATGCAGATAATCGCGTTAGGCCCTTCCCCTTTGATCTTACTTTTGCTCAGCTCGAAATTGTAGATCTTCACTTCCATCTTGTGAAGCCTCTCCATAAATTCGGATACGCTTTGATTCGTAGGAAATTCGATGTATAAGTCAAATACTTTCGCGTACATGTGAAGCTTGCTGTCCAGCTCTGTCAGGATCTTTAATGTAAACATCACCAAAATCAGGGTTATTAAGGCGCCTTTCACAAAGCCGATCCCAATGGCCAGCCCAAGGCACGCGCACGCCCACAGACCGGCCGCGGTAGTAAGACCGCGTATCTGATTCTTGCCGGTAACAATGATGGTTCCCACTCCCAGAAAGCCTACGCCGCTGATCACCTGGGCTCCCATACGGGCAATGTCCATATTTCCTTCAAAATTCATCTTTATGTACTGCCCGGTCATCATCACCAAGGCTGCTCCCAGACATACCAGAGTGTGGGTCTTGACCCCTGCCCCCCGCCGTTTCAGCGCCCTGTCGATGCCGATGACAACGCCCACAATAAGAGCGAAAGCCATGCGTATGACCATGGCCCCCGTAGACCAGCCCTCTGCTATAGATAGGAGTTCACCAATCATCTATCATCTCTCCTTTCTCCTGCCGCATGAAACCAATTCCCCGCTTAAGTACCCTGCGGCAGTCCGCCAGCAGAATCTGTGCCATTGAATTTTGTGAAAAAGCGAAAAAAAAGCAAGGTAAATCTATGGCTTCTCTCCATAAATTATACCTTGCTACTCTCATCTCACAGGTAATTATTTAACTGACTTTACTTTACCATATCCGCTGTAATACGTCAAGTATTGATATTTTTTTATCATAGCTTTAGTTTCCATGAGATTTCCCGGCGTTTTGCTCATGAAGCTCCGCCTGCGCGGCTCCCATGTAGGACTCCAGTTCATGTCCCAGTTCTTCAATCCCATCCATGCACAGGTCCATCTTCCTCACCACCGACTCCCGGCTCTGTTCCCAGAAAGATTCTTCGGTTTTAAAAGATTCCAGACGGTTTAAGAGCCGCTCCTCCACATAGGCGGTCTTCTCCTGATCCCAGGAGCAGAACCAGTAATTGATGGTATAGTAAGAATAGGTTCTCATATAGTTCTGGTATCTGGTATAATAGCTGACCCAGAAGTTTAGGATCCTTGTCAGCTCCGCCTGGACACCGCTTTCTCCGGCCCTGCCGTCTGAGCCCGCCGCTGCCGCCGCCAGATCAAGCCTGCCTTTTAGGTTGGTGAGTTTGGATACATAGTCCGAAAGCCTCACTGCCCTCATATCCGCGTTGACCTTGTACTCCTCCGGATCCATGTCACAGCTTTTCAGAATCTCTGTCATCTCGCGGCTTATTTCCCGGGAAGTAATACCTTTCAGATCCTCCGTCATCTGCCCTATGGCTTCTTCCACCGCTTCCCTGGCCGTTTCCAGGTCCTCCCGGCTCTGGGTCTTCAGATACCCGGAAACAGCCGTTAAAGCCTGATCATAAGCCCCGCTGTCCCGGTCCTGGGCCAGCATGATCTCGGCGAAATCATCCACCAGGAGTTTGTAACCGCTGTCCTTTGAGGTTTTACATCCGGACAGACACACCATGACCGCAGAAAAAAACAGGATCACTCCCACACACACTCTGCTGCGCCTCGTCAGCTCCATGTCCCGCCTCCTCTCTTTTGCCGGTTTATCACTCCGATTCTGCCTGTCTACCGCCACCCAGGCGCCTTCATGGGAAAATTCTGTCTTCTCAGGCTTCCTTTCGCGTCCTCCAGCTGATTTTCCGCTGCCTCTCTCCGGCGTTCCCATTCATCGGCCGTCATGGCGCTTAAAGGGTATTTCAGCATATATCTTTTTAAAACGCTCATGTCCGCCACGGCATCCAGCACCATGGCCGCGTCATCCTCCTCCATATAAGAGAGGATCTGATTCAGCTCAAGATAAGCTGCATCCCCGTAAGCTTCCACATATTCTCCATAGACCTTCACCAGAGGCTCCCGCTGGGAACGATTCTGATACGGGCTGTCCGGGGCGCACAGGCAGTCATCCAGATACCCCAGAACATCCTCCATCATGTCCGCCATCTCAAATGGCCTCATGTAAAGATCCTCCAGGGTATCCAGGGGAAAGGGCTCCCCTTTTCCCTGTCCGGCTATGCCCCTCAGTTCTTCCAACAGCTCTGCGCCGTCGGAGGCAGTGATCTGATACCGCTCCTTCTCGTTTCTGACCCTTTGAAGCTCCTGCCGCAGTTTCTCCGACTCTGCCCGGTCCCCGTCAAGGACTTTGCTCTCCATCGCTTCTTTGAGAACATTTTCCTGCTCCATAAGCTGGATATCCAAAAGCTGCAGATTGATCAGCAGCCTTTGGCAGGCATTTCTCATAACTGCCTTCTCTTCCTTTGTCAAAGTCCCCGGTCCCCAGACCCGGGCTGCCGCCAGCCCGCCGCCGGTTAAAAGGAGCGCTGCCAGAAGTCCGGCCCCGATTCTCATGCCGTACAGTCTCCCGGCTGCCTTCCTGTATCTGCGCCTGTTCCTTCTGTCCTCCTCAGCCAGATAGCCCAGAAAATTCTCATGGCACAGGCGGTAATTGCCGCTCTCCGCCTGGACCAGAAGATCCAGGTGTCCCATGAGATGCTCCCTGACCGCGTAGTCGAACCATTCCCCCTCATTGGCAATGCCCTCCAGCATCACCCGGGAGCGCCCCGCGTATTCGGGAAATGCCAGGGCAAACTGTTTTTTCAGGAGAATCCGGTAACTTTTTTCCGCGAGCCCATAGAGCTCCTGAAATGTTAAAATCACCTTGTTCTTTTTCTCCATCTCCCGGGCCGCCGACGGCAGGAAATGGGTCAGCACATAGCTGTGCCGCAGCTGTTCCTCCAGATTGCCGGAATCTACCCGCAGCTGGTGGGTGTGGAGATTGTCCAGGTAGCAGCCTATCATGTCCTCCATGTTTTGGGGAACCTTTTCCCCGGCCCCCAGGCCCTTCTGATCCTCCGCCAGCTTTGCCGTCCTCCGGTACAGAGACAGCACCATGGGATTTCTCAGCATTTCCCCAAGGGATAAGTCCTCCGGCGGACTCACCCCGTCCTCCGCCAGCGCTTCCTCCACCTGCTCCCTCTCAAGGGGAAGCAGGCTTACAGGGACAAATCCTCCCAGGCCATAGGCTTTCACGGAATCTGTCCGGTCTGTCACAAGAATCCCTACCCCAGGCATGCTCCCCAGCTTCTCCATCTCCTGCAAAAGCCCTCTCCGCTTTTCCCCTGCCTCGTTGAGGCCGTCCAGGAGAAGGATATAACCGCCTCCCCCTTCCCCGGCCTCCTGAAAAAGACAGTCCAGCTGGTGAAGGGCTGTGTCCATATCCTCTGCCTGGTCCAGGAAACATAAACCGCGCAGCATGGATTTCCGTATATAACAGGGCTCCCCGGCTGTCTCCTGGTAGTCCGCCAGAGGGACGTAACAGACTGCCGGGTCCCGGGGGGAATATCTCTTCATATTTTTCGCCGCCATCTCCAGAAGGAAGGAAGTCTTTCCCATCCCGCCGGCCCCGGTCAGCAGGATCTCCTTTCCCTGCTTAAGAGCCTCATAGCAGTCTCCCCCCTCTAAAGTGATCTGTCTCTCCAGATAATGCTCCTTGTCCCGGCAAAGAGTCTTTAATCTGCGCAGGCTCCCCTCCCACACCGCGCTGTGGGAGAGTCCTCTACCCTCCACACGGCGGATCAGTTCCCGAAACTCATCTGCCAGTTCATCCGCTGACTGATACCGTCGTTTGGGCAGCATATGGAGCCCTTTGGCAATAATCTGAACCGTTTTCCACAGAGCGGACGGCGGCATGTCCCGGAAAATGCCAAGCTGAGGCGAGACCGCCCGCCCCGGTCCCTTACCCGTCATGTCCTCGTCACACAGACGCCGCCCTGTAACCATCCGGAAAAATACGGCGCACACCGAGTACAGGTCCGTGGCGTTTCCGATTGCGGACAGGCGGCGCAGACGTATTTCCGGTGCCGTGTAGCCCTCCTTTTCGCTAAAAAAAAATCCCTCCTCCCAGGGCCGCCCTGCCTGCCAGGTGCTGTTATAATCAATGAGCAGTGCCTGGGATTTCAGCATCAGAATATTGTCAGGGCTGATGTCTAAGTGGAGGAGCCCTTCCTGGTGAAAGCATTTCACTGCCTCTAAAATCTTAACCATGGCCTGGGCCGCTTCCTTAAGCCCTGGAAAGACTTTTCCATCCTCCATCAGCGCCATCAGGGAGGTTCCGCCGTGAACGGACAATACGGAGTAGAAGGTATTGTATGCCTCATAGGAGTTTAAGTTTCCGGAGATCTGTTCCGGCATCTGGCAAAGAAGCCTTAGATTCACCTCATTTCCCGCGAGAAAGCTTCTCCTGCAGCTGTCCATCCTCTCCCCGGCCTCTTCCCCCCAGCAGATATTTCCCTGGCTGTCCCTCCAGATCTGGTCATTCTCATGGATGGGATACAGCTCTTTTATGAGCACCTGGTGAAAATATCCTTTGTTGAGGCGATCCTCATAGGAAGCCCTGTAGACCACGGCGCTTCCTCCCTGGCCCTCCACTCCCTCCAGACAATAGTCCATATCTCCCAGTCTCAGAATCTCGCCCTTTTCTCTCAGCATGCGTCCCACTTGGCATCCCTCCTCTCCTGATCACTGTGCCGGCCCGGGGAATTACTCCCCGCCATTCTCCTCAGTCTCCTTTCGCCTTCCCTGACCCTCAAAAAGCACATCCAGAACCTGGGCCATCTGGCTTCCCACATCCTCTGTCCTCATGGCATAGATAGCCAGATAGTCAAAGGCATTTCCCGGATCCAGAAGATTCATCCCGCAGGTCTCCAAAAACAGGTTCATCTTCTCGATCCGGGTCTCCAGCAAAATATCCGGATCCTCCTCCAGATCCTCAAAATAATAGTCGTCCTCGTCTTCCGCCGCCTCATCCACAGCCTCCGTGATCAGATACAGAAGGATCATCACCTTCCTGCTCACGTCCTCTTTCCGGTTTTGCATGTTGAACAGGCTGCTCTCATTGGGCCAGTATTTTTTGATCATCTTTTGGAGCACCGACATGCCGCTGGTCTTTCTCCCCTCCGGCACGTTCATGCTTAAATACTCCTGGATCACATCGGCCATGGTGTACTGCCGTTCTTCCTCCGCCTGGGCCGCCGCACCCTCGGGCTTGCGCAGCAAGTTCAGAAGCTGGATAAATCTGGCATATGCCGTCTCGTGGATCCGGCCCAAAGTCTCCCTGTATTCCTCAAGAAACCTGGCCAGGCTTTCCTCATCCTCCACCTGATCAAATATCTGGCGGGCCTGTCTGGTGTACAGGGTGGGCTCCCCCTTTTCTCCGGCTTTCTTTTCTTTTTTCCCTTTCTTTTCCTCCTGGGCCTTTTTGGGCAAAACCCCCTTTTCCTCCAGATTCACCTTAAGCGCCTTCACCTCCTCGTAGGACATATGCTTTCTCAGGCCATAGGCATACACCAGTTCCTCCGGATTCCTGTAGTGGATTCCCGTCTCCGCGGCTGTCCCCAAAAGGCAGGAAGCCTCTTCCTCGTTAAGCCCAAGGATAAAACTGATCTGAAACAATGTCTCCCGGTTCTGGGGTATACTTTTTCCCAAAAGCCAGTTGCGGACCTTTCTGGCCACACTGTCATGGGGCTCCCCCGTGATCTCTTCCAGCCCCAAGGTGAGGCGGGAGCCTAAGTCCTCTGCCGGGTACACCCTCCGCAGCACATCCTCAAAGCCCCTGAGAAGCGCCCCTTCCTTTAAAAACTCCACAATCTGCTCCGGAGTCCTCTCTTTTCCCATCAAAAATCCCATATTGTTTCCGGATATCCGTGTCAGCTGGCCGGGGTCCGGACCTATATTTTTTCTTGTATCCTCCATTGTCTCCTCCTTCCCCACAAGTTTACTGCGGAAAAAAGTTTCGTCGAACCTTCTGTCCCCATGCTATAATAAGTCCATAATCAAAAACAAAGCAGGAGGTCAAAATCATGATGAAGCCCGATTATTCCTCAATATCCAAAGATTTTAACTACTATTTTGGCAGGCAGTGGCGTTTTAAAGAATTTTCCCCTGCACAGACAGACCTCAGGGAACTTGAGTATCGCCATCTCCGCTCCTATTCCCATGCTTTTAATGACGGCTGCGACTATACGGATCTTTATGAGGCAAAAGACAACACAAAGGTTCTCCGCCTTCAGGTGTCCGTCCCCACCTTTGATGCCGATGACCGGGTCTCCAACAGCTGGCGCTGCCTTTATCTGTTCCCGGGGGAAAAATGGGCCGGGACAGACGGAATCTATGCCGCCGGGGGATACCAGTTGGCTTTTGCCGTCAAAGTCCATGGCCTGGCCACATTTCCCGAAGAGCTGGAAGAGTTGGTCCTAGCGCCTTCCACATGTACCCGTAAGCCAAAAGAGATTTTTGAATACAGAGAAGAGTCCTCCCAAATCACCTGGAAATGCCAGGTAGACGAGAACCTGTCCTCCATCACCCTCCTGAATCTGGAATCCGCAAAAACACTGGGAAGCAGCCTGAAAATACCGGATACGGTTGATGAGCTCCCCGTAGAAAAGATTCACTCCCATCTCTTTGACAAGGTAAATCATTTCCGGGAAATCACACTGCCGTCCCGCGTGTATAAAGGTGAGATCCGGGGGGTCCTGTTTGACAGCTGCAGGGCCTTGGAGAACATATGGATCTCCGAGGAAAATAAATTCTATTTTTCAGAGGATGGCGTACTCTACGGCACACGTAAAGCCATAAAAGATCTGGTCCGGTATCCCCCGGGAAGGCAGACCCGATCCTACTGTATTCCCAAAGGAACCAACAGGATTAACGACTATGGATTTTCTCACTGCGAAAACCTTCAGGAAATCCTGATCCCTGATTCCGTAACCTCCATTGGTTTTGAACCTTTTCACTGCTGCGGTTCCCTGAGAAATATCATGGTGTCGGAAAACAACCAAAACTTCTTCTCCCGGGATGGAGTCCTCTGGGAGAAAGGGACCGCGAAACCTTTATGGTACCCGCCTGGTTTTCCCCCAGATGACGGACACTGACGGTTCTCGTTTGAACAGGATAGACATTTGCATCGGGCAGAGGAGCCTTTCTCCCTGCCCGCCGCGCCGGGCCCCGGCCGGCTCTGCTGAAAAACCTTTTCTCAGGGCCCGTGTGCGCGAAAGGGACGGCCTTTCCGACCGTCCCCAGACTACTCAGCAAAAAATTCAGGTTTCTTTATATGGAAAAACTCATCAATCCGTTTCTTAATCTCTGTGGGTTTTAAATATTTGAGAAGATACCCGTCCGCCTTCAAAGACAACACCTTCTTCACGCTCTCATGGTCATCTCTGGTGGTCAGGAAAATAACGGAAACATCGGAGAATTCTTTCTCTGAACGAAGCATCTCCAGCACATGGCGCCCGTCGCAAACCGGCATCTCATAATCCAGAAGCACCAGATCCGGCTTATCCAGACTGATGGCCCGAATGGCGGACACTCCTGAGTGGACCTCCGCCACATCATAATCATGCTCCAGAAGCCGCTTCATGCCCAGCCGTATGGTGCTGGAGTCATCCACCACAAGGATCTTAAGCTTTTTATTCTTCTCCTTCTCAAGAAGGTATTTCTCAACCTCTGACACTGCATTGGTATGGTCAATGGGAGTCCCGATTCCGTCTTCCAGCAGATGGGGGGCAATGATGCAGTAAGAAAAATACCCTGCGGTTGTATCAAACAGCAGGCTGACCTGGGGCAGCTTCCTCTCGAAAATCCCGCTGAACTGTTCATATGTCAGAAGATTTTCCTCAACCATCTCATAAGACTCTATAGACGGATAATGATCCATCACGCGCCTTACAAACTGACTGGCTGTGTATCTCACTGCGTTGAGAAGCACCATGTCAAGCTTATCGGTCCGGATCCCCATCATCTTTCCCACCGTGTTCACCAGGCTTCTTTCCTCGAACGCCAGAAGGATCTCCCACTTTTTCTCGTCCTTCTCTCTGCCGTAGACCAACCGGTAATAAACTCCGTTGCCGAACCTCTCGCCGCCATAAGAATCCGTGACCACATGAGCCTCCACCTGGAACATATCCTTTAACAGCTTAAGAATCACCTGCTTTATGGCCTCAACCTCCTGCTCCGGCAGAAGATCCACCCATTTGCTCATCTTCCCTCCGGTGATAGCCCGGTCCTCTGCCAAAATATGGCCTATGAGCCAGCCGGTGCACACAGATAAAAAATGATCTACCGATGCAGGGGAATAGTCCTCCCTCTCCAGCTCTCTCTCCAGCGCCGGAAGCGTATTGTCCCGAAATCCTCTATGTAAACGCTTATGCATCTCGATTTCATCATAGGCAACCAATTCCATGTACTTCTCTTCGTCGTCAAAGTGCTTCAGCGCATGCGCCTTAAGATACTTTATTCCCTCCAGGCATGCCATTCTGCTCCGCTTCTCCTGATCCCTCATAACAAAAAGCCTGGCAATGGTCTCAAAAAGCTTCTGGTGTTCTTCATCAATGATCTTTACTCCGATGCTAAACTCGTCTTTCCATATCAGCTGATTCTCCATGTTGCCCCTCCTTAGCTACAATTCTGCCCCGTGTACACCAAAGCGCGAAAGGATATTTTGCGCAACAGTTCAAAGGATATGTGAACTGTTGCTATTATTTCAAAAACATTATGCAATTGTTCCCGTGCGAAATGTTAATTTTTGTGCAGTATAACCGTATGTATATAAGAAATTAATCTTTTGGCACACTACTCATAGTAATAACCCTCGTTTTGCATTAACGTGTTAAAGTGCCGTTTAAAAAATCCCGAGTTTTTG
>CAMTAF010000151.1 GCA_947066955.1 uncultured Hungatella sp.
GAGGGGGATTTGATATGTGGCTTGTATTCGCGCTGCTGTCATCGGTCTTCGCGGCTCTGACCTCCATATTGGCCAAGTTCGGCATCGACGGGGTGGACTCCAACCTGGCCACAGCCGTCAGGACCACGGTGGTGCTTGTGATGGCCTGGGGGATGGTGTTTCTCACCCATGTCCAGGGAGGATTGAGCGCTATCGGCCGGAGGAGCTGGGTTTTTCTGATCCTGTCAGGCCTGGCTACGGGAGCATCATGGCTGTGTTATTACCGCGCCCTGCAGCTGGGGGACGTGTCTAAGGTGGTGCCCATCGATAAGCTGAGCGTGGTGATCACCCTTGTTCTGGCTTTTCTGCTGCTGCATGAAGACTTTACGGCAAAGTCCCTCATCGGCTGTGTCCTGATCGGGGCGGGGACGCTGGTTATGGTGCTGTAAAGACGTCCTGCCGGCTTTTGAAAAGATTTTTTTTGTTTATCGAAGAAAAGAAAATGATTTTATTTATTTACATACGCTGAAAAAAGTAGTATTATCATCTGAAAAGCCGCTTCATCACATCAAAGCGGCGAATAATCAGAAAGGGATGAGATTATGGACGCAGGCGGACAGTTTCCGAGAGACGGAGCAGCCAGGGCCCCGGGGCTCTATGATCCCAGGTTTGAGCATGATAACTGCGGTATCGGGGCAGTTGTGAATATGGAGGGGATCAAGACCCACAGGACAGTGGAACAGGCGCTGCATATTGTGGAGAACTTGGAACACAGGGCAGGAAAAGACGGAGAGGGCAAGACTGGCGACGGTGTCGGTATCATGCTTCAGATCTCCCACAAGTTTTTCAAGAAGGTGACCAAACCTCTTGGAATCCAGCTGGGGGACGAGAGGGAGTATGGTGTCGGCATGTTTTTTTTCCCACAGGATATGCTGGCCAGAAGCCAGGCCATGAAGATGTTTGAGATCATTGTGGAAAAGGAGGGCCTAAGCTTCTTAGGCTGGCGGACCGTGCCCACAAGGCCGGAGTGCATCGGAAAGAAGGCAGTGGACAAGATGCCCTGCATCCTTCAGGGGTTTGTGAAGAAACCGGAAGGCCTTGAAAAAGGTCTGGACTTTGACCGGAGGCTGTATGTGGCGAGGAGGGTGTTTGAGCAGAGCAACGACAATACCTATGTGGTCTCCCTGAGCAGCAGGACCATTGTGTACAAGGGGATGTTCCTGGTAAAGGAGCTGAGGCAGTTTTTTACAGACCTTCAGGACAGGGACTACGAGTCGGCGCTGGCCACGGTTCACTCCCGTTTCAGCACCAACACAAACCCCAGCTGGATGAGGGCTCATCCCAACAGGATCATTGTCCACAACGGCGAGATCAATACCATCAAGGGCAATGTGGACAAGATGCTGGCAAGGGAAGAGACCATGGAATCGGAATTTTTCAAGTCTCAGATGCACAAGGTGCTGCCCATCATCAACCAGGATGGGTCGGACTCCGCCATGCTGGACAATGCCCTGGAATTTATGATGATGAGCGGCATGGATCTTCCTCTGGCGGTGATGATCATGATTCCGGCTCCCTGGCGGCACGACAAGTCCATGCCCCAGGAGGTGAAGGACTTTTACCACTACTACGCCACCATGATGGAGCCCTGGGATGGGCCGGCCTCCATTGTATTCAGTGACGGGGATTTGCTGGGGGCGGTGCTGGACCGCAACGGTTTGAGGCCCTCCCGGTATTATATTACGGATGACGGGTATGTGATCCTGGCTTCCGAGGTTGGGGCCATTGACATTGACCAGTCCCATATCCTGACCAAAGAGCGGCTCAGGCCGGGGAAGATGCTTCTGGTGGACATCAAGAAGGGAAAGATCATCACTGACGATGAGCTGAAGCTGCACTATGCCAGGAGAAGGCCTTACGGCCAATGGCTGGATTCCTATCTGGTGGAGCTTAAGAACCTGAGTATCCCCAACATCGGCGTTCCCCCCATGAGCAGGGAGAAGAGGGCCAGGCTTCAGAAGACCTACGGATATACCTATGAGCAGTACAAGACCATGATCCTGCCTATGGCCTTGAGCGGCGCGGAGCCGGCTTCCGCCATGGGAGCCGACAGCCCCCTGGCGGTGCTGTCCAAAAAGCCTCAGCCTCTGTTCAATTATTTTAAGCAGATGTTTGCCCAGGTGACCAACCCTCCCATCGACGCTATCCGGGAGGAGATCGTCACCAACACCACCGTGTTCGTGGGGGAGGATGGCAATGTGCTGGAGGAGAAGGCGGAGAACTGCAAGATCCTGCAGGTGGACAACCCTATCCTCACCTGTACGGATCTCTTAAAGATCAAGCACATGAAGAAGCCGGGCTTCAAGGTGGAGGTCATCCCCATCACCTACTACAAAAATACATCCCTGGAGAAGGCCATTGACAGGCTGTTTCTGGAAGTGGACCGGGCGCACCGGGCGGGGGCCAACATCATTATTCTGTCTGACCGGGATATTGACGAGAATCATGTGCCAATCCCGTCCCTCCTGGCAGTGTCGGCCCTGCAGCAGCATCTGGTCAAGACAAAGAAGAGAACTTCCGTGGCCCTGATCCTGGAAAGCGGGGAGCCCAGGGAGGTTCACCACTTCGCCACCCTCTTAGGCTACGGGGCCTGCGCCGTCAACCCTTATCTGGCCCAGGAGTCCATCAGGTATCTGATCGAGACCAACATGCTGGACAAGGACTACTACGCGGCAGTGGATGATTACAATAAGGCCGTGCTCCACGGGATCGTGAAGATCGCCTCCAAGATGGGCATCTCCACCATCCAGTCTTACCAGGGAGCTCAGATCTTTGAGGCCGTGGGCATCTCGAAGGAAGTGGTGGACCGGTATTTTACGGGCACCGTCAGCCGGGTGGGGGGAATCACCCTGGAGGATATTGCCGGAGATGTGGATATTCTCCACTCCGCGGCCTTTGATCCCCTGGGACTTGACGTGGACTTGACCTTAGACAGCGTGGGAAGCCACAAGAGGCGGGCGGGACAGGAGGAGCATCTGTATGACCCTCTCACCATCCACCTCTTGCAGGAGGCAGTGAGGACGGGAGATTACCAGACCTTTAAAGAGTACTCCCACGCCCTCAACGACGAGGGAAAGACCGTGAATCTCAGGAGCATCCTTGATTTCCGGTTTGAGGAAAAGGGCGGGATCCCCGTGGATGAGGTGGAGAGCGTGGAGTCCATCGTGAAACGGTTTAAGACAGGAGCCATGTCCTACGGATCCATTTCCCAGGAGGCCCACGAGACCCTGGCCATAGCCATGAACCGCCTGGGAGGAAAGTCCAACAGCGGCGAGGGAGGGGAGAGCCTGGAGCGGCTGAGCCCCAAGCCGGGGGAGGAGAACCGGTGCTCGGCCATCAAGCAGGTGGCTTCGGGGAGGTTCGGAGTTACCTCCCGGTATTTAGTGAGCGCAAAGGAGATCCAGATCAAGATGGCCCAGGGCGCCAAGCCGGGGGAGGGGGGACAGCTTCCCGGCAAGAAGGTTTATCCCTGGGTGGCAAAGACCAGGCATTCCACCACAGGGGTGGGGCTGATCTCGCCGCCGCCCCACCATGATATTTACTCCATCGAGGACTTGGCCCAGCTGATCTTTGACTTAAAGAACTCCAACACCCAGGCCAGGATCTCTGTGAAGCTGGTATCCGAGGCAGGCGTGGGAACCGTGGCTGCGGGCGTGGCCAAGGCGGGAGCCCAGGTGATCCTGGTGTCCTCCTTTGACGGGGGGACCGGGGCAGCGCCCAGAAACTCCATCTACAACGCAGGCCTTCCCTGGGAGCTGGGAGTGGCGGAGGCTCACCAGACCCTGATCATGAACGGGCTGCGGGACAAGGTGATTCTGGAGACAGACGGAAAGCTGATGACCGGCCGGGACGTGGCCATCGCCTGCATGCTGGGGGCGGAGGAGTTCGGTTTTGCCACGGCTCCCCTGGTTTCCATGGGCTGCGTGATGATGCGGGTGTGCAATCTGGACACCTGCCCCGTGGGGATCGCCACCCAGAACCCGGAGCTCCGGAAGCGGTTTAAGGGCAAACCGGAATATGTCATGAATTTTATGAAATTTGTGGCTCAGGAGCTGCGGGAATACATGGCAAAGCTCGGGGTCCGCACCGTGGATGAGCTGGTGGGGCGGACAGACCTGCTGAAGAAGAAAGAGAACATCCCGTGGGCCCGGGCAGCGAAAGTGGACCTGACCAATATTTTGGGAAATCCCTATACGGATGTGAAGCTGGCCGGCTACAGACAGAAACAGGTCTTTGACTTTAAGCTGGAGGGCACGGCAGATGAGAAGATCCTCCTGAAAAAGCTGAGACCTGCCCTGAACGCCGGGCAGAAGCAGAGCCTTTCCATGGAAGTGTCCAATGTGGACAGGGCTCTGGGGACCATCTTTGGCTCCGAGATCACCAGGCTGTACCCCGACGGGCTTCCCGAGGACACCTTTACCATCAACTGCAAAGGCAGCGGAGGACAGAGCTTCGGCGCCTTTATCCCCAAGGGTCTGACCCTAAAGCTGACAGGGGACAGCAATGATTATTTCGGAAAGGGCCTTTCCGGCGGAAAGCTGGTGGTCTATCCTCCGGCAGAGGTGAAATTCCGGGCAGAGGATAACATTGTCATCGGAAATGTGGCCCTCTACGGCGCCACCAGCGGAAAGGCGTTCATCAATGGCGTGGCAGGAGAGAGATTTGGCGTGCGCAACTCCGGGGCCACCGCTGTGGTGGAGGGAGTGGGAGACCACGGCTGCGAGTATATGACCGGAGGGCGGGTGGTAGTCCTGGGAACCACGGGAAAGAACTTCGCGGCAGGTATGAGCGGGGGTATCGCCTATGTGCTTGACGAGAAAAATGATCTCTACCGCCGCCTTAACAAGGAGATGGTCTCCTTTGAGGATGTGACCAACAAGTATGATGTGCTGGAGCTGAAATCCATGATCCAGGAGCATGTGGCCTGGACAGGCTCTGCCAGGGGAAAGGAGATCCTGGAGCATTTCGGAGAGTATCTGCCCAAATTTAAGAAGATCATGCCCCACGATTACCGCCGGATGATGAACACCATCGTGCAGATGGAGGAAAAGGGGCTCAGCAGCGAGCAGGCCCAGATTGAGGCGTTCTATGCCAACACCAGGGGATAAAAGGGCAGAGAGGAGAGTGAGACCATGGGAAAGCCAACGGGTTTTTTAGAATACGAGAGAGTGACCAGCCGCGCGGCGGAGCCGAAAAACCGGATCAAGAATTACAAGGAGTTCCACACTCCCTTAAGCGAGGAGGAACAGCGGCGCCAGGGCGCCCGGTGCATGGAGTGCGGGGTCCCCTTCTGCCAGGCAGGCATTATGATGAAGGGGATGACCTCCGGGTGCCCCTTAAACAATCTGATCCCTGAGTGGAATGATCTGATCTACAGCGGCAACTGGGCCCAGGCCTACAACCGCTTAAAGAAGACCAACAGTTTCCCCGAGTTTACCTCCCGGGTGTGTCCGGCCCCCTGTGAGGCTGCCTGCACCTGCGGGCTTAACGGGGACCCGGTGAGCATCAAGGAGAATGAATATGCGGTCATCGAGAGGGCCTACGCCGAGGGAAAGGCGGCGGCAAAGCCTCCCAGGATTCGGACCGGAAAGAAGGTGGCCGTGGTGGGTTCCGGCCCAGCGGGGCTGGCGGCGGCGGATCAGCTCAACAGGAGAGGCCACAGCGTCACCGTGTTTGAGAGGGAGGACAGGGCAGGAGGCCTGCTGATGTACGGGATCCCCAACATGAAGCTGGAGAAAACCGTCATTGACCGGAAGCTTCAGGTTATGAGGGAGGAGGGGGTTGTCTTTGAGACCAATGTAAATGTGGGCAAAGAGTACAAGGCCGCCAGGCTCCTGAAAGAATTTGACAGCGTCATACTGGCCTGCGGGGCCTCCAGCCCAAGAGATATCCAGGCTCCCGGAAGGGAGGCGGAGGGAATCTGCTTTGCCGTGGATTTCCTGAAAGCTGTCACCAAAAGCCTTTTAGACTCCAACCTGACAGACGGAAAATGTATTTCCGCGAAGGGAAAGCATGTGGTGGTCATCGGCGGAGGCGACACGGGAAATGACTGCGTGGGGACGGTGATCCGCCAGGGGTGCGCCTCCGTGACCCAGGTGGAGATCATGCCCAAGCTCCCCGATACCCGGGCAGAGGACAACACCTGGCCGGAGTGGCCTAAGGTCTGCAAGACCGACTACGGCCAGGAGGAGGCCATCGCCGTGTTTGGGAAAGACCCCAGAGTCTATGAGACCACGGTGAAGGAGTTTAAGAAGGACAAAAGCGGGAAAGTCTGCGGCGCGGTTCTGGTGAAAGTGGAGAGGGCAAAAGATCCCAAGACAGGGAAGGTTCAGACGGCGCCTGTGGCGGGAAGCGAAAAGGAGATCTCCGCTGACCTGGTTCTCATCGCGGCGGGATTCACAGGGAGCCAGAAGTATGTGGCCGATGCCTTCGGAGTGAAGCTGGACGCAAGGGGAAATGTGGCTGTGGAGAGGGGCAGCTACAAGACCAATGTGGACCATGTGTTCGCAGCCGGGGACATGCGCAGAGGGCAGTCCCTTGTGGTGTGGGCTATCCGGGAGGGAAGAGAGGCGGCAAGGGAAGCGGACAGAGCCCTCATGGGCTACACCAACCTTATGTGAGACCAAAGAGCGGATCCGGAAGCCGCGGCAGAGCCGGGGCGCGGGCACATGCTTTCGGGCCAGTGTGGCAGGATTCGCGAAAAGTCCTGTCAGGGCCCGAGCACAACAGGACCCGAGCACAATAAAGAAGCCGCTGCGCCGGATAAGGGGATCCTGGACGCAGCGGCTTTATCAAAGGAGGCTCTACCGGTAGATCTTGTTGTGCTCAAAGATGGGCTCGCTGGTGAGCTCCACGCCCAGGCGCTGGAAAGTGTGGATATCCACGTTGGACAGCATCACGGAGGTGTGGGCCTGGCACCCTTTCAGCTTGGAGAGCTGGTCAAGGGCTTTCTGGGCATTTTCATCCGTAGCTGCGCACATGGACAGGGCGATGAGAACCTCGTCGGTGTGGAGCCTCGGGTTTTTGCTGCCAAAATAGTTGACCTTCAGTTTCTGGATGGGCTCGATGGCGGAGGGGGCGATCAGGTGAATATCGTCGGGGATATTCCCCAGGGCCTTGACCGCGTTGAGAAGCAAGGCCGCGGAGGAGCCTAAGAGGCTGCTGGTCTTTCCTGTGACGATGCGGCCGTCGGGCAGCTCCATGGCAGCGGCGGGAGACTGGCTCTGCTCTGCCTTCTCGTTGGCAGCCACAGCCACTTTCCGGTCCTTGGCAGTGATCCTGGACTGTTTCATGAGGAGCTCGATCTTATACACCTCGGCCTGGGAGCCTTCTCCCCTGGCCAGGCGGTTCAGGGCGTGATAGTAACGGCGGATGATCTCCTGGAGGGAGGCTTCCCGGCAGGCTTCGTCGTCGATGATGCAGCTGCCGGCCATGTTGACCCCCATGTCTGTGGGAGACTTGTAGGGGTTGGAGCCGTAGATGCCCTCAAAGATGGCGCCCAGCACAGGGAAGATCTCCACATCCCGGTTGTAATTGACAGCGGTTTCCCCGTAGGCTTCCAAGTGGAAGGGGTCAATCATGTTCACATCGTTGAGGTCAGCGGTGGCTGCCTCGTAGGCCAGGTTTACAGGGTGCTTTAAGGGCAGGTTCCAGATGGGAAATGTCTCAAATTTCGCGTAGCCCGCCTTGATGCCCCGGCGGTTCTCGTGGTAGAGCTGGGACAGGCAGGTGGCCATCTTGCCGCTTCCCGGCCCCGGCGCGGTGACGATGACCAAGGGCCTGGAGGTCTCTATGTAATCGTTTTTTCCAAAACCGTTCTCGCTCACAATGGTGAGGATGTTGTTGGGGTAGCCCTCTATGCGGTAGTGCCGGTAAACCCGGATTCCCATGCGCTCCAGCTTATCTTTGAAGATATCAGCAGCAGGCTGCCCTGTGTACTGAGTGATCACCACGCTGCCCACATACAGCCCTCTGTCCTGGAAAGACTGGATCAGGCGCAGCACATCCACATCATAGGTGATCCCCAGATCATAGCGGATCTTGTTCTTCTCGATGTCGGCGGCATTGATAGCTACCACGATCTCTGCCTGGTCGGCAAGCTGCATCAGCATCTGGAGCTTGCTGTCCGGGGCAAAGCCGGGAAGGACCCTGGAGGCATGGTAGTCGTCAAACAGTTTTCCGCCAAATTCCAGATAGAGCTTGTTTCCGAACTGGCTGATTCGCTGCCGGATATGCTCTGATTGAGTGGTCTCATACTTCTGATTGTCAAATCCTGTTTTCATAGATGTGTTCCCTTCCGTGATAATTGGCTGTTACAAAAACTAATGCCCATAGTTTACCATATTTTCGGATTCCCTGCAAGAAAGATTGGCAGCCGTGAACCGGGATAGCAGGCAAAGGGGTTTATTGAGAAAAGATGTGTAAGAGGCTCCCTTGAAAAAAGAGTTAGCATATGCTAATATAAAAATGAGTTAGCAAAAACTAACCACATAGTTTTTTCTGTTTCGGAGAAGCTATGGTTATGGAGGGGGAACGCTTCGTTCCGACAACCTGGCAGGTGACGCAGAGCGGCGCGTGCCGATACCGAAAAAAGAGGAGAGAAAGGGATGTCAGCGGAAACCATGTTAACATTTTTAGACCAGTGCAGCCTGGAGTCCAGGCTGGGATTTCAGGTGGCCAGCCACTGCGCTCCTGTGCTGAAAGGGATCAAGATTTCCAATATCATGACAGCGGAGCGGGGAACCTGGAAGAGGCTTGTGAGGTCTCTGAAGGGAAGCAAGATCCTGTGCAGCCTTTTGTCAGCCTATGGAGGGCGGGAAGTCCTCCTGCTCTATCGCTATGAGAAACTGAGGGAGCATCTTTTGAAAGAACAGGTGCAAAGGTTCCTGGAAAGCTGCGGCTATGAGGACTTTGGCGTGGCCGCGGTGATCATAAGGCTCCGGAAACGGTATGCGGAGTATGTAAAGAACAGGCAGGGATTTCCCCATGAATTGGGGGTGATCCTGGAG
>CAMTAF010000152.1 GCA_947066955.1 uncultured Hungatella sp.
AACTTTTTTAACATTTTTCATTTTACCTATTGACATTTCTTAGCTGGACTTTTTAGGGTAATGGCACGCTCCGCTTGCGCGGAACCTGCCAGGTCGTCGGAAGGCATCTTAAAAACGCTGCGCGTTTGCCTTCCTCCTTTTTCAGGGTATCGGCACGCGCCGCAGGGCGGCACCTGCCAGGTCGTCGGAAAGCATCTTAAAAACGCTGCGCGTTTGCTTTCCTCCTCTTTTTAGGGTAACGGCCTTCGGTGCAATACCGAAGGCCGTTATTGGATGAGCTGTCAGATTACGCGTCCTCAAGAACCTCGTTGATCTCTTCTACCATATCCTCGATCTTGCTGGGGATATCCACATCCTCGATCATCATCTCCGCCATATAGTTCTTCCAGATCGTAACCATCTGATTCCAGCCCGGATGGGAGATCCTGGGCTTGATCAGGTCTAAATTATCAAAGATACACTGGAATGCCGGTTTCTCCTCCAGGAATTTCACGCCTTCCTCGGTTTTAAGAACGGAATTTCTGGTAGGCATATAACCGGTTTCCTTTGCCCACTTCATGTTAACGTCTTTGCCGCACAGATACATCATGAACTGCCAGCCCGCGTTCTTGGTGGCCTGATCATTCTTCGACGGAATCAGCAGCATGCTTCCGCCGATCTCCTGGTTCTTGGAGGTGTCGCTGCCTGGCAGCCACGCCATGCCCACTTCAAAGTCACACTTGTCAACATAGGTGTTGTACAGGGAACTGGTGTGGAGTACAGAGAAGGTCTTTCCGTCAATAAAGTTCTGTCTCATGATGGAAGAAGCGTCGGCTCCGTTAGCCCAGTAGATCAGACCCTTGTCACACCACTCTTTAAACTTGTACACCATGTCAACGGCCGCCTGATTGTCAAGATCCGTGGAAATCATATCGTCATTAACCAGCTTGATGCCGTTATTGAGATAAAAGGTTTCAAAATACCACTGATCCCAGCCTGGAACAACTGTCCCGTAGCGCTCTGTGGTTCCGTTGTTCACGATGGCAACTTTCTCTAAAAACTCATCCATGTCCGTCCACTTTTCAGGAATCGTGACGCCCAGCTCATCAGCCATACCCTTGTTGTAATAAACCACCTGGGTGGAGATCAGGAAGGGAAGGCACATCTGCTTGCTGTCATACTTGCCTGCCTCCAGCATACCTGCTCCAAAGTCCGCCACATCATAGCCGGAAGCCTGAATGTAGGGATCCAGCACTTCTGTAAGTCCGCCTGCGCCGTACTCCGCCACATAAGGGGTGTTTGTCACGGTGATGGCCGGAAGGCCGGTTCCCGCCGCGTTGGCTGCTACCAGGGCTTCATTCAGCTGGCTGTAGCTTCCGATGTAAACCGGCTCCACAGTGATCAGATCCTGGGACTCATTGAAACCTTTTACCACCTCATCCACGGTCTGGCTGTACTGATCCTCCAGGGCATGCCACCACTGGATGGTGATGGGTTCCGTGACCTCATACATGGAAGCGTCCGCAGCCTGGGCCTCCTGGCCGCCTCCTGCGGAAGATCCTCCTGCCGATTCAGCAGCCGCCTGAGTCTGCTGTACCGCCGCTCCTCCTGTTGAACCGCCGCCGCTGCATCCGCTGAGCAGACTGGCCCCCATGGCTGCCGTCAGTGCAACTGCCATCATTTTTTTCATAGATACGTTCCTCCAATCGTCTTTAATGGTATGAAAGTTTGTTGAATAACGTTGAATTTTCTTCGGGTTTAATGGGAGTTATTTTAAGCACCGAGAGAAAAAGTTCAACATTTAATATATTTATAGACTATCACACATTTGTACTATCTGTCAATAAAATCCTTGTATCTTTTTTATTTTTTACATGGTTTTGACATACCCTTTACATTTTTTGAATCCGGTTATTATTATTTTTCGTCATTTTTTCTTGATTTTTGTGTTGAAAAATGTTAAAATTTATAATGTGAAGAAAATGATACCCTATGAGGAGGTCCTGAATATGAAAAGAACAACGATTAAAGACATCGCGGCAGAAGCCGGGGTCTCTGCCGCGGCTGTATCCATGATTCTCAATGGCAGAAATTTATCCCGTTTTACCGAACAGACTATCCAGAATGTTTACAGGGCCAGCAAATCCTTAGGATATGTGCCCAAGAAGCAGCAGCGCCATAAGAATCCCAAAAAGACGATCCTTATTGTCTGTCCATCCATTATGAATCCCTACTATGCCACCCTGATCCAAAGCATGGAACAGGAGGCCCGCCTCAGGGGCTATCTCACCACAATTTTTACCACCTACTGGGACAAGGAGGCGGAACGGGAAGCCCTGGAGATGGCGGCGGAACCCCAGATCTCGGGAGTAATCTTCGCCATGATCCCCCAGCAGCCCCAGCTGGCAGAGGAGGCCAGCAGGCATATCCCCATGGTGGCGGTGGGGGACCGCACTTACAACTTAAAGATCGATACCGTGGATGTGAATAATTATGCTGCCGGGCGGATGGTGGCCTCCTACCTGATCGGGCTGGGGCATAAGCATATCGCTTATATCTCCACCACCCTCAACGCGGAGCACTCCTCCAGACTGAGGCGGTGCGACGGCCTGAGAGACGAATATCAGGAGTCCTGCCCCTCGGGGACCGTCACCATCTACGACGAGGACGTCTCATCCCACAAGGAACTGTATGTGACCCAAGTGGAACATCAGGTGGGCTACGGTTTAGCCCGCCGGTGCCTTGCAGAGTCTCCCCATGTTACCGCCATGGTGGCCATCAACGACATGGTAGCCTATGGCGTCCGGGCGGCCCTTATTGACGCGGGCAAAGATATACCGGCGGATATCAGTCTCTGCGGTTTTGACAATATCTACCCTTCCCGTTTTCCCGCAGTGGAACTGACCACCATCGAATACGCCATTGTAGAGAGGGGGCGCAGCAGCATGCGGCTTCTCTCAGAAAAACTCAGAGGAGAATCGGAACTGATCATCGATGATAACGCCATCACAAGGGTAGAATATCAGTGCAGCCTGGTGGTAGGAAAAACCACCGGCCCCAACCTATCTTTTTCTGAGGATTTCAAGCCCCCGTCTCCTGTCCCTCTTCCTGGTATCTGCTGAACACATGGCGGAAGAAGTAGGAGCTGACAAAGGCCGCCAGGGACATAAACACCGGGAACAGGACAGGGACATAATAGGACAGCGCCCCAAACACCAGGTAGATCACCAGCACGGTTACGGACACATACAGATTCCCCATGGCCATGATAAAGCTGTGGCATAAAATGGTTTTTACCGGCAGGTCAAATCTGGACAGAATCGGAAAGATGTAGAGCGCCGTCAGGGCATAGATCAGGCTCAGGCACAGGAGAACCCCGAAACACAAGACCCGCACCGGCCCCGGCACCGCAATCTTCATGCATGCCCACATGTCCGCGGCCAGGAACCCTCCCACAGCCGCCATCAGGAGCCACAGGATGGTGGCCTGCCGAAAATTTTTACAGAATGCCCGGAAAAAGCTTTTCCACACATACCCTTCCTCATTGTCCGCCTGTTTCAATGTAAACTGATACACGGATGTGGAAGCAGCCCCCATGGTGATCAGCGGAATCGAGAACAGAAACCACAGGATTCCCAGAAAAAATACGTCCGTAATTTTTTCCATGAAACTCCAAAACCGGTTCTCCGGATTAAATAACTGATTCATAACAGCCCACCTTTACCAAATAATATCACAAGGAGAAATCTATGAAGCTTTTACAAAAAATCAAAAAGGATCTCGCCAGAGACAGAAAAACTTTAAAAGCCCTTTCTTTCCGGCAGAAGATCCGTTTTATCACAGACTATTACCGGGGATATGCCTTTGTCTTCATCTGTCTGTGCCTGGCCGGCCTTTTTGTGGGAGAAGCCTGGATGCAGACGCGCCGGGAGACGGTGCTGGAAGGTTTTTTCACCAATGACGAGGAAAACCTCTATCCTGCCGGCAGCATCACCAGGGATTTCTCCGCCTTCTTAGGTCTCTCCTCCAACCAGCAGGTGATCTTTGACGACAGCCTGTATGTGCTTCCTGGCTCCTCTGTGGACTACCATACTGCCAGCCACGGAAAGATCATGGCCTATGTCTCTGCCCGGGAGCTGGACTTTCTGGTAACCACCAGGGAACTGGCGGAATACTATGGGAAAGTCTTCCCCCTGTTGGATTTGGAGCAGTTCCTCCCTGACCGCCTGATGGCTCTCCTTGAGGATCATCTTACCTATATCCAGGATTCCGACGGAATGACCAGGCCCAAGGCCCTGAGCCTGGAAGGCTCCCGGTTTGAAAAAGGGGCCGCCCTTTCTTCGGACGACCCTCACTATCTCATAGTATTGTCCTACACTGATCATCAGGAAGCCATGATCCGTTTCCTGGAATACGCGTTTGAGGATTCCCTTGCAGCCGGCCCCTGACAGGCCGGCAACCGCCGTTGGCTCTCAGCCGGTCCGGCCTCTCAGCCCTCCAGCGCATACTCCAAAAGCTCCTTCATCTCGCCCAATGACTCATAGATGCCGTCGGGCTTTACCTGGGATCTTTCCAGATCTTCGATTTTTGTCTCTCCTGACAAAACCAAAATTCCTTTGGCGCCGTGGTTCACGCCGGTGGCCACGTCCGTGTAGAGCCTGTCGCCTACAAAGGCCACTCTCTCCCTCTCTTCCCCGGTTCTCACCAGCACCATGTCCACGGTCTCCCTAAAGGGCTTGCCCAGGTACTTTGGATCCACCCCTGTAGACAGGGTGATGGCGGCGCAGAAAGCTCCGCAGTCCGGCATGAATCCGTTCTCCGTGGGGCAGTTGATATCTAAGTGAGTGGCCAGAAATATGGAGCCCTCCCGGATAAACCCGCAGGCCCGGTTAAGCTTTTCATAAGTCAGGGTGGTGTCAAACCCCACAACCACAATATCCGGCCTGGGATCCCCCTCTCTCCACAGCAAAATTCCTTCCTGCTCAAAGCTTTCTTCAAGATCCGGAGTTCCTACCAGATATATGGTTCTTCCCTCATAAGCCTCTTTTAAGTAGGTGATGGTCACGTCCCCTGAAGTCATAATCTGATCCCTGCGGATCGGACAGCCCATGGAAGCCAGACGCTCCATGTAAACTCGGGGCGACCGGGAAGAATTGTTGGTAAAAAACAGGATCTTCCGCCCTTTCTCCTCCACATAGCGGACAAATTCCAGGGCCCCGTCGATGACGTGATCCCCAAGATAAAAAGTGCCATCCATATCCAGCACAAACAGATCGATATTTTTCAGAAGCTCTGCCCGCTTCTGATCGTTCTTGGCCCTGACAGGTCTTTTTTCTTTTTCCACTTAGGTCCTCTCTTTGTTGATTCCGGTCCGTCAGGCGGCAAAGGCTGTTGGGGGACTGCCTTTGCCGCCGGGCCGATCTATATAAAGTCAGCCGTGCCGTCTGGCCGCATTGCAGCTGCATGTTGCAGCAAAAAGTGGGGGAGACGCAGCCAGACAGACTCGGTTATGCGCGGTCTACTCCCTTTGTAGCGACGATCTCCACCCCGGTTCCGGCGCAGTCAGCAATCAGGACCTGGCCCATGGCCACAGGGGCATCCACACGGGTATTGCGGATCTCTTCCATCACTTCAAAAATCTTGGATTTGGGAATATCATTCTTCGTCTTCACAGACACCCTGGCGATCACGCCGTCATTGACCCGGATGCTGGAAGTTACGATCCTGGTGGGGTTTGAGACTTCTTTCCTGGCATAATCCGCTCCTCTTGGGCAGGTGTTGCCGGTCACATTGATATCATCCCCATCTATGGTCACTGTCACAGGACAGCCTAAGGGGCAGCCAATACAAATCAAATTCCTTACTTCCATTATTCCACCTCCGTACAAATCTTGATCCTGCTGATATCCGGATAATCCGCGAAGCTGCTCTTCTTTAACACCACCTGCTCCATCTCGCCGGGGGCAAGGACTTTTTTCTTCTTTTTTGAGATCAGCTTGTCGTCATAGTACACAGAGATATAGCGATCCTTGTACACGTCGGCCACGCGGAAGCGCACGGTCACTGCATCCTGCATGGCAGTTACGTTCAGGACCTGAGGAACCGTATAGCGGACACCGTTTTCTGCCAGCAGGGGAACCTTGCGGCCCTCTTCTCCGGATTTTCCGTTCTTTACATAGGCAGCGGCGTTCTCGCCTGCCAAAGCCGCCTCCTGGGACACAAAGTCCACCAGGTCATGTACATGGAGTACATTGCCGCAGGCGTAGATTCCCTCTACCTCTGTCTCCAGGTGGTCGTCCACGTTGGGGCCGGAGGTGACGCGGTTCATGGACACGCCCGCTCCCTTGGAAAGCTCGTTCTCCGGAATCAGCCCCACGCTGAGGAGAAGAGTGTCGCAGCTGTAGTGCTCTTCCGTGCCGGGGATAGGATTGCGGTTGGCATCCACCTCCGCCAGTGTGATTCCCGTGAGGCGCTCTTTGCCTTCGATATTGACCACGGTGTGGCTCAGCTTTAAGGGGATTCCGTAGTCGTCAAGACACTGGACGATATTTCTCTTCAGGCCTCCGGAGTAGGGCATCAGCTCTGCCACCACCTTTACCTTGGCCCCTTCCAGGGTCATACGCCTGGCCATGATCAGCCCGATATCGCCGGAGCCCAGGATCACAACCTCTTTTCCCACACAGTATCCCTCAATGTTCATCAGGCGCTGGGCGGTTCCCGCGGAGTAGATGCCTGCGGGACGGTAGCCCGGGATGTTTAAGGCTCCTCTGGGGCGCTCTCTGCATCCCATGGCCAGGATCACGGCTCCCGCCTTGATGGTCACCAGCCCTTCTTCCCTGTTAATATAGGTAACTTCACGATCTTTGCTGATGTCTGCCACAATGGTGTTCAGCTTATACGGGATCTTCTCCTCCTCCACCATGGCAATATATCTGGCAGCATACTCCGGTCCGGTCAGCTCTTCTTTGAAAGTATGGAGGCCGAAACCGTTGTGAATGCACTGATTTAAAATACCGCCCAGCACCCCGTCACGCTCCAAGATCAGGATGTCCTGAATGCCCGCTTTTCTTGCTGCTGCCGCCGCGGATAATCCTGCCGGGCCTCCGCCAATGATTACGATATCATGATGTGTCATATCATTCTTCCTCCTACAATTAATCTTTGGTGATCATCTCAGAACCGGGCTGGTTTTTGCAGATTTCGTCCATGGGAATTCCTGTCTCCCGGCTTAAAATCTCCATGGTCCTGGGCGTACAGAACCCTGCCTGGCACCGTCCCATGCCCTGGCGGACTCTCCTCTTAATGCCGTCTAAGGATCTGGCTCCCAGAGTGCGGCGTATGCTGTCCACGATCTCGCCCTCGCTGACATTCTCACACCGGCAGACGATGGTGCCGTAATCCGGACGCTCCTTGATAATCGCGGCCCTCTCTTCCCGGCTCATGGCCGCCACATGGGGGATTCCCTTCCTTGTGGCGATAAAATCAGCCTTCTTCCCGGCCCCTGCTTTCCCGGCGATCATCTCTGCAAGATAGACGCCGATAGCCGGCGCGCTGGACAGGCCCGGAGATTCGATTCCCGCCGCGTCAAAGAACCCTTCCGCGCTCTCGCCGATAATGAACTCATCGCTGGCCTCATGGGCGCGGAGTCCTGAGAAGGAGGTGATCACCTGGCGGTATGGAATGTTCTTCACGCTGACAGCTGATTTTTTTGTAAGGTCGGTCAGCTCCGCCGCAGTGGTGTAGGTTCCCTCTTTATCGTCGATATCCGTGGCGGTAGGTCCTACCAGAAGGTTGCCGTGGATGGTGGGAGCCACCAGGACTCCTTTCCCGTACTTGCCCGGCAGCTGGAAAATCGTCTTATCCACATGTTTTCCTGCCTCCTGGTCTAACAGGCAGTAGTCTCCTTTTCTGGGGACAATCTTAATCTTGTCCTGGCACACCATGTTGTGGAACACATCCGCGTATACGCCGGCCGCGTTCACCACAAACCTGGTGGTAATGGGGTCTTGTCCTTTAACCGCCAGCTCATAGCCGCCCTCGATCCTCTTGATATCCGTCACTTCCGTAAAGAATTTAAACTCTACGCCATTGTCGCAGGCATTCTCCGCCAGGGCGATGGTCAGGCCGAAAGGACACACGATACCGCCTGTGGGAGCGTACAGCGCCGCTACAACTTCGTCGGTGACATTGGGCTCCATCGCCCGCACCTCATCTCCGGTGATGATCTTGAGATCCGGGACACCGTTGGCCACTCCTCTCTCATAGAGGGCCTGGAGAGCCGGCCGGTCCTCCTCGGCAAAGCACAGCACCAGAGAGCCGTTTCTGCGGAACGCAAAGTCCAGATCCTTGGACAGCTGTTCCATCATGCGGTTTCCCTCCACGTTCATCTTTGCCTTCACGGAACCCACGGCCGCGTCATACCCCGCGTGTACAATAGCGCTGTTGGCCTTGGAGGTTCCTGAGCATACATCCTCCGCTCTCTCTACCAGACAAGTCTTCAGCTGGTATCTGGACAGTTCTCTGGCTACCGCGGCTCCTGTGACGCCGCCGCCAATAATCGTTACATCATACCGCAATCCACTCATATCCTCTCTGCTACTAAAAACATATACAAAAGTGTATATGCCAGATGATCCGCTACAGCCT
>CAMTAF010000153.1 GCA_947066955.1 uncultured Hungatella sp.
TTATTTTTTTGGAATCAACCTCCTTCCATTTTTAAATTTAACTAAATGACATTGGCTCCTTATCTATATAAGAGACAGGTATATCTGATAAAATCCATCAAATCATCTTGAGTATCGGTTATATCTGTGATATTATAAAGATATTCTTAAACGGGAGGCTGGTTACTGTGATAAAACGAGAAACTTATATGAGCCGCATCCGTCCCTTCATGGATAATGAACTGATTAAGGTTTTGACAGGCATCCGCCGCAGCGGGAAGTCTGTGATGCTGGATTTGATTCAGGACGAACTTGTTGAAAACGGCGTGAATTGCCGGCAATTTATTTTTCTGAACTTTGAAAACATGGCCAACCTCCCCCTTTGTACCGCCGCGGCCCTCCATGATGAGATCATCCGCCGGGCTTCCCAGATCCAGGGAAAAGTGTATCTGTTTTTTGACGAGATTCAAGAAGTTGAGGCCTGGGAGAAATGTATTAACTCTTTCCGGGTGGAGCTGGACTGTGACATCTACATCACCGGTTCCAACGCTAAGCTGCTTTCCAGCGAACTCGCCACTTATCTGGCCGGACGGTATGTGGAATTTGTTATCTACCCATTTTCCTTCCAGGAGTTTATGGAACTCTACCATACCGTTTATCCGGACACTGATACACGGCAGTGCTTTGCAAAATATTTGACTTTGGGGGGGATGCCCTATCTGTGCAATCTTCGATATGATGAGGCCGCCAGCCGCCAGTATCTGCGGGACCTGTTCAATTCCGTAGAGCTCAAGGATGTGGTCCGGCACAACAATATCCGGGATGTGGATATGCTGGAACGGATTATCGCATATATTACCGCAGGTATCGGCACCACCTTTTCCTCTACCGCCGTCTCCAAGTATCTCAAAAGCGAAGGCCGGACAGTGTCGCCGGAAACCGTGCTCAACTATATCAGGGCCTGCACGGATGCTTTCCTGTTCTACCAAGTGAAACGCCAAGATCTCCAGGGAAAGAAAATATAAGCTGTATGTTCAGGTCGCTTACCTGCTGGCCTCAGAGGATACCGTTCGCCGGGAATTTGGCGTCTTTGACCGTATCCGCGACAATTTCCCAAAATACGTTGTCACACTGGATGAATTTGACATGAGCCGCGACGGAATCAAGCACCGCAACATCCGCGATTTCCTGTTGGAAGAATGGAATTAAAAAAGGTACTGTCCCACCGCCGAAACCGGCGGTCAGACAGTACCTTTTCTTTACTTATTCTTCACTTAAAAATCTACTGGATCACCTTCACCGGACACTTCGCCGCGCACTTGCCGCAGTTAGTACATTTCTCATAGTCGATGACAGCCACATTGTTGTCCATGTGGATGGCGTCGAACTCACACTGCTTGGTGCACAGGGTACAGCCGATGCACCCGTTGTCGCACTTGGCCTTCACATCCTTGCCCTTGTCATGGGACGAGCACTGAACCAGATGTTTGGCGTCGTAGGGCACCAGCTCGATGAGATGATTGGGGCAGGTCTGCACACACTTGCCGCAAGCCACGCACTTCTCCTTGTCCACCACTGCCACGCCGTCCACCACATGGATGGCGTCAAAGGCGCAGGCTTTCACGCAGGAGCCGTACCCCATACAGCCGTAGACGCAGGCCTTCTCGCCGCCGCCCGGGACCACGGACACCTTGCGGCAGTCGTCCATGCCGTAGTAGTTGTACTGGACCCTGGTCTTGTCGCAGGTTCCCTTACATTTTACAAAAGCCACTTTCTTCACAGAGCCGCCGCTCTCCACGCCCATGATGGCGGCGATCTTGTCCGCCACCGCGCTTCCGCCTACAGGACATCCGTTCACAGGGGCGGTCCCGGCGGCAATGGCGTTGGCTAAGCCGTCACAGCCCGGGAAACCGCAGCCGCCGCAGTTGTTGCCCGGCAGCTCCGCGCGGACTAAGATCTCTCTCTCGTCAACTTCTACTTTAAACTTCTCACTGGCAACTCCCAGCAGCACACCGATAATGATACCGATAGCACCGATGACGCCGGCCGCCATAAGCAAACCCATCATATTTTACGCTGCCTCCTCCTCTAAATAAGTCCGGCAAATCCCATAAATGCAACCGCCATCAGCCCGGAGGTGATCAGGACGATCGGGGAGCCTTTAAAATTAACAGGGATATCATTATCCTCAATACTCTCGCGGATGCTTGCCAGAAGCACGATGGCAAGCGTAAAACCTATGGCAGTGCCCAGACCGTTGAAAACGCTGAACAGGATATTGTACTCTTTCTGAACATTGGTCAGGGCGGAACCTAAAACCGCGCAGTTGGTGGTGATCAAGGGGAGGAACACACCCAGCGCCTGATACAGGGATGGCATGCTCTTCTTTAAAAACATCTCCACAAACTGCACCAGGGCCGCGATCACCAGGATGAACGCGATAGTCTGGAGATAGGTGATGTCCAAGGGCACCAGGACAAATTTGTAGATCAGGCTGGTGACAAAGCTTGCCAGGGTGATAACGAAGATAACCGCCGCGCCCATTCCGGCCGCTGTCTCTGTCTTCTTGGACACTCCCAGGAAGGGACACAGGCCCTGGAACTGGCTCAGGATAATGTTGTTGACCAGAGCAGCGCCTACAATTACTAAAATCAGTTCTTTCATCTTCTACGCTCCTCCTTAATCTTTCTTGTCAAGCTTTGCGGAAAGCTCGGCTTGTTTCTGAGCCACAGCCGCCTTCTTGGCCGCGAGGGCATCCTCCTCTGCCTGAAGCCGCCTGGTCTCCAGGGTGGCATGGTTGGCCATGCAGGCGGAGCCGGTGCAGCGGGCGCAGTTGCCGCCGCAGGCCAGCACGGACTCAGGGGCGGAACCGTTGGTGGCGGAAGGCATCTTAAACTTGTTCTGGAGAGCCGTTAACCCGGCCAGCACGAAGAACGCGCCCGGAGCCAGTCCGAAGATCCGGATGTTGTAGGTCTCCGGGATGATCCCGATTCCGAACACAGAGCCGGAGCCCAGAAGCTCACGGAAAATGGCGATGCAGGTCAGGCCCAGGGTGAAGCCCAGTCCCATGCCGATGCCGTCAAAAGCAGACTCCAGGGGACCGTTCTTGGCCGCGTAAGCCTCGGCCCTGCCCAGGATGATACAGTTTACAACGATCAGCGGGATAAAGATTCCCAGGGACTCGTTGAGGCTTGGGATAAATGCCTGCAAGAGCAGCTGAACGATGGTGACCAGGGAGGCCACGATCACGATGTAAGCCGGAATACGCACCCTGTCCGGAATAATCTTTCTCAGGGCGGAGATAATAAGGTTTGAAAAGATCAAAACGGCCGTGGTCGTCAAACCCATGCCCATACCGTTGATGGCTGTGGTGGTGGTAGCCAGAGTCGGACACATACCCAACATCAGCACAAAGGTAGGGTTCTCTTTGATGATGCCGTTATATAAACGTTCCATACATTTATTCATACTTCCCACCTCCTACTGTGCCACGCAGTTATTGACAAAATAGAGAGCCGCGTTCACTGCCCCTGTAACTGCGTTGGATGTAATGGTAGCGCCGCCGATGGCATCGATCTCATTGTCCGCCGAAGCGCCTGATTTTGTCACACTGAAGCTCTCCACGGTCTTGCCCGCGAACTGGCCCTTCCACTCAGGCTGAGTGGCGTTCATGCCCAGGCCCGCGGTCTCGCCGATGGTCAAAAACTCGATTCCCTTAACCTCGCCCTCAGCGGTGATGCCCACGGACACGGTGATGTTGCCGCCGTAGCCGTCCTTGGAGGTAGAGGTCACCACATAGCCCATGGGGCTGCCGGAAGCGTCCACGCCAGTGGCGCACTCGTCCACCAGCACATTGCCGAAGCCCAAACCCGCCACATCGGCGTTGGCCTTCTCAAGGGCTGCCGAGTAGTCGTCCAGTTTGAAAGAATCCGCGTCAGCCAGCACCGTGCGGAAGGCATCCTCCTTGGCTGCCAGCTCCGCCGCCTCGATGGGGCCTCTGGTGATCTCATAGACGCCGCCCAGGCATGCCCCGGCAATGAGCGTGATGGCAAAAAGGATCAGAGCGTCTTTCATAAATCCACCTTTACTCATGCTTTTTTGCCCTCCTTTCCAAATGCTACGGGAAGGGTTGCCTTCTCAATGAGTGGAACCAGAAGGTTGCTGATGATGATGGCATAGGATACGCCTTCCGCAGAGCCGCCGAACAGACGGAACAGTCCTGTCAAAACCCCTAAGAGAATGCCAAAGAGGATCTGCCCGTTGGGAGTGATGGGGCTGGTCACATAGTCGGTAGCCATAAAGAACGCGCCGAAGATCAGACCGCCGCCGCACAGATGAGCCAGCACGTAAGCCGGGTCATGCTGTCCGAAGATAAATACGAACACAGCGAAGGAGATCAGGTAAGCCGCCGGGATCCGTATGGAAATCACTTTCTTCACAAGGAGATACACCGCGCCGATGAGCAGGGCGATCACCGACACCTCGCCGATGGTTCCGGGAATCCTTCCCACGAACATAGCCGCCACATCCACGCTGCCCCCGTTCTTTAAGACGGAAAGAGGCGTGGCGCCGGACACGCCGTCCAGCTTAAAGGCGGACATCTGGTTGGCAAAGGAGATCAGCAGGAAACACCTGGCTGCCAGCGCCGGGTTCATAAAGTTCTGGCCCAGGCCGCCGTAGATCTGCTTCACCACGATGATGGCAAAGATGCTGCCTAAAAACGGGATCCACAGGGGGATCTCCGGGGGCATGTTAAGCCCTAAGATCATGCCGGTCACCAGGGCGCTGCCGTCCATGACGGTGATGGGCTTGCCCATAAGGCTCTCATACACATACTCGCTGAGGACCGCGCCTGCCACGGTCACCAAAAGAATACACAATGCTTTTAATCCAAACTGGTATACACCATACACGGACGCGGGAATCATGGCAATGGCCACGTCAAGCATCAGGTTCTGTGTCAGCACATTGTTCCTTGCATGAGGTGATGATGATACGTTCAATAATTTATTCATGTTTCACCCCTCCTACGCTTTCTTGGCGCTGGCCCTGACGGCCACGCGCATCTCTCTGAAGGCCTGGGTCAGCTGCAGCCTTGCGGGACAGCCCCAGGCGCAGCTTCCGCACTCCACGCACTCCATGCCGTTTAACTTCTGGAACAGCTCGATATCGTGCCGCTTGGCAGCCCTCATCATCTTCTGGGGCACCAGATTCTCCGGACACGCCGCCACGCACCGGCCGCACCGGATACAGGCCGTGGGCTCCATCTCAGCCACCTGGTCTTTGGAGAGGCAGGTGAGGGCCGAGGAGGTCTTGGACACCGGGATGGTCACGTCAAACAGGGCCTGTCCCATCATAGGGCCGCCTGAGATCACCTTCTCCGGCTCTGTCTTAAACCCTCCCGCCGCGTCGATCAGCTCCTGATAGCAGGTTCCAAGCTTCACGTTAAAGTTCTTGGGGCTGGCGATGGCGTCCCCCGTGACCGTGATAATCTTCCTCATAAGCGGTGTATTTTTGCACACTGCCATGTAGATGCTCACCACAGTGTCCACATTGTCCACGATGCAGCCCGCGTCCGCGGGAAGCATGGAGGAGTTGACCTTCCTCCCCGTGACCGCGTAGATCAGGGTGCGCTCGCCGCCCTGAGGGTACTTGGTCTTAAGGGGGCACACTTCGATCCTGGGTTCATCCTTTGCCAGCTCCGTAAGCTTCGCGATGGCCTGGGGCTTGTTGTTCTCGATTCCGATGACCCCCTTGGCGTTGTCGAACAGCTTGAGGATCACCTTCAGTCCGCCGATGATCTTCTCCGGCTCCTCCAGCATCAGCCTGTAGTCGCTGGTCAGATACGGCTCGCACTCCGCGCCGTTGACGATGACATAGTCGATCTTGGACGGATCCTTGGGCGCCAGCTTCACATGCGTGGGGAAGCCTGCCCCGCCCAGTCCCACGATCCCTGCCTCTTTCACGGCGCTTAAGATCTCTTCTTTTGACACAGAAGACAAATCCCGGTCCGCTCCCAGACCCTCCACTGTCTTATACTCTCCGTCGTTCTCCACGATGATCGAATTCACCATGCTTCCGTTGGCCATACGGCGGGGCTCCACAGCCTTCACCGTGCCCGACACGGAGCAGATGACATTAGCGGATACAAAGCCTCCGGCCTCCGCGATCTTCTGTCCTGCCAGAACCTGGTCGCCTTTTTTTACCAGCGGCTTCGCAGGCGCGCCGATATGCTGGGACACCGGATAAACCAGCTCCCCTTTCGGCATCAGGACTTCAATCGGCTGATTCTCGGACAGTTCTTTTCCCTCATATGGATGAACGCCGCCTTTAAATGTAGCCAATCCCATCTCTTAACCCTCTTTCTATACATTTTCGATATCCTTTGACAGGAACCCCTGCTCCTGACATCTTATCAAGTATATCATAAATCCTGCCGCTCCACAATTACAAAAAATGATACATTTGCAAAAAATAGCCAAAGAGGCAGGTTGTTACATGAGAATTTCTTGTTAAAATGTTATCAAATCATGTTTTCGTTGCATGCGAACACACATTCTGATATAATTTTGAAGTGCGCTGATGCGCACGCAGGTCAGCACCCTGGCGGGTGGTGACATGATATAATTTTCATCAGAAAAAGGAAACCGTGTAGGAGGTACCCTAGTGCGAACTATTTTTCACGTTGACGTCAACTCTGCTTTTTTAAGCTGGGAATCGGTCTACAGGCTTGAGAAGGACCCTGAGGCCCTGGACCTGCGGACCGTCCCCTCCATTGTGGGCGGCGACCAGAAGACAAGGCACGGGGTGGTCTTAGCCAAATCCACTCCTGCCAAGGCCTTCGGCATTGTCACCGGAGAGCCTGTGGCCCAGGCCCTGAAAAAATGCCCCTCCCTTTTGACCGTGCCCTCCCGCTTTGACGTGTATCTGGATTTTTCGGAAAAACTCATCCGTCTTTTGGAGGAGTACACGCCGGATGTGGAGCAGTTCAGCATCGACGAGGCGTTTCTGGACATGACCGGCACCATCCACCTCTTCGGGGAACCGGAGGCCGCGGCAGACCAGATCCGGCAGCGGGTGAAGGAGGAGCTGGGGTTTACGGTGAACGTAGGGATCGCCTCCAACAAGCTCCTGGCAAAGATGGCCTCGGACTTTAAAAAGCCTGATTTGTGCCACACCCTCTGGGACCATGAGATCCCCGAAAAGCTGTGGCCCCTGCCGGTCCGCTCCCTGTTCTTTGTAGGCGGCTCTGCGGAGAAAAAGCTCCTGTCCTTAGGGATCCGCACCATCTATGACCTGGCCCACTGCGACTTAAAGGTCCTGCGGGCCCACTTGGGGAACAAATACGCGGACCAGATCCACCGCTACGCCAACGGACTGGACGACGACCCCGTGGCCGCGAAAGAGCCTCTCAATAAAGGCTACGGCAACAGCACCACCCTGTCCCGGGATGTGGATGACTATGACACCGCCTTCCAGGTTCTTCTGGCCCTGTGCGAGACCGTGGGGTCCCGGCTGCGGCAAGACCATGTGCTCTGCGGCTGTATATGCGTGGAATTAAAAGACTGGAAATTTAAAAGCCTGTCCCACCAGATGATACTGGACACCCCCACAGACTCCTCCACGGTGCTCTACGAGAACGCCTGCAGGCTCCTTCGGGAATTCTGGGACTTAACCCCGGTGCGCCTCATAGGCGTCCGCACCACCAAGATCTCGGATGAAAATTTCGTACAGATGAACCTGTTTGACACAAAGCGAAATGAGAAACTGGAACAGATGGAAAAGGCCGTGGACGCCATCCGGGGAAAATACGGCATGGACAGCGTCAAGCGGGCCAGCTTTTTAAAGCCCGGCGCCATCGTGGAACATACTGTGGGCAAAAAGAGGCACTGACCGTTTACAGGATATAGTCCTGGATCTGGAACTCCTTTCCGTTGACGCTCAAGGTCTTTATGTACACGGAGGGAGCCTCCCCGTCCTCTCCCTCCTCGCAGACCCCGCAGGCCGCCAGCCTGCTGTGGCCTGCCTGTTCCTTCACGGAGATCTCTCTCCCTGTGATCCCCATATCCCCCAGGGCCTCCGCCATCTCCAGGAGGACATCCTCCACCTCCTGGCCGATGCGGCACCTGGTAAATTCCTGCTCCAGCTCCTTGTAAAGTTCTTCATTCAGCATAGGCTATTCCTCCATCATCTCCAGAAACCTTTTAAACTCCTCTTTTGCTTCCTCGATCAGCCCCTGGTCATAGGTGTCCAGGGCTTTCTCAAACTTGCGGATAGCCCGCTCCACAAAGAGCCTGTCGTCTCCCAGACTCTCCTCGTACACCCTCTCTCCTCTCAGGAGAAGGTACTTGTTCTCCTCTCTGTCCCTGGGGTGGATCTTCAAATAGGACAGTGTCTTTAACCGCTCCTCGATCTCCTCAGGCGTCATATCCACGTCCCTGCCCAGGAAGACCTTTTTCTCCACTTCGCCTGTGGATATAACCTTAACCTCCACTTCCAGGATGGAGTTAATGTCATAAGTATAGG
>CAMTAF010000154.1 GCA_947066955.1 uncultured Hungatella sp.
TGATACAATCGGAAGTGCGCTGATGCGCACGCAGGTCAGCACCCTGACGGGTGGTGACATAATACAATCGGAAGTGCGCTGATGCGCACGCAGGTCAGCACCCTGATGGGTGGTGACATGATACAATCGGAAGTGCGCTGATGCGCACGCAGGCCGGCACCCTGAGGGGTGGTGACATGATAGAATGAAAAAAGGAGAAGGGGAAGTATGAACAGAAAACATGCCGCTGAACCAGATATGGAGATGTACATTGGTGTACATGGGACCTCCGGGGAGGCCGAAGATTATATTTTGAACAGGATCATACAGGCTGTTGAGGGGAGCGCGGACAATTGGCGGGAGGGCGCTGACAGGAACAAAAGCTTTAAGGTTCAGCAGCCGGATTATGATAAGGTGGGGAGAAGCGATTTTGTCAAAGGGGCCAGGGAGCTGGAGCAGCAGGGGCTCATCGAAATAAAGTGGAATAGTATCGGCTATGAGATCGAAAAGATTCGCTATAAGCTCAAAGACATGGGCCGGATCTATGAGGCGGCGGGGCGGGAGCCCAAGTGGTGTCTCTTGAGGGAGGCAAGGGAGCGCGTTGAGGAATATTCCGGAAAAAACCAGATCCCGTGGCTTGAGGAATACTACAGGGATCTGCTGGCTGAGATCGAGAAAGGGAAATATCCTTCTGATATGAAGAACCACGGCACGCTGCTGTTTCAGTGTCTTAATGCCGTGGCGGCTCTCAGGGAGCCTGTGTTTGTCAGGATTTTCAGCAGCCGTCACTTAAAAGGCTCCAAGGTATTCGAGAATCAGCTGCAGTCCCGCGTTATTGCCATAGGAAAAAAGTATCATCCCATGATCGACGATGCCATGAAAAATTCGCAGATTTTGTCCCAGATGTATCTGGAAACCTATACCCAGGAGATGGCCCTGAAAGGGGAGCTGAGGATCGTGCTGGATGGCCGAGAGGTGGATCTGTCCCAGTTTCCCTACGGGCTGGTTTTGAACACAGAGACATTAAAGAACGCGGGCATCGCGCCGGCGCAGGAGATCCGGAAGATCATAACCGTGGAGAACAAGGCCAATTACATGTCTATGCCTTTTGAGAAAGGCACCTTGATCCTGTTCAGCCATGGATTTTTCTCCCCCCTTGAGAGGGAATTTCTGGCGCGGCTGGAGAAGGTTCTGGAGGCGTCCGGAGGGGAGGTTGAGTACTATCACACAGGGGATCTGGATTACGGCGGAGTCAGGATTTTCCGCTATATCAGAACCAACCTGTTTCCAAAATTGAGACCGTGGCAGATGGATGCGGCCCAGTATGACAGGTATCTGGGCTATGCTGCCGAGATGGAGACATCCTCGTGGGAGAAGTTAAAGGGGATGGAGGAACCGCTGTTACAGCCCCTGATCGAGAGGATACTGAAAGAGCGGAAGGTGATTGAGCAGGAATGTTTTCTGTTCTGAGAAAGACCATAATGGAGGCGGGGGAGCGAAAATGCTGAAACAGCTTAAATATTTTCTCACAGTAGTGGAATGTAACAGTTTTACGGAGGCAGCTACTATTTTGTGGAGAACTTAGATGACGCCAGGCTGGCTGTGATCGGCGACCAGGGGTTTTTGCCGGTAGCAGATACGGGGCGGGAGACGGGAACGTCGGTTGTCCAGCTGCCCATCGTGGACGGGAAAGGGAAACGGATCTATTTTAATTACTGCGCGTTCTGGAAAAAGGAGCGAAGCAGTTATTACATCGAGGAGTTTGTGGATATTTTCCGGAAAAAATTTGGCGGTGAGGAGAGGGAACAGAGGTGAGAGCTGCGGTGAGGGGAAGAACCCGCCTGCTCTGAGCTGCCGAGGAGTGATTGCATCCCCAGATGCAGGTCAGACGTTTCTGCATCCGGGGGATTGTTATAGATAGACCTTTGTGTCAGATCTCGTTTGCGGCCTGATACCCGCTGCGGACAGCCTCAGCGATTCCGGCGGTGCGCTCTCCGGAGCAGTCGCCTGCAAATTTCACCGGAACCGTCACCCCCTCTGTGGAGAAGGGAATCTTTTTAGAGCCCACAGCCATGACCACCCAGTCGCAGGGGATGGCAACCGATTCCCTGGTCTGTGTATTCACAGCCTCCACGCCGCTGGCAGTGATAGCGGTGACCTGGGTGTTGACAAGTTGTTCCACCTGGTGCTGGGCAAAATTTTTCATGATGACAGGCAGGATGGTGGCGGACTCTCCGGCGGCGATCTTGTCCATCATTTCTACCACAGCCACCTGACAGCCCCGCTCTAGCAGGAATTCCGCTGTCTCGACGCCCACCAGCCCGCCTCCGATGACAGCGCATCTGCCGGACACCTGACTCTTTCCGGCCAGCACATCCCACGCGGAGACCACGTTGCCCCCGTCAGCTCCTGGCACGGGCAGGGCGATGTTCTGGGCGCCCACTGCCGCGATGACCACGTCGGCGGCATTCATCTCCTCCGGCCCGCAGCTGTGTCCCAGCCTGATCTCTACGCCCAGGGCGGGCAGGATTTTTTCGTAATACTCCACGGCCCGCAGGATCTCGGACTTTCTGGGGGGAGCCGCTGCCAGCAGGAGCTGTCCCCCTGGTTTGGCGGCACTGTCGTACAATGTTACGCAGTAGCCCCGCTTTGCCGCCACCCTGGCAGCCTCCAGTCCGGCGATCCCCGCGCCGGCCACAACTACTTTCTTTTGGCCCTGGCCGGGGCGGATGAACACGGTCTCCTCGTTCCCGTTTTCGGCGTTAAGGACGCAGGAGGCATATCTGCGGTTGGAGATGGCGTCCACACAGCCCTTGTTGCAGTTGAGGCAGGCGCGGACCGGCTCGTCCCTCTCCACTTTCAAAGCCATATCCGGGTCAGTGAGGAGAGAACGGCCGTAGCCGATCAAGTCGGCCTGGCCCTGATCCAAAATTTTCTCGCCCGCCTCCACGGTTACCACCCGGCCCACAGTGGCCACGGGGATGGACACCAGTTTTTTGATCTTGGCCGCCACAGGCAGGGTCCAGCAGTAAGGTACTGTGCCCATGGGCGGGATGGTGTCCCCCATGTTGCCGGTGTGGTTGGCCTGGGCCACCTGGATCATATCTACCCCCGCCTGCTCCAGCAGGACGGCAAATTGCCCGGCCTCATCGGCCTTCAGCCCGCCCTTGCCCCGGGTGGAGCCGTCAGGGTTCACAGTGATGATGGGCAGTTTGTATTCCAGGATCAGATCAGGCGCAGCCTCTTTGAGGGCAGCCACCACCTCCAGGGCGTAGCGGATCCTGTTTTCAAAAGAGCCGCCGTACCGGTCCTGCCGATGGTTCATCAGTTGGGAGCACAGAGAGCCTACCAGCCGGTCACCGTGGATCTCGATAGCATCCGCACCGGCCTGGGCGGCGCGGCGGGCGCAGTCTGCCATGGCTTTTTTGATGTTGTTCAGCTGCTCTGTGGATGCCTCGTTCACAAAGTTGATCATGTCATGGTGCAGCTTGGCGTAGGCGGCTGCGCGCAGTTTCTCAGATTCCTCCGTCTTGGAGCGGAATAATTCCATATTTCCGGCAGCCCTGGCCTCCTGGGCGGCTTTGCCCGCCATCATGGAGCCGGCGATCATCTTCCCTACGCCCGGCACATCGTATTCAGGGTGAAAAATCTGCAGGGACAGCTTGCTCCCATGGGCATGGAGCGCGTCGGACAGTTTCCGGAAACCGGGAATCTGGCTGTCGTCGCAGAGCTTTGGAGTGGGGGAGGCGGTGTTCACCGGGGCCACGTCGCCGATGACGATATAGCCGACTCCGCCCTTTGCCAGCCTCTCGTAGAAATGGAAGCTGCGAGGCCCGATGGAGCCGTCCCGCTCCTCATACCCTGTGGTGAGGGGAGGGAACATGATGCGGTTTTTTAATGTCTGGCCGCCCACCTTCAGCGGGCGGAGCAGGGGGGAATTTTTACTCATGATACTTCATCCTTTCGTGGTTGATCTCCTTATGGCGTTTCCCGCGCCGATTTTGTGCAAACAAGGTTACTGGTCATTTACCATAGCATAACAGATCATGAGTGCAATGGGAATTGCAATATTGGCAAAGCAGATTGCAATTTCGGTAAAATGTGTTAGACTGGGAAGTGCGCTGACGAGCATGCAGGCCATCAATCTGACGGGCGGTGGCATTGTACAATTTACCGTGAGCAGGAGGAAAAGAGGGAGAAACCATGAAATTGGATGAGCTCAACCGGCTGTCGGCGGAGGCAGCCGCAGATTCCCCAACCCGGAAATGGGAGCGCATGCGCCGGGCAGTGGAGGAGCGGGGTACAACCTGGAACGATATGTACCGGGAACTGGAGATGTCTCACCGCTATGTGGACGCGTATCGGCATGAAAGCATGGAGGGCGGCTGTGTGCCCCTTCACAGCCACAGCTTTTTTGAACTGCTCTACTGCCGCAACAGCTGTGGCATCGAGTATCTTCTGGGCCGGAACCGCTACCGGCTTAAGCGCGGGGATCTGGTGTTCACGCCTCCCGGGGTCAACCATCAACCTCTTTTGACCGACCGGCTGGTGGAGTCCTGCCGCCGGGATGTGATCTGGGTAAGCCGGGAGTTTATGAATTCGTTTTGGGTCGTTCCCCTTCCCGCCGCCATTGACTGGAGCCAGCCTTTTTTGTTGTGCACAGCGGGCACGCCCTGGGAAATGCTGGGCGAAAATTTTCACAGCAGCGTTCAGGAGGCGCTCCGGCGGGAGCCTGGATGGGAGACCTTTGTGGCCGGGAACACCATGATTTTGCTTACCATGGTGGCCAGGGTGCTGACACAACAGGGCGGCGCGGTTCTGGCCCGGGCGGAGGAACCGGAACTGTTGGAGCAGGTGTTTTCCTATATCGAGGCCCGCTTAGGGGAGCCCCTCACCCTGGCCGACACTGCCAGGCATTTTTGGGTCAGCGAGAGTAAAATCAGTCAGACATTCCGCCGAAAATTGGGCAGCAGCTTTCACCGCTGCGTCACCCAGCGGCGCCTCATTGAGGCCAAGTCCCTGATTGTGCAGGGAGTTCCTCTCAACGAGGTGTACGGGAGAGTGGGGTTTACCGATTATTCTGTCTTTTTTCGGGCATTCAAGAGGGAATATGGCATAGCGCCCAGTGAATTTCGGGATATTCACGGAAAATCTGAGGCATAGGGGCAACTGCTATAGCAATGCCCCTGTTTGTGCATACGGGGCGGAAATGCGGCCGCGCCCCGGTGCGACAAGTAGGGGGAATACTTCCCCTATGCAGTCACCCCAATCTTTTGCTTCATCCTTCCTACCTCATGCTCCAGGTGGGTAACACGGATAAGGAGCATTTCCTTTTCACTCTCTACTTTCAGGGCATCATTGAGTTTGCGTGACAGGTCAAGGTGGCCCTCGGCTATGATGTGGATTTCTTTATTGGTCACATTTTCCAAGGTCATCTGGACTTCTGTTACTTTTTCTTTCATCTTGTCCAGCCTTGCATCTACTTTGTCCAGTCTTTCTTCCACTTTGTCCAGCCTTGCATCTACTTTGTCCAGCCTTTCTTCCACTTTGTCCAGCCTCGCATCTACTTTATCCAGCCTTGCATTTACGGGCCTGACAATTTCCCCTACGACTTGGGCTATCATTTCCAGATCTTTCTTTTCTAACATTTGATTATCCTCCTGTTTGGTGTCGGCACGCATCGCTCCGCGACACCTGCCAAGTCGTCGGAAGGCCTCCTAAGAAACGCTCGCAAGTTTGCCTTCCTCCTTGATTTAGTTTTCCTCTGATTTCCCCAGCACTTTTCCTAAAACCATAATTCTGCCCCTGTCAGCCGTAAGGGGGAGATAGTTGGGATTTAGGGAAATCAATCCGTTTTCCGCGGCTTTCTTGATGTAGATATGATTATCTTTTTGGAAAATACCTATGTCTCCTGTCTCTATGTGGTCGGTCTTCTGGACATATACAATATCCCCATCCAGATATTCCGGTTCCATGGAATCGCCGCTCACTTCGATAACATAGTCAGCGTTTTTATTCAGTTCACTTTCCGGATAGGATCTGACTCCAGCAGCCACGTCGGAAAACTTTACGCTGGCGCCCGCGGCGGCGATCTTGCCGTAGTAGGCGAAAAAGCGGGAGGCGTTTCGATCTTCGGAGAGCTGGAGCTTTAGGGAACCAATCTGGCTCTGGGCTTCCAGAAGCTGGTTGGAGCGTTTGAGTTCCCGATCTAGCTCAAAGTCAATATGTTTTTTGCCGAAATCGTCGAGGGAGCGGTATTTTTCTATAAGATTCCGTTCATCGCAGGTAAAGAAAATATCTTCTGTTGTCTCAGAAAAGGTTCCCATTATATTATTGCATTTATAAATTTTACATAAGGCTAAAAACATATCAGCATTGGCAGAATTTCTGCCGCTTTCATAACCATAAAGAGTTTTGTCCGAGATATCGATTCCCAAATCCTTTAGTTTGTCTGCGGCCTCTTTCCTGGTCATGCCATTTCCTTCACGGAGTTTTTTTAAAGTGTCGCCTATATTTTTCACTTGTCGCCCTCCTGTTTTTTTTACTATAGCAAAAATTGGTGTTATAGTCAATAGAAATCTTTGCGATAAAGAAAAAATATTTTAAAAATCCGGAAATATTCTCTGAAACAGAGACTTTGATGCGCGATAAAATTGAACTTCCATTAGCAAAACTTATCCCATACATCACGAAATGAAATTGTCTTATCTCCACAATTTAGATAAAATCATGGAAAAAGGGTTTACACAAGTCTCCGGGCCCCTGGCCGGGAGACAGTGGATTTTATCTCGGGAGGAAAAGACAATGCGGAAAACAAAAAGAGCAGCAGCAGGCTTCCTTGCAGGCACCATGGTCCTGTCTCTTGCGGCCTGCGGCGGGAGTAACAGCGCGCAGGCCACCACAGCAGCCCAGACTACGGCGTCTGAAACCACAGCAGAATATTCAGAGACCAAAATAGATAAAGACGATTTGAATCCGCCTTTATTATTTGTTTTTGGAAAGGATATAAACAGTAAGCTTGTATATGTAAAGTTAAAAATAAAAGGAAATCAGCAGAGACATGTATTATGCGTGTCTTTTCACTATGAGAAAGAGAAAATGTTATTTCCTTATGCATAATAGAATTACAAAAGGGAAACGCTTGGGAAACTCATTTTCTTAATTGGAATGCGTTCCGGGAATAAGAAGCTTCTCAGCAAAATAGATCTACCCCATGCCGGCGCCTAAGCTAGAAGTGCCGGGCCTTGAAAAGAATACCCGATCCGGTATATACCAACCGGTATACACTGAATTCCAAAAGGAGACTTCTCATTCCTGTCAACCGATTCTATAATAAAACCAGAAAAATTTAGGAGGAAGGCAAACGCGCAGCGTTTCTAGGATGCCTTCCGACGACGTGGCAGGTGACGCGAAGCGGCGCGTGCCGAAACATGTATACTAGGAGGATTGGAAAATGGAAAAGAGAAAGCTTGGAGCCAGCGGACTGTACATCAACCCGGTAGGGCTTGGATGCATGGGATTCAGCCATGCTTCCGGGGACCCCACAGAAAAAAGCGTTGCCGTAAAGACTCTCCGGGAGGCCTATGAGATCGGCTATGATTTTTTTGACACAGCCGAGGCCTACACCGGAGTGAGCCCTGACGGCACGGTCTCCTACAATGAGGAGCTGGTGGGCGAAGCCGTAAAGGGGATCCGGGACAAGGTGGTGATCGCCACAAAGATGGGCGTGCGCCACAATGAGGACCGTTCCCTGCGGCTGGACAGCAGCCCTGAGACCATAAGGAAGAGCGTTGAGGGAAGCTTGAAGAAGCTGGGGACCGACTACATTGATCTGTACTATCAGCACAGAATCGACCCGAAAGTGGAGCCGGAGGTTGTGGCTGAGACCATGGCAGAACTGATTAAGGAGGGCAAGATCCGCTGCTGGGGCATTTCTGAGACCACGGAGGAATATCTCCGCCGCGCCCATGCGGTGTGCCCTGTCACGGCCATCGAGAACCGGTATTCCATGATGGCCAGATGGCATGAGAGCATCTTCCCGGTGTGTGAGGAGCTGGACATTGCCTATGTGGCATTCTCCCCCATGGCAAATGGATTTCTCACAGGAAAATACACGCCTTCCACAAAGTTCGAGGGCAGCCAGGATTACCGCGCCAACATGCCTCAGTACACGGAGGAGGGCTATGCAAAGGCAAAGGACCTTCTGGATATGCTCACGAAGCTGGCCGAGGAGAAGAATGCCACCATGGGGCAGTTATCTCTGGCCTGGATGATCAATAAAAAGCCGTTTATCGTGCCCATCCCCGGCTCCCGCAAGATCGAGAGGCTTAAGGAGAACTTTGAATCCGGCAACATTGTCGTGACAAAGGATGAGATCGCCGCGATCGACGCTAAGCTGGACACCATGAGCTTCGAGGTGTTCGGGGGACACAGGGCCAAATAGAAAACAATAGCGTAAAGTTAATTTCGGGAAATGTCAGATCGTGGAATCCAGAAAAAGGAA
>CAMTAF010000155.1 GCA_947066955.1 uncultured Hungatella sp.
GCGAGTTAGGGCATCAGCATGCTTCCGATATAAAATAAATTTTCATAAAGTGTAGATTTTGAAAATTGGATTTTTCTGGAATTTCCAATTCATTTTAGCATACGATTGTAGGAAATTCAATAGATTCTGGCGGTTCTATTGGTGATTTTAGATGAAAGTTTTTCTTTTTCAAAACCTACACATTTTGAAAAAAGAAAGGCAGGTACGGTCATGGATACGATTTTGAGCCTTGTTATCGTTGCAGGTGCCATAGCGGCTCTAATAGCCCCCGGTATTTTCCCAGGAGGGAAGAAAACCCATAAATGTAAGCATTGTAGGTCCGAGATTTCCATGAGGGCAAAGACATGCCCTTACTGCGGGAGGCGGGTGGAGCCGGGGATCGATATACTTCACACAGCGTTTTGGTTCTTTCTTTTCGTGGGGCTCGGGATGGTGCTGTCCTTTTTGGGGATCATTACGTTGTGATGACCGTATTGGCGAAAAGTGAACGTGTCAGCACACTGGCTGACAGATAGGGAAAGATGGCGGCGAAGGAGGAAGGCAAATGCGCGGCATTTTAAGGATGCCTTCCGACGTTTTGGCAGGTGCTGCAAAGCGGCGCGTGCCGATTCTGTTTAAGGAGGAAATGTGTGTATGGAGACAGGAAGAGACAGCGGGCTGAAGCCTACGTTTCGGAGGCCGAGGCCGGGAGCGCAGGAGGCGGACAGAGAAGAATCCCGAAAAGAGGAGACAAAACAGGCAATTTTAACCGGCGCTGAGGAAAACGCGGCAGAACCGGCGGAAGCAGGCAGGGGGACGGGGACGCAAATCCGGCAGAGAAGCAGGGCAGAGGACACAGCGGCGGCGGACAAGGCCGGGAACAAGGTTCTCCAAAAGGCGGTTGTGGATCAGCCGCGGAAGGCCCAGAAAGATTCGGATGCGGAGGAGTATGAACAATACATAGCCAACCTGGGCATCTATGAGGATAATCTGGAAAAAGAGGCGGTTGACACCGGCAAGCTGGTGAAAGCCCGTGATATAAAAGGCCGGTACAAAAAACAGTGGGATATTGCGGTGAAAAACGCCCAGGACCACTGGTCTAAATCCCAGGATGATACGGTTCGCCGAGCCCAGGAGGAGCGGAGCAAACTGCGCCAGCAGGCAGAGGAGGAAAAAAGGGAGCGGCAGGCGGCGGCAGAGAGGAAAGAGCAGAACATCAAACAACAGCGACAGCAGCTGTCTGCCAAGGAGCAGCAGCTGTATGCCGCGGAGAAACAGCTGACCCAGCAGCTGGAGGGAGCGAAAAGTTATGTTCTTCAGGGCTACGACTGCAACCAGGAGCTGAAAAGCTTTATGAAAGGAGCCAGACAGCGAAAATATCTTTCTAAAAAGCAGGAAGAGATGGCCGATGACTCCGTTAAAAGATTTTGTGAAAGGTGGGCCGGGGATGCGGATCAGTTAAAAAATATGGAATCCGGGCTTCTGGCTACGGATTTTGTAAAAAGGATCACCCATTTTCAAATCGATGACAGCTTTTACGGGAAGCTGCTGCTCGTCGGCAGACTGGCCTTGTTTGCGATTTTTTCCCTGATTATGATGCTTGGGTACGCAACGGAATGGGGATTCTTTTTAGCTATGGGCGGTTTTATCATCAGCATGGCGGTGGCAGGTGTTCTGTATCTGGTTTTGTCCGTTGCGGCCATGTTTATCAGAAAACGCAAGGATGTGAAGGTACGGGACTCCGTTCTGGGCATCATAGCCTGGGCCCTGGCTCTTTTATTGTCCATGCCTTTCGCCGGTGCGTTTAAAAGAACCGTAACCCACAGCCTGGGAACGGATCTGGTATACGGAGCCATAGCGGCGGTGAGCGTGGGAACCTTTTTCAATCTGGGATTTCTGAAAAATATTTTGTCCAGGCTGCCCTTTGTGGTCACCTTGGCATACAAAGATCTGTTCCGGGGAGCAGACAAAAATGAGGGAAAGTACCGGGCCCAGAAAAATCTTCTTCCCCAGAAGGAGGGGACTGTGGATGCCATGATCTGCTGTTATGTAAACCACGACCGGATCATGCAGTACTTAAGCGCCAGCACCAGGGATAAGCTGATTAAGGAGCTGAACGGGAAACTGGGGGAGACCCGGAAGGCCCTTTCGGAATGCCAGATCGGGAAGACGAATCTGGAAGAGCAGAAGAAGAGAGCATTGGGAGAGCGAAAGGAAATCCAGGCTCAAAATGAGGATACAGACGCAAGGCTGAAACGCCAGCTGGAAGAGGTAGACCGCCGTTACGGAGGCGAGGAAGCTCCTGACTTTACCCAAAAGGCCAATCTGCTGGCCAGGGATGTGCGGGAGCTTGCCGGCCTGGAACAGGAATTTGAAGCCATCGGATTTACCAGTTTTGATGTGAGCAGCAGGGAGACGGCCATAAAGAGCAGCGATGAGTTTATTGCCATGGTTGAAAAACGGCTGGCAGGTACCCGGGAGGAGATCGAAAAGAACAGCGAGGATGTCAGAAAATGGATGGACAGCAAAAAATGTCCGCCTCAAACCTACAAAGACGGCAGATATCGGTATGCCATTGACCATAGGCTTTGCATCTGCAACAGTGTGGATATGGATGACAGGCGCCCGGTAGTGATCGACCATAGCGGAAGGCCTGTGATTTTGCGGCGCTCGGGGGAGTGCGACATGAACCGCGTGGTGGATTTTATCAGCCAGGTGTGGAATGGATTTGCCAGAATCGCCCCCTCCAACCTGATGGACATGTTCGTGGTGGACAGCGCGGGCAGTGTCCGGTTTCTGCTGAAAAAGCGGAACTGGACAGCCGGAAGCGATCATGTGCGGAACCGGTTTGCCCAGAACTATCAGGAGGGCTTTGAGGCCAAGAGGGATGCCATCAATGACCAGGAACAATCCTCCGATGAGGTTCGGGCCAAAGGAATTTTTGAATACAAGGACATTGACACCCTGATGAACAGCTTAGTCAGGCACCAGGATGACATCGAGACCTACGGCGGAAAGAATCCGGAAAACATGATGAGGGCGAGAGATACGGTCAAAGGCGCGGACAGCAGTATCGCTTTGGTAAACTACTGCCGGGGAGAGAAAGGCAGCGCCAATGATATGCAAAAATATCAGGTGCTTTTCTTCATCGTGCCGGAGGGAAAAGGGCTCAATGGGTACAATGACGAGGCCATGTCCAAGATCCGCTCTATGATCGAGGCCAATGTTGCCAGAGATTACGGCATTCTGCCTATTTTTCTGGCCCCGGAGCACTGTGAGGAGGAAAAATGGGATTCTCTGGTTGCCCTGTCGGAAAAACAGGGAATCGTCTACACCCTGGACATGGACAGCCTGCGGCTTTCATTGAGGAGGAAGGCAAATGCGTAGCATTTATAGGATGCCTTCCGACGACTTGGCAGGTGACGCGTAAGCGGCGCGTGCCGCTTCATTGATATTAGGAGGAAGGCATGAGATGGCAAACTGTCCCAATGTAAACCAGGAAAAGAGTGGTCCGATGAATGGCTGGTTCTGCAATGTCTGCGGCGAGCCGGTGGACAGTGATTTTTATACAAATTACTGCGACGACATTGTGAACTGTGAGTATTGTCCCTACAATGGAGGCGATGACCGCATCCGCAACCCGGAGGCCCTGACAGAGGAGATCTGTGACAGTATCCGGCAGAGTGTGCGCCTCAACATAGACAGAGGAATCTGCCGGATCCAACTTTTTTTTGAGAAACTCTGCGGTCTGGCTGTTCAGACCCAGTATGAGTACCTGTGCCGCAATATTGAAAATGAGACCACGCGCCGGATCAGCCAGCCTTCTTTAAAAGGCCAGATCACGGATGTGGTGCTCACCGATATTGAGAAGGAGCGGGCCGAGGAGTTGGAAAAAGACTTAAACCATATGTTCTGGGAGATCCAGCCTGCGGATTTCGCCCCGCCTATTTCCGTGTCAGGAGATCAGCTTCGCGTCAGCAGCAGCGATTTGCAGGAGATCATCTGGCTGGTTGAGAACAGTTCCTACAGCATAGGCGATGCCCTCAACGGCAAGGTGGATGGGGGAGGAATTTCCAAATACGAGGACCCGGTGAGTGAAGCCCAGAGGGAGTTGGAAATCTATGTTGACAGGTATATGCGGGATATCCTCGGCGCGGTCAACGAGGCCAAGAATACCTATGAGCATGGCTGCGCTTTGACTTTCAGCTCCATAGGACGGATGGGAACGCTCTCACCCGGGGGGCCTAAGTGGGGAATCTGATTGAACAACAGGAGGAAAGAAAACGATGTTTGTGATTAAGATGGGTGACATTGACAGAATCACACAGATTTATGAGAGACAGGCCCAGGAGTGCGTCCATGGGGTCAGCCGTTTTTATGAGGAGATTATAGCTCTGGCCAGGAAGACCACCTATGCCCCTATGGTAGAATTCGGCAATCAGATCTACCGCTTTTATACAGGGGAGCTAAGAGATCATCTGATGCGGGAATATGGGGACTGGTACGACGGCCCTTCCAGTTTCCACGCTCTTATGGCGGCTATCAATGCGGGAGAGGCCGCGGTAGCGGAAGCCAGGAGAAGGATGGATGATATGAAAACCTCGCTGGAGGGGTTGTTTCGTCTCACCCAGAGCGAGGTTCATCTGGACGATTCGGTGCCAAATATTCAAGATCAGGATTTTGAGGAGTATCGCTCCTGCCTGCGGAACTGTCAGAAAACCTTTAGACGGGCCACAAATGACGCGGAGTCGGCGATGCGGTCCATGGAGGGCGATAACGATGTGGTGAAGCTGATCGGAGACATCGTGAAAACCACCGGGGTAAGCCTGACAGAAAGCTTTGATGAGATGATTCGTCAGGTGACAGAGGGGCAGGAATTTACTGATCAGAATAATGCGAAGACATTGGATGGGATTAGAGGGCAGGGAAAAGCGGCAGATGTCCATATCCCATGGGGAAAGAATGTTCCGTTTTTATAAATTTTTTAAATGAGGAAAAGAAACCATGGATCATGACAAATTTTTTGACGGACTGCTGGACTATGTCTACAACCACCCGGAACGCTACAAGGCATCCGAGGTGGACTGGGTGAATTTTAACCCTGGCCAGGAGATCATCCTCTGCCAGGAGCCCCTGACATTTCTTGGCAAGCTGGATGACTATTCCAACAACCAGGGAAGATGCCGGGCCGAGTTTAAAAAGCTTTTAAAAGGTTTTAAACGTCTCCGCCTTGAGGAGCCGCCGGGGGATTACTGGTTTAACACCACAAAGTTCGGAATCAACCTTCGCCCGGGGCTGAACAACGATGAGCCCAGAGCCATCCAGATGGGCGACAACGGGGTTCACGGCCTGATGGCGGGCCAGACCGGAAGCGGAAAATCCGCCATGCTCAACAACCTGATCTTCAACCTGCTGGCAGAGTATCCGCCGTGGGAGCTGGATCTGTACCTGGCTGATTTCAAAAAGGTGGAGTTTTCCCGCTATATGAACAAATTTGAGACTCCCCATGTGAGCGCCTGCGCCGCCACCAGCGAGATCCGCTATGTGGTCAGCATGATTCAGTACCTTGTGGACTGCATGAACGCCAGGGAGAGCCTGTTTGCCAGGCTGGGATACCAGAAGCTGGCGGACCTGCGGGATGGGGAGGACTTTAAGGACCTGCCGCCCTTTGTGCTGCCCAGGATGCTGCTGGTGGTCGATGAGTTCCAGCAGCTCTTTCTGGAGGCCAGCCCCAAGGAGGCGGAGCAGATCCGCCAGATGCTCACCGCCATTGTAAAGAAGGGCCGCGCCACAGGGCTCCATATCCTTTTTGCCAGCCAGGAGATGAGCAACACCCTATCCCGGTCCGATTTGGCTAACTTTAAGATCCGGTTCGCCTTAAACTGCAACGTAGGCGTGTCCATGGATGTCATCGGCAACCGGGAGGCCACCACCATCCGAAAGGGCACGGTGATCTACAACACCTCAGACGGCAACGCGGAGTCCAATGTAAAGTTCCTGGTTCCCTTTGTGAAGACGGACGTTGAGCCGGGAAACGACTATTCTTATTTTGACCAGTTTCTGGCCAGGCAGGTCCAGGCCGCCGGGATGTTCTCCTACAGCGACGGGCAGGGTTCCTATAAAAAACCCCAGAAGTTTTACCAGGAGGATCTCCAGGATCCCTTCCTGCGGGAAGACATCCAGGAAACCATCCCCGCCGGGCCTAAAAAGCAATATGATGATCTCATCAGCCAGAAGCAGGAGCTGTCTTTGGAGGAAATTCTGGAGCGGATCCGGGAGCACAGAAAACAATATTTCCTTCACAGTGAAGAAGGGGTCTTCGAGGTGCTGACCCTGGGAAAATACGTGACCTTTGCCAACATGAATTATGATATCCAGACTCTTTTCCTGGAATACGGGCGCAATAAAAACATCCTGGCGGTTTCCCCGAAAGTGGAGGACCTGGTGTATCTGGAAAGGCTGCTGAGCTACAACTTCCAGACCTCCCCAAGGCCCGACGTGACCGGGGAGCCCTACCACCACCAGGTGTATTCCTTCCAGCCGGGAATCAAGAATCAGTTTCCCTTAGAGGAGACCGTGGGAGCGGAGCTGTGCTGCGGAAATCCTGATGATTTCGGCCAGCTTCAGCTGTATCTGGAACGAAAAAAGATGATGTACCAGCTGTGTCAGGACTGCCAGACCCCCTATGAGTTCGCCATGGGCAACTACCGTGCCAACTTGGCCAGGCAGAGCCGGAGCTTTTCCGCCTCCGCGGCGGAAGAGATGGAGCGGCAGACGGCGGAAATCTGCAAGGAACTCTTTGGCTCTCTGTCTGTGGAGGAGATTCCCTGGAACTGCCAGACGATCTTGGAAGGCGATTACGGCATGGTGGAGCAGCAGATGGCGAGGAATCTGATGGTATTTTATGAATACAGGCAGAACCCATATCAGGCATTTCCTCCCACAGTGGTGTGGGTCGTGGGAATTGACTCTGTGGAGAGGGTGCCGGAGTGGTTTATGACCGGGATGAAAAATTCTCTGGATTACCATGTGCTGTTTATCGTCATGGCCAACTCCGAATTTGACCAGATGACCCAGATCGCAAAATGCTGCGACTACATTTTCGCCGGAGGCAATAATTCCAGGATCTATGATCGACTGCAGATGAATTACACCCACAAGGCGGCGGATTCCATTGTGCTGGATTTAAACATCAGAAGCATGGACGAGAACAGGAGCTTTAAGAAATATAAATGCAGGAGCTTTGAGAGAAAGACTGCCAGAAGAATCGACTTTGACCAGATTATCGGGAGGTAAGGGCTGTGTCTGGATTGCAATCCCCAGTGCGGAAAAAAGTGGAGGCTGTAGGCAGAAACATGGACAGCGGCGTGATCAGACGAGACCATGCCGCTGTTTTTGCGCACACGGGACCAGGCATCCAAAAAAATACATATAAATTCAGAAAAATTTATATTGATAAAAATATCACAATATGCGATAATAGTAGACAGCTATGAATTCTATTTTAATATGCGGAGGGATAAGATATGAAGGTAACAATCTGTATTGGAAGCGCGTGTCACTTAAAAGGGTCCAGGGAGATCATCAAGGAGATGCAGGAGCTGGTTGCTGCCAACGGCTTGAAGGACAAGGTAGATTTAAACGGCGCGTTCTGCAGCGGAAACTGCGTCAACGGGGTCTGTGTAACCGTGGACGGAGTGCTTCATTCCCTGCAGCCGGAGAACACAAAGGCATTTTTTGAGAAAGAGATTATGGGGAGGCTGTAGTCATGGCGATCATTGATTTCAAGGCTACGAAGTGTAAGCATTGTTATAAATGCGTCCGCAACTGCGAAGTCAAAGCTATCATGATCAAGGATGGCCGGGCGGAGATCATGCCTGACAAATGTATCTTATGCGGCAAATGCCTGCAGATCTGCCCCCAGTCAGCCAAGCAGCTGGTCAGCGATCTGGGCAAGGTAAAGAGCTGGATCATGAGCGGCCAAAAGGTAGTGGTGTCCATGGCGCCGTCCTACATGGGGCTTTTAAAGTTCAACACTATCGGCCAGGTGAAGGCGGCTTTGAAGAAGCTGGGCTTTGCCGACGTGAGGGAGACCGCCGAGGGAGCCGTGCTGGTGACGGAGGAGTACACCAGGCTTTTGCAGGAGGGAAAGATGGAGAATATCATCACCACCTGCTGTCCCAGTGTCAACGACCTCATCGAGATCTATTATCCCCAGCTGGTGCCCTGGCTGGCGCCGGTGGTATCACCCATGATCGCCCACGGGAGACTGCTGAAGAAAGAGTATGGCGCAGATACCAAGGTGGTATTTTTAGGCCCCTGCATTGCCAAGAAAAAGGAGGCCCAGGACCCCAGGCACGACAACTGCATTGACGCTGTTTTAAACTTTACGGAAATTAAGAGCTGGTTTGAGGACCAGGATATTGTGGTGGAACAGTGCGAGGATGAGCCCTTTGACCGGATTGATCCCAAGGTGAA
>CAMTAF010000156.1 GCA_947066955.1 uncultured Hungatella sp.
ATTGCACATGGGGCGGAAAGGAAATGTGGCCGCTTGCGCGGCCCCGCCCCAGCGCGGCGAGTAGGGGAAACGCCTCCCCTGCTCGATATTACAGAAGGAGGTTGTTATTATGGCGATTTTTGAAGGAGCAGGAGTGGCTCTGGTGACCCCGTTTACGGACAGAGGAGAAGTCAATTACCCGAAGCTTGAGGAACTTTTGGAGGAGCAGATCGCCGGGGGGACGGATGCCATCATTTCCTGCGGCACCACGGGAGAGTCCTCCACCATGTCCCATGAGGAGCATATCCAGGTGGTCCGCTATACCTGTCAGGTAGTGAAAGGCCGGATCCCGGTGATTGCGGGAACCGGGTCCAATTCTACGAAGGAGGCCATCCATCTGTCTGTGGAGGCCCAGAAGGCGGGGGCGGATGGCCTGCTTTTGGTGACTCCCTATTACAACAAGGCAACCCAGAATGGCCTGATCGCCCACTATAGGGCCATTGCGGAGTCCGTGGAGATCCCGGCCCTGCTCTACCATATCCCGGGGAGGACGGGAGTGACCATGAAGCCGGAGACCATTGTGACCTTGTGCCGGGAGGTTCCCAATATCGTGGGAGTCAAGGAGGCCAGCGGCAATTTCTCCGCCATAGCCACCATGATGCAGCTGGCGGACGGCTGTGTGGACCTGTACTCCGGCAATGACGACCAGGTTGTTCCCCTTCTGGCCATGGGCGGCAAGGGAGTGATCTCCGTGCTCTCCAACGTGGCCCCGGGGCAGACCCATGACATCTGCCAGTCCTTCTTTGACGGGGATGTGAAGAGGAGCCTTGAACTGCAGCTGGCGGCAGTGCCTCTCATCACCCAGCTGTTCTGCGAGGTGAACCCCATCCCGGTGAAGGCTGCCTTAAACCTTATGGGTAAAGGAGTCGGGCCTCTCAGGCTCCCCCTTACGGAGATGGAGCCTGCCCACCAGGAGAGCCTGGCAGCTGCCATGAGAGAGTACGGGATTCTTTGACAGAAAGGAAGGGAGACCTATGATAAAGATGATTATGCACGGTTGCAGCGGAGCCATGGGGCGGACCATCACGGACCTGGTGTCAAAGCAGGATGACATCGCCATTGTGGCGGGGGTGGACAAGAATAACACCGTGCCTCAGCCCTACCCGGTGTACCCTTCCCTGGAGGAGTGCCTGGAGGAGGCGGATGTGGTGGTGGATTTTGCCGCCGCCGCTGCCGTGGATCACCTGCTGGAATACTGCGGGGCGAAGAACCTGCCGGTGGTGCTCTGCACCACGGGGCTTTCTGAGGACCAGATCCGGAAGGTGGAGGAGACATCCAAGAAGACGGCGGTTCTCCGCTCCGCCAACATGTCCTTAGGGATCAATCTGCTGTTAAAATTGGTGAGGGAGGCAGCCTCGACTCTGGCAGCCGCGGATTTCGATATCGAGATCATAGAGAAGCACCACAACCAGAAGCTGGACGCTCCCAGCGGAACGGCCCTGGCCCTGGCGGATTCCATCAATGAAGCCATGGACAGCCGGTACCATTATGAATACGACAGATCGAAAAAGCATGAAAAGAGAGACAAGAAAGAGATCGGTATCTCGGCTGTGCGGGGCGGCTCCATCGTGGGAGAGCACGACGTGATCTTCGCGGGAAAAGACGAGGTGGTGACTTTCAGCCACACCGCTTATTCAAAGGCAATTTTTGCCAAGGGAGCCATCCAGGCCGCAAAGTTCCTGGCAGGAAAACCGGCAGGACTTTACAATATGGCGGACGTGATCGGATAGAATAAAACATTCTCCCCATGTGCATAATAAGCACAGAAAAAAGAAAGGAGAATGTCATTATGAAAAAGATCAAGATGTATATGGCAGCGGCAGCTCTGGTCATGTCCCTGTTTGTCCTGGCCGCCTGCAGCAGATCCGACAATAATAATCAGTCGCCCACTCAAAACACCACCTCGGCCACAAGCGGCGCGGACCAAAACGGCGGGAGCGGCGGCACCAACGGGACAAGCGGCACAGGAGCCGGAACCAACGAGACCGGGACAAGCGGGTGGGGCGCTGACAGCACCACAGGGTCCGGACAGGACGGCTACGGCGCCGATGAATCTTCCGGTTCAGGCGCCGGAGACGACAGGCGGGAGAGCAGAGGGGTTTTAGACGACATGGAAGATGATATAGAAAAGGGAGTCGACGATCTCATGGACGGACCCGGGTCTACCAGCCGGGCCGCTGATTAGGCTCATTTGAACACAGGGCGGCGTCATCACAAACGCCGCCCTGAAAGTTGTGAAATAACATATTGTATTTCCATCAGCGGTATATTATAATAAAGCGTACTCGTTGTATGTTACATAAAAAATAAGAAAAGGACAGGTGGATACTAATGGAGAAAAAAGAGTTATTGTATGAAGGAAAAGCAAAGAAAGTCTTTACAACCGAAGATCCGGATGTATTGATCGTATCCTATAAAGACGACGCGACCGCGTTCGACGGCCAGAAAAAGGGGACCATCGTGGGGAAGGGCGCCATCAATAACCGCATGACCAACCACATCTTCAAGCTTTTTGGAGCAGAGGGGGTTCCCACCCACCTGATTGAGGAATTGAATGATAGAGAGACCGCTGTGAAGAAAGTGGAGATCGTCCCCCTTGAGGTGATTATCCGCAATTTCAGCGCAGGCAGCTTTGCCAAGAAGATGGGCATGGAGGAGGGCATCCAGCTGAAGTGCCCTACCCTGGAGTTCAGCTACAAGAACGATGACCTTCACGACCCGTTTATCAACAGCTACTATGCCCTTGCCCTGGATCTGGCTACCCAGGAGGAGATCGACACCATCAGCAAGTACGCCTTCAAGGTCAATGAGGTGATGAGAAAATATTTTGCCAGCCTGGGCATTGAGCTCATTGACTTTAAGATCGAGTTCGGCCGTTATCACGGGAAGATCATCCTGGCCGACGAGGTGTCCCCGGATACCTGCAGGCTCTGGGACAAGGAGACCCACGAGAAGCTGGACAAGGACCGCTTCCGTCGGGATCTGGGGAATGTGGAGGACGCCTACGAGGAAGTGTTCCGCCGTCTGGGCATCCGATAGGAGGGGGCAAATGAACGACAGATACCAAAGCCCGCTGTCAGAGCGATATGCCAGCAGGGAGATGCAGTACATCTTCTCCCCGGACAAGAAGTTTAAGACCTGGAGGAAGCTGTGGATCGCCTTGGCGGAGACGGAGAGGGAGCTGGGGCTTCCCATTACCCAGGAACAGATCGACGAGCTGAAAGCCCACCAGGATGAGATCAATTACGAGGTGGCCAGAGAGCGGGAGAAGCTGGTGCGCCACGACGTCATGTCCCATGTGTACGCCTACGGGCAGCAGTGTCCAAAGGCCAAGGGAATTATCCACCTGGGAGCTACCTCCTGCTATGTGGGGGACAACACGGATATCATTATCATGACCGACGGATTAAAGCTGGTGAGAAAGAAGCTTGTGAATGTCATGGCGGAGCTGGCTAAGTTCGCGGATCAGTACAAGGATCAGCCCACCTTGGCATTTACCCACTTCCAGCCGGCCCAGCCCACAACAGTGGGCAAGAGGGCGACCCTGTGGCTCCATGACCTGTATCTGGACCTGGAGGATCTTGACTATGTTCTGTCCTCCATGAAACTGCTGGGCTCCAAAGGGACCACCGGCACTCAGGCAAGCTTCCTGGAGCTGTTTGACGGGGACCATGAGAAATGCCGGAAAGCCGACGAGATGATCGCGGCCAAGATGGGATTTGAATCCTGCTATCCTGTGTCGGGACAGACCTATTCCAGGAAGATCGATACCAGGGTCTTGAATGTACTGGCAGGCATCGCCCAGAGCGCCCACAAGTTTTCCAACGACGTGCGGCTTCTTCAGCACTTGAAAGAGGTGGAGGAGCCTTTTGAGAAGAACCAGATCGGCTCCTCCGCCATGGCTTACAAGAGAAACCCCATGAGAAGCGAGAGGATCGCCTCCCTGGCCAACTATGTTATGGCTGATGTGATGAACCCCATGCTGGTGTCCAGCACCCAGTGGTTTGAGAGGACCTTAGACGACTCCGCCAACAAGCGTCTCAGCGTGCCGGAGGGATTTCTGGCCGTGGACGGCATCCTGGATCTGTATCTGAACGTGGTGGACGGCCTGGTGGTGTATCCAAAGGTGATTGAGAAGCATTTTATGGCAGAACTCCCCTTTATGGCCACAGAGAACATTATGATGGACGCGGTGAAGGCGGGAGGGGACCGGCAGGAGCTTCACGAGAAGATCCGTCAGTTGTCCATGGAGGCCGGGAAGAATGTAAAAGAAAAAGGACTGGACAACAACCTTCTGGAGCTGATCGCCGCGGATCCCGCTTTCGGGCTCTCCATGGAGGAGCTTGCAAAGACCATGGAGCCTAAGCGGTATGTGGGCCGCGCGCCGGAGCAGGTGAGGGAATTCCTGGAGGAAGTGATCGCTCCGGTCTTGAAGGAAAACCAGGGGATCCTGGGGATGAAAGCGGAGATCACGGTATAGAGAAAGGGCAGTATGGAAAAATTTGCAGAACTTGAGTATGTAAGGCCGGATATGGAAGCGGCCAAGGAGGATATGAAGGCCTGTATTCAGGCTATGAAGGCGGCAGGCTCCTACGAGGAGATGCGGAGCCTCTTTCTGGACCAGAAGGAAAAAGAGTACCAGAGGAGCACCATGGAGACCATCGCCAGTATCCGCAATACCATTGATACCGGGGATGAGTTTTATGACGGCGAGATGAAATATATTAACCAGGAGAGCCCTCTTTTAGGACTTCTCCGCCAGGAGATGGACAAGGTTATCCTGGAATCCCCCTTCCGCGGCCAGTGGGAGGAGGAGTTCGGTTCTTTCTTTATAAAGAGCATGGAAGTGAACCAGAGGCTGTCGGATCCTGCCATTGTGGAGGATCTGGTACAGGAGGGCAATCTGACTCAGCAGTACTCCAAGGTGTCTGCAGCGGCCTCTGTGGAATTTCGGGGCGAGACCTGCAATTTTTACGGCCTGTTAAAACACATGCAGAGCACGGACCGCCGGGAGAGGAAGGAGGCCATGACGGCCTGGGGGGATTTGTATGAGAAGATCGCCCCGGATCTTGACCGGATTTACGACAAGATGGTGTCTCTCCGGTCTTCCATGGCCAGGAAGCTTGGTTTTGATTCTTATATTGATTATATCTACCTGTGCCGGGGGCGGTATGATTACGGCCCTGAGGATGTGGCAAAATTCCGCAGGCAGGTCAGGGAAGTGATCGTGCCTGTGTGTCAGAAGCTGAGAGAGCAGCAGGCAGCCCGCCTTGGTGTGGACAAGCTGCGCTACTACGACGAGGCCCTGGTGTTCCCCGAGGGCAACGCGGTTCCGGAGGGGAATCGGGAAGAACTGGTTGAGAAGGCCCGGAAGATGTACCGGGAGCTGTCGCCTGAGACAGGAGAGTTCTTCGACTTCATGGCAGACCATGACATGTTTGACTTGGAGACAAAGAAGGGAAAACGGGGAGGCGGCTACTGCACCTTTCTTCCGGCATACAAGTCCCCCTTTATCTTTGCCAACTTTAACGGGACCAACGCGGATGTCAATGTCCTGACCCACGAGGCGGGCCACGCCTTTGAGGCCTACACGGCTGCCAGGAACATAAAACTGATGGACATGGTATTTTCCAGCTACGAGGTGGCGGAGATCCACTCCATGTCCATGGAGTATTTTACCCACCCGTGGATGAAGCTGTTTTTCGGAGATAAGGCGGACCGTTATCTGTACTCCCATGTGATGGAGGCTCTGGAGGCGGTTCCCTACATGGTCTGTGTGGATGAGTTCCAGCACAAGGTGTTTGAAAATCCGACCATGACAGCCATGGACCGCCGCAGGGTGTGGAGGGAGCTGGAGAAGGTCTATCTGCCCTGGAGGGACTATGACGGCCATAAGTTCCTGGAGGAGGGCGGGTTCTGGATGCAGAAGCAGCACATTTTCCTCTTCCCGTTTTACTATATTGATTACGCCCTGGCTCAGATGGGAGCTTTTGAGTTCTATGGGCGCATGAAGAGAGACCGGGATCAGGCCTGGAAAGATTATTACCGCCTGTGCCAGGCCGGAGGCAGCAGGGGATATTTTGACTTGCTTAAACTGGCCGGCCTTCACAGTCCTTTTGAAGAGGGAACGGTGAAAAATGTCATGGCAGACCTTGAGGAGGATCTGTTTGACTGATATCAGCTTAGAGTACTACCGGGTGTTTTATCAGGCGGCAAAGCTGGGCAGCATCACCATGGCTGCCGAGCGCCTGTGCATCTCCCAGCCGGCTGTGAGCCAGGCGGTGAAGCAGCTGGAGGGAGCCCTGGGATGCCGCCTGTTTGTCCGCACGTCCAAGGGGGTTCACTTGACCCAGGAGGGCGAGCTGCTCTACGGCTATGTGGAGCGGGGACTGAATATGATCCTGGACGGGGAGAAGATTCTGAGGAGGATGCAGGACTTAGACACCGGTGAGGTGCGCATAGGCGCCAGCGACATGACCCTGCAGTTTTACCTTCTGTCCTATCTGGAGAGATTCCATGAGACCTATCCCAATGTGAAGGTGATCGTGTCCAACGCTCCCACCCCGGAGACTATGAAGTCCCTCAGGGACGGGAAGATTGATTTCGGCGTGGTCAGCACTCCGGCGTCGGCAGCAGGGGATGTGAAGCTCATCCCTGTGCGGGAGATCCGCAACGTGTTTGTGGCCGGGGAGAAGTTTAAGGACTTAAAGGGGAAATGTCTCCCATATCAGAGCCTCCGGAGCCTTCCCTGCATCCTCTTGGAGGGCAACACCAGCACCAGAGCTTTTACAGACGCCTACTTGGAGGAGAGAGGCGTGAAGCTGGCGCCTGAGTTCGAGCTGGCCACCAGCGACATGATCGTGCAGTTTGCCGCCAGAAACATGGGGGTGGGGTGCGTGGTGGAGGACTTTGCCAGGGAGAAGCTTGTCAGCGGGGAGCTGTTTGCCCTGGAGTTTGAGAGCCCCATGCCGCCCAGGAACATATGCGTGGCCACGGACCGCGGAACCGCCATGTCGCCGGCCGGGAGGAAGCTTCTGGAGATGCTGGCGTGCGGGGGCGGTTTACAGGAAAGCAGGTGAACATATGCTTACAGATGTGCAATATAAGGATGGCCTCAGAAAGGATAAGTTTCTCAATGATCTGATTATTGAGGCTATAAAGAATGGTGACCATAAACGGGCTCTGGAATAGCTTGAGAGAGATAATAGGTAGTGCGCTGATGCGCACGCAGGTCAGCACACTAACGGGTGGTGACATTTAATGAGCGCATTGAGAAAGCATTAGAAGAGTAGAGGCTCAGCGAAAAACCCGCGCCGCCCTGTTTGCCGGGTGTCTGTAAAACAGTAATTAAAAGGGAGGACATCCGTTTCACTTTCAAGAATGGGATGGAGGTTAAGAAAACACAAATCCCCCGGAGCCAGGAGAAAACGGCGGCGACGGGGAATTTGTTTACAAGAATGCAAAAAAATTGTGATAGAGCCTCGGAGCATTGATTTGGATATGCTTGAAGAAAAGCTGTTTTTTTAGTATAATGAAACCGTGGCAGAGGTAAGAGTTTCATCAGATTAAAGTCTGTCATACATTCATGCAGAAAGGCGGTAGATGCCGTTGAAAGCAGATACGATTACAAAGGATTATGTAAAAGATGCAGGTGTGTTTGCCGATATTTTTAATTACTATATTTACGGCGGACGGCAGGTGATCCTGCCGGAGCAGCTTACGGAACGTGACTCTACTAAGATTGCGTTGCCATACGGAGCGGACGGCGCAGTGGTTCCCGTCCAAAAATTCCGTGATGTGCAGAAGCTGTATGCGGCAATGACGGATGGAAAGATGGAATATATTCTTTACGGCGCGGAGAGCCAAGCGGAAATCCACTATGCCATGGCTGTGAAGAACAATCTCTATGACGCACTGGAGTACGCAGGGCAGGTGGAAGAAGCGGCAAAGTCGCACCGGAAAGAAATGAAACGGAAAAAGGAGCAAGGGGAAACTCCTGCTGAAGAAGGCAGGAAAATTCCAAGCACAGGTGAGTTTTTAAGTGGCTTTTGGGTAAATGACAGACTGATACCATCCATCACGGTGACTATATTTTTCAGCTCGGAAGAGTGGGATGGGCCGTTAAGCTTGTTTGATATGATGGATGTATCAGATCCGGACGTACTTGCCTGTATGGACAATTACCATGTGCGGCTGATTGCCCCGGCGCAGATGGCAGATGAGGAGATCATGAAATTCCAGTCCAGCCTGCGGGAGGTTATGCTGTTTATCAAGTATTCGAAGGACAAGGAAAACTTAAGCAGAGTATTGGCGGCCAATGAAAGGCGTTTCCGGGAAGTGGAACGCAAGGGCGGCAGATGTGATTGAAGCAATTACAAATTCGGGCATAAAATATGATAAAGACGACGAGGTGG
>CAMTAF010000157.1 GCA_947066955.1 uncultured Hungatella sp.
AGGAAATGTGGCCGCTTGCGCGGCCCCGCCCCAGCGCAGCGAGTAGGGGGAAAGGCCTCCCCTACTCGATTGCACACAAGCCCCGAGAGGAGTTTTGCCAGCAAAACTGGCCGGGGCCCGGCGGGGCGAGCAGGGGGAAAGGAAATTGTCTTTACCCCACCGCCTCCAGGTATCTTCTCAGGGCATCCTGCCAGGGCGGCAGAGGCCGGAAACCGTTGGCCGTTAGTTTCGACTTGTCCATGCGGCTGTTCATGGGCCGTTTTGCCTTTGCGGGGTACTGGTCGCTGGCCACAGGGGTCACCTTCACCTGAATCCCGGCCTGCTTAAAGATCTCGCAGGCAAATTCATACCAGGTGCAGAGTCCCTCGTTGGTGGCATGGTAGCGGCCGTATTTTTCCGTCTCTATCATATCCACCAGCAGCCTTGCCAAGTCGTAGGTGTAGGTGGGGGAACCGATCTGGTCATCCACAACGGTCAGGCTGTCCCTGGTTCTCCCCAGATTCAGCATAGTCTTGATAAAATTCTTTCCGTTGACCCCGAACACCCAGGCGATGCGTACGATAAAATACTTTTCCAGCTGTTCCACGGCCAGCTCGCCCTCATACTTGGTCTGGCCGTAGACGTTTAAGGGCTCCCTCTCGTCGTCAGGCTCCCAGGGGCGGGTTCCCTGTCCGTTGAACACATAGTCGGTGCTGATGTACATCAGCTTGCAGCCTAAATCTTTGCACACCGCGGCTACATTCTCCGTGCCCACGGCATTTACCTGGCGGCACAGCTCCACATTGTCCTCAGCGGCATCCACCGCGGTGTAGGCTGCGCAGTGGATCACCCCGTCAGGGCAGGTCTCTGTGATGACCCTTCTCACCGTCAGGGCGTCCGTGATGTCCATCTCCTGGACATCCACCCCCACGGCGGTATGCCCCCGTTTTTCCAATTCATTTACCACGTCATAGCCTAGCTGGCCTCTGACGCCTGTCACTAATACTTTCATTCAGTTCACTTCCTTATACATTTTCGCAAAATAGTTTGTGTATTCTCCGGAAATAATATGCTCCCACCACTCTCTGTTGTCCAGATACCACTGGATAGTCTGCTGGATACCGGTGTCAAAAGTGTACTGAGGCTTCCAGCCAAGCTCCTTCTCCAGCTTGGAGGGGTCGATGGCATAGCGCATGTCGTGGCCCGGGCGGTCTGTGACAAAGCGGATCAGGCTCTCCGGCTTTCCCAGGGCCCGGAGGATGGTCTTTACCACCTCTAAGTTGGTCTTCTCATTGTGGCCTCCCACATTGTAGATCTCCCCTTCCCGCCCCTTGTGGATGATCAGGTCAATGGCAGCGCAGTGGTCAGACACATGAAGCCAGTCTCTCACATTTTCCCCTTTCCCGTACACAGGCAGTTCCTTGTCCGCCAGGGCCCGGCTGATGATCAGGGGGATGAGCTTTTCAGGAAAATGATAGGGCCCGTAGTTGTTGGAGCACCGGGAGATGGTCACAGGGAGACCGTAGGTCCTGTGGTAGGCCAGGACGAATAAGTCCGCGCTTGCCTTGGAGGCGCTGTAGGGGCTGGAGGTGTGGATGGGGGTCTCCTCGGTAAAGAACAGATCCGGACGGTCTAAGGGAAGGTCCCCGTAGACCTCGTCGGTGGACACCTGGTGGTATCGCTTCACGCCGTACTTTTTGGACGCGTCCAAGAGAACCCTGGTGCCCATGACGTTGGTCTGGACAAAGATCCCCGGGTCGGTGATGGACCGGTCCACATGGCTCTCCGCCGCGAAGTTGACCACAATGTCAAACCGCTCCTTCTCAAACAGGTCCATGATAAAAGGCTCGTCGGCGATGTCGCCCTTGACGAACTTGTAGTTTGGCTTGTCCTCCACAGGCTTTAAGGTCTCTAAGTTTCCGGCATAGGTCAGGAGGTCCAGGTTTACGATCTGGTAATCAGGGTATTTGTTTACCATGTGATGGACAAAGTTGCCGCCGATAAATCCGGCTCCTCCGGTTACTAAAATTTTCATAGTTTTTTCCTCCATTTGTTTGGGTGGGGCCGTGGTCCAGGCGCGGGAGAAAGCCTGGGCCCAGGCCTTGGCTGTCAGTTGTCAATAAATTTTCCGGCAAGCACGTCCAGCAGATACTGGCCGTACTGGTTCTTTCTCAAGGGCTCGATGTTCTCCATGAGCTGATCTCTGGTGATCCAGTGGTTTAGGTAGGCGATCTCCTCCAGGCAGGCGATCTTCCGGTGCTGGTGGGACTCCACGGTGCGGACAAAGTTGGTGGCATCCACCAGGGACTCGTGGGTTCCGGTGTCAAGCCAGGTAAAGCCCTGCCCCAAAAGCTCCACATCCAGCCTGCCATCCTCCAGGTAGATCCGATTCAAATCCGTGATCTCCAGCTCCCCTCTGGCAGAGGGAGCCAGGTTCTTCGCGTACTCCACCACCTTGTTGTCGTAGAAGTAGAGGCCTGTGACGCAGTAGTTGGACTTTGGATTGGCGGGTTTTTCCTCAATGGAGACGGCCCGTCCGTCAGAGTCAAACTCCACGATGCCGAAGCGCTCGGGGTCATCCACATAGTAGCCGAACACCGTGGCTCCTTCCTGCTTGTTGGCTGCCCTTAACAGGCGCTTTTTCAGGCCGTGGCCCGCGAAAATGTTGTCCCCCAGGATCATGGCCACATGGTCGCTGCCGATAAAGTCCGCGCCGATGATAAATGCCTGGGCCAGCCCGTCGGGGGAGGGCTGTACGGCGTAAGATAAGCTGAGGCCGAACTGATGGCCGTTTCCCAGAAGGTGCTCAAACCTTGGGGTGTCCTCAGGTGTGGAGATGATGAGGATCTCCCGGATCCCGGCAGTCATGAGAACGGACAGGGGATAGTAGATCATAGGCTTATCATAAATAGGAAGCAGCTGTTTGGATGTGACGGTGGTCAGGGGGTAAAGCCTTGTCCCGGAGCCGCCGGCTAAGATGATACCTTTCATAGTTTTGTCCTCCTGGTATAATTGTTGTATCGGCACGCTCCGCTTACGCGTCACCTGCCAGTACGTGGGAAGGCGCCCTAAAAACGCTGTGTGTTTGCCTTCTTTCTCTTTCTTTATGATATTATATAGGGTGACGTTACGTAACTGTCAAGGGGGGATTTGGAATTTTTTGCGCCCAAAATTGAGCCCAAGATTCTGCCACAAAGTAATTGAAATCCGAGGGAGGATTTTGTATAATAGGAAGTGCGCTGATGCGCACGCAGGTCATCACCCTATCGGGTGGTGACAGGGAAACTTATGAGACAAATTTAACAAGAGAGGAGAACATCTTAGATGAAGAAAGTATATTCCACCACCAACGCTCCGGCGGCCATCGGTCCTTATTCCCAGGCCATCCAGGCAGGAGATTTTGTATATGTATCCGGTCAGCTTCCCATCGACCCGTCCACAGGAGAGTTTGCGGGGAACGACATCGCCAGCCAGACCAGACAGTCCCTGACCAACATCAAGTCTATCTTGGAGAGCGAAGGCCTTTCCATGGGGGATGTGGTAAAGACCACAGTGCTGTTGCAGAACATCGGCGATTTCGGCGCCATGAACCAGGTGTATGCCACATTTTTCAGCAGCGCCTGCCCGGCGAGAGCGGCATTTGAGGTAGCGGCGATTCCCAAGGGCGCCCTTGTGGAGATCGAGGCAGTGGCTTACTGCGGACATCACGCTGCTGAGTAGGCGGCGTGGAATCAGATATAGGAGAGATTTTATGAGATGTGAGATGACCCCCCAGGGTGTATGTTCAAGAAAGATCAGCTTTGATTTGAATGGGAATGTTGTGACCAACGTCTCTTTCGTGGGCGGCTGCAACGGCAATCTGAAGGCGATCTGCAAAGTGATCGACGGTATGACCGTGGAGCAGATCGAGGGATATTTCGCAGGCAACCTGTGCGGGAACAAACCTACTTCCTGCGCTGACCAGTTGGCCAAAGTGGTGCGCAAGGCTTACGAGAAATCAAAATAAGGAGACAAGCTCCGTTAAAAAGGTCCTGTAGCGGCAGGGCCTTTTTCCTGTACGCGGGGACCAAAGAAGGAGAGGCCGTCACAAGGCCGCCCCGTCACATGGGACAGGGCAGGGCGCCCAAAGTCCCGTATCGAGAAAAAGAAAAGGCGGTAACAGATGAATAACTACGAATTGCTGAACCCCATGCAGAAGGAGGCGGTGTTCTGCACAGAAGGGCCCCTGTTAATCCTGGCAGGCGCAGGGTCCGGAAAGACCAGGGTGCTGACCCACAGGGTGGCTTACCTGATTGAGGAAAAAGAAGTAAACCCGTGGAATATCCTGGCAATCACATTTACCAACAAGGCAGCAGGAGAGATGCGGGAGAGGGTGGACCGTCAGGTGAAGTGCGGGGCAGGAAGCGTGTGGGTCAGCACTTTCCACTCCACCTGCGTCCGGATCCTGCGCAGGCATATTGACTTTTTAGGCTATGAGACCAATTTTACCATCTACGACGCAGATGACCAGAAGACCGTCATCAGGCAGGTGTACAAACAGCTTCAGATCGACTCCAGGATGTACAAGGAGCGGGAGGCCTTAAACTGTATCTCCAGGGCCAAGGATCACCTAATCACCCCGTCCGACTATATGAAAAATGCCTCCGGCGACATCTGGGAGGAGACCATAGCCAGGATTTACCAGGCCTATCAGAGCTGGCTCAAGAAAAACAATGCCCTGGACTTTGACGACCTGATCATGAAAACCGTAGAATTATTTCAGACCCAGCCCCAGGTGCTGGACTACTACCAGGAGCGCTTCCGGTATATCATGGTGGACGAGTACCAGGACACCAACAGGGCCCAGTTTGAGCTGATCCGGCTGCTGGCCTCCAAGTACAGGAATCTCTGTGTGGTAGGGGATGACGACCAGTCCATCTACAAGTTCAGGGGCGCGGATATCCGGAATATCCTGGATTTTGAGGAATCCTTCCCCGGCGCCACGGTCATTAAGCTGGAGCAGAATTACCGCTCCACCCAGACCATCCTTGACGCGGCCAACGCAGTGATCCGAAACAATAAGGGGCGCAAGGACAAGACCCTGTGGACCTCCAATGATAAAGGCGACGCGGTCCGCTACCGCCAGTTCGACCAGGCGCCCGGGGAGGCAGAATTTATCATAAAAGACATCCTGACTCAAAAATTTCCCTATGAGGACTGCGCCGTTCTGTACCGAACCAACGCCCAGTCCCGCCTTCTGGAGGAGCAGTGCATCCGATACAATATTCCCTACCGCCTGGTGGGCGGGGTAAATTTCTACCAGAGAAAAGAGATCAAGGATATCCTGGCCTACCTAAAGACCATTGCCAACGGAAGGGACGACTTGGCGGTGAGCCGCATCGTCAATGTTCCCAGAAGAGGGATCGGCGGCACCTCCATAGGAAAGCTCACCGTGTTTGCTGCAGCCAACGACGTAAGTCTCTACGACGCCATGACCAAGGCGAAAATCATCCCGGGCCTTGGCAGAGCAGCGGACAAGATCGGAAAATTTACCGACCTCATAGAGGAATTCCGCGCCAGACTGCAAAAAGAGGGCTACGGCCTGAGGCAGCTTGTGGAGGACATCCTGGAGGAGACCGGCTACAAGGCAGAGCTGGAGGAGGCCGGAGACGAGGAGAGCGAGGGCCGTCTGGAAAATATCCAGGAACTGGTGAACAAGGCGGTAGCCTACTGGTCTGACGCCGAGGAGCCCAGCCTGGACGGCTTTTTAGAGGAGGTGGCCCTTGTGGCGGACGTGGACCAGATCGACCCGTCCGAGAGCCGGGTGACCCTCATGACCCTCCACAGCGCCAAGGGGCTGGAATTCAAAAACGTATATTTGAGCGGCATGGAGGACGGTCTGTTCCCCAGCTACATGACCCTCTTGTCAGAGGATGTGGGGCAGCTGGAGGAAGAGCGGCGACTGTGCTATGTGGGAATTACCAGGGCCATGGAGCGCCTGACCCTGACCTCAGCCAGGATGCGCATGGTAAACGGCGAGACAAGATACTGCAAGACGAGCAGGTTCATCGAGGAGATCCCGGAGGAGCTTTTGAGCACAGGGCGGCCGGAGCCGAAGCTTTCCCCCAAGACCCAGAAGGATTCTGACGGAGATAGGGACAGCGGGGACGGCGGGAAAGCCTTGACAGGAGGCAGCGGGACGGCGGCCCAGCCCGGAGGCTTTGGCAGAAGGCGGGCAGTGAGCGGGGGCTTTGAGCCCGGCGCCAACCCCTATGCCTCCCAGACCAGTACATACTCCTCAGGCGGGACAGGAGCCGGGCCGGGCTTTGGGAAAGCCTTCACAGTGGCAAAGGCCCAGAGCTTAGATTATGGGGAGGGAGACCGGGTAAAGCACATAAAGTTCGGCGCAGGCACCGTGCAGGCCATAAAGGACGGCCCTAAGGATTATGAGGTCACCGTGGAGTTTGACAAGGCAGGGGTAAAAAAGATGTTTGCCTCCTTCGCGAAGCTTCAGAAGCTGGAAGAATAAAAATTGGTTTTTCCGGAAAAAATAGATAGTAAATTTCCTGAAACAATGGTATACTGTTCACGTAAGCAATGAGAACGAAAAAAGATAAAGGAAAGGAAGGATGGAACAACGATGAATAAATTTGATACCATGGGCAAAGACGCCATTAACCGTATGGAGGAGATCATGAACTCCACAAGGCTGAACGAGTTCCTCCACAGAAAAGAGGAGGAGGACAAGAAGAAGAACAACATTTTATGGATCCTGGCCATTATCGGAATCGTAGCGGCGGTGGCTGCCATCGCGTACGGCGTATACCGCTTCTTCACCCCCGACTATCTTGAGGATTTTGAGGACGATTTTGACGATGACTTTGACGACGATTTCTTTGAGGATGAGGATGAGTCTGAGAAAGAATAACAAAAACCAGGCATAAGAACACATAACCGCAAAAGGGATATTGCTGTTTGCAATGTCCCTTTTCTGTGTACACAGAGCGGAAAGGAAATGTGGCCGCCGGAGCGGCCCCGCCCTGGCACGGCTGGCAGGGGAAAGGCCTCCCCCGCCTGATTGCCTCTAAAAACAGAAAAAGGAGTATACAAGACCTATGAAAAAAGGCCAGATCTATACCGGCATTGTAGAAAAAATGGAATTTCCCAACAGAGGTGTCCTCAACATAGACGGAGAGAAAGCGATCGTCAAAAATGCCCTTCCCGGGCAGACGGTCCGGTTTGTGGTGAATAAAAAGCGGAACAACCGGTGCGAGGGAAGGCTTCTGGAGGTGGAAGCGCCCTCCCCCTTAGAGACAGCGCCGGATCCCTGTCCTCATTTTGGAAACTGCGGCGGCTGCCTGATGCAGACCATCCCTTACGAGGCGCAGACAGCCATCAAGGAAGAGCAGGTGCGGTCTCTGCTGACGCAGGTACAGCCGGATATCCCCTTAGAGACCATCAAGCCAAGCCCTGTGTCCAGAGCCTACCGGAACAAAATGGAGTTCTCATTTGGAGACGAGGAGAAAGGCGGCCCCCTGGCCCTGGGGATGCACAGGAGGGGAAGCTTCCATGATGTGGTAAACACAGACTGCTGTCAGATCGTCCACAGCGATTTCACCCAGATCCTCACAGCTACCCGAACCTATTTTGCTTCCCATGATATCCCATTTTACAAAAAATTGCAGCATCAGGGGTATCTCCGCCACCTGCTGGTCCGCAGGGCCGTGAAGACGGGCCAGATCCTAGCGGCCCTGGTGACCAGCAGCCAGGCAGAAGGCCCTGTCCCGGAGGAGGAACTTTTGAAACAATGGACAGAAAGTCTTTTATCTTTGCCCCTTGAAGGGACCTTTGCGGGGATCCTCCATATCCGCAACGACAGCCTGGCGGATGTGGTCCAGAGCGACGAGACCAGTATCCTCTACGGCCAGGACTATTTTTACGAGGAACTCCTTGGGATGCGGTTTAAGATCTCGCCCTTTTCCTTTTTCCAGACCAACTCCCTGGGAGCGGAAGTGCTCTACGACACGGTGCGGCAGTACATCGGGGACACGAATGGGAAGACAGTGTTTGACCTGTACAGCGGAACCGGCACCATCGCCCAGATCCTGGCCCCCGTGGCCCAGAAGGTGATCGGCGTGGAGATCGTGGAGGAGGCTGTGGAAGCTGCCAGGGAGAACGCTGCCTTAAACGGCCTTGCCAACTGCCGATTCATAGCCGGAGATGTGCTGAAAGTGGTGGGGGAGCTGGGAGAAAAGCCTGACCTGATTGTGCTGGATCCTCCCAGAGACGGCATCCACCCGAAAGCCATGGAGAAGATCATCGGGTTTGGGGCAGAAAGAATCGTGTATGTGTCCTGCAAGCCCACCAGCTTGGCCAGGGACTTAGAGGCGCTGCTGGCCCACGGGTACCGGGTGGAGAGAGGGTGCTGCGTGGATATGTTTCCGGGGACGGGGAATATAGAAACCGC
>CAMTAF010000158.1 GCA_947066955.1 uncultured Hungatella sp.
TTCTGAGAAGAAATCAGCAAATCCGTGATAAATGTGGCCCCCATCCCCGCAGCAGACAGATGCCAGGCCGTTACCAGCTGGCTGACCTGCATCTTTACAACCGGGGTAAAACCTGCTGCCTCAAACATAGCATAGCAGCGGTCATGAAGATTATTCCCAGGGGTAAGCAGAATAAAAGGAATGTCCGCAAATTCCGAAAGGGAGACCGTGGGAACATCAAAACGCTGATGTTTTTTCTTGAGTATATCATCTGCCGAGAAAGCAAAATCTTCCAGTCTCTTTACAATATCCCATGTCTTTGGAACAGACAGCAGAAGCGTGTCAATAAAACAGGGAGTTCTCCGGAAGGAATCCTTAGGCTTCTCGGAGCAGTTGAATGTGAGATCGATATCCTGATTATAGAGCATTTCCAGAAGAGAATCTGCCCCTGCTTCTGTCAGTTTCAGGCTGATATTGGGATATTTCTTTGAAAAGGATACCAGAACCGGAGGGAGAACATAAGAATTAAAGTAATGAGATCCTCCGATTCTGAGGGTTCCGGTCTGAAGGGACGACAAATCATTGAGCTGCTGCTCCAGCTCATTTTCCAGATTGCGTATTTCGTAGTACTTTTGAATATAATACTCACCTGCCGGTGTCAGCTTCAGCGGTTTTGACGTCCGGTCAAACAGAGGCATGCCAATCCTGGCTTCCACTTTGGAGACAGCAATGCTCAGAGCCGGCTGTGTGATAAAAAGCTTGTCTGCTGCTTTTGAAAAACTGGCATTCTTGTAGATCGTGTATATGTATTTCATCTCCTGTTCCATGTGGCTTCTCCTCTTCTCTTCATAAATTATATTTATAATAATATTAAAACTATAAATTTGATTATAACTCATTTCCATGCTATTGTAAACACAGAAGCTAGAAATTACACCAATGGCAAATACATAAATGAAAAATGAGGAGGAGGTTCCATGAAAATTAATGGACTGATGATGGATGTCACAGACAATGTAGTGACCTGCATGAGCGAAGTAAAGGCAGGGGAAACCGTTGTCTTTCGGAGGGGGGAAGAATTGCGCTCACTGACTGCGCTGGAAGATATCCCTTACTGTCACAAGATTGCTCTGAGTGATATCAGAAAGGGAGATTCGGCTGTCAAATACGGGGAGAGCCTGGGGGAAGTATCTCAGGACGTTCCTGCGGGACATTTGGTGGCGGATCACAATCTGTTCAGTGTCCCCAGGGATTATGACAGCGAACTGGCGGATCAGAGTTTTGAAATGTGCGCAAAACAGTCCCAGGGAGCTCCTGAAATGAAGGGATTCCAGTTCTGGGGATACAAAAGGGCAGAAGGGAGGCCCGGCATCCGCAACCATGTGCTGATCCTTCCCACCTGCGCCTGCGCCAGCGAGAGCAGCAGAATCACGGCCAGCCAGGTGCGGGGCGCAGTGAATATTGTTTTCAACACCGGCTGTTCCGATGTGGCGGCGAACACGGAGATGAGCCAAAAAATCCTCACAGGCTTTGCCTGCCATCCCAATGTCTATGGCGTGGTGATCATCGGTTTGGGGTGCGAGACGGTTCCTCATCTGAAACTGAAAGAAAAGATACAGGCCATGACCAGCAAACCGGTGGCATCTTTTGGCATCCAGGATGAGGGCGGTACTCTCAAAACCATCGAGAAGGCAGTCCGCGCGGCCCGGGATATGGCGGCTGAGGCGGCTTTACAGCAGAAGGAATTGTTTGATCTATCAGAGCTCCTGCTGGGGATCGAATGCGGAGGGTCCGACGCTACGTCCGGAATTGCCAGCAATCCGGCGGTAGGCCAGCTCAGCGACATCCTGGTGGACCTGGGAGCCTCCTGCATAATGAGTGAATCCATCGAGTGGATCGGGGGGGAGCATGTGCTTGCAAAGAGGGCGGCGGATTTTGAGATCCATAATCAGATTATTGAAGTCTGCCGGGCCTATGAAAAGCACTTGGAAGCTGCCGGGCAAAACTGCCGCGCCGGGCAGCCCACCCCCGGCAACAAGGCAGGGGGACTATCCACACTGGATGAAAAGAGCCTTGGATGTATCCGGAAAGGCGGAACCCGCCCTATCGTCGAGGTGTTGGAGCAGGCGAAATCCCCCACAAAAAGAGGAGCCATTGTCATGGATACTGCCGGATACGACATTTCCTCTGTCACATCTATGGTCGCGGCCGGATGCCAGGTCGTGGTCTTCACCACAGGACGGGGAACACCTACCGGCAACGCCATTGTCCCGGTACTCAAGGTAACTGCCAATGAGAGAACTTATAAACATATGGAAGACAACATGGATATCGACTTAAGCCCCATTGTCCGGGGAGAAAAGACCTATGAAGAGATGGGCAAAGAAATGGTTGGCGCAATCGAAGATATCTGTAACGGGAAGATGACAAAAGCAGAAGCTTTCGGCTTCTCAGATATCGCTGTTGACCATGTGTGCCGTTTTATTTAAGAGCCTAAGATAAAATATGGAGGACATAAAATGAATGTAAAGCAATTTCCAGAAAACATCAGCACCCTTCCAGTAGATTTCTCCCATCCAAACCGTGCTTTGATCAGCGGACTCTATAAAGAGACTGTCAAAGTCAACCAGGCAGAACGTCCATTTTTCACCTATATTCCGGCAAATCAGGAATACTGCCGGCCCTGCCTTGTGGCAGCGGTTCCTTCCGGTGAAAATCCGCCGGAATATCTGGAGTCGTCGGGTCTGAGGGAATTCGCAGACCAGAACCAATTATTTCTCCACCTGGCATATGCCGAAAATGGGAAATGGAGCCTTGACGGGGCTGACGCCGACTATCTCAATGGAATCTACGTGAAAATCCAGGCCCGCGATTATTACGTTACCATGCAAGATAACATTTATCTCTGCGGTATCGGAGACGCGGCGTTTGCAGCACACCAGGCAGCCAAGCGCATGGCAAGCGAATGGAGCGGAATGATGAGTTTCGGAAATCTGCTCTCTGACCTGAGGGCAGACAAGGATGTGGCGCACGGCGAAGAAGACCAGGGAGATCTTGAATTGAAGATTCAGGGTTCTGCTGTACAGCTTCCGGTGTGGATGCTTGTCAGCAGTTATGAAGGAAATAACCGGTCAGCTGCGGATTATTGGAGAGAACAAAATCATACTGCAGGCGAACCCACAAAAGGTCAGGGTTCCGACTACATCTGGATGCCGGACCCGGTCCGCAGGGTAAACGAAATTAACGAAGAACATATCTCCCAGGTGAGACTGACTGTCTCCGATTCTGGTTTTACATTGGAACACTTAAATCATGCATGGAATTATATCCGCATGGCAAGACGGCACAGAGGGCAAGGCGGCAAATGTCTGCGCTATTACAAAGACCCTATTGCCTGCGGGGCATTAAAAAAGACCTTAGAAGTGGATGGTATGACCCGCACCTGGTTCGAATATGTGCCAAAAGGATGTACCCCTGATCAAAAATGGCCTCTTGTGGTGGTTATGCATGGCCGCGGAGGAAGCGCGGAAACTTTCTTTGACTTAAGCGGAATGTCGGTGACAGCAGAAGAAAGAAAATTTATTGCAGTATTTCCTGAAGCAGGAATCCATCAGCAGAAAAAAGACGGACTCCGCAATGTGCTCCTCTGGTGCGGCGAATATGAGGGAAAACCGATTGATGATGTAAAATTTATCCGCGCAATGGTGGCAGATATCGAAGAGCGTCTGCCAGTTGACCACAGCCGAATTTATGCCTGCGGTCAGAGCAGCGGAGGCATGATGAGTGATCTCCTCAGTTATACTGCGGGCGACTTATTTGCCGCCGTGGCCCCATGGTCCGCGCTGCGCTCTCCAAGCAGAATGTTCTGCGACTTTCCCAAAAGCGCTGACATTACTCCCACCATATGGATCTATGGGGACAAAGATTTCCTCTGCGTTGGAAAGGAAAAAGATCCCCTTCTGCCCTTCCCTTTGGAAAAAGAGATGCAAACGATTCTGGAAGAGAAACTGGACCATCTGGGACTGGATATTCACAGACAGCAAGTTTGGGAGACTTTCCCCATCACCTGGCTGGGATTTACCGACAAGGACGGTGTTCCCCTGGTTGTGATAGGCAAAGTTACGGATATGGTTCACGCAAATTACCCTGAACTGAGCTGGATCAGCTATGATCAGTTCCTCAGCCAGTTCTCAAAAGACGGAAACGGTGATGTGTATTACCGGGGCCGTAAAGTCAATCGATAAAGGAGGCAATCTATGAATACACAGCTCATTATCTGTCTGATCATCAGCGCCCTGGTTATCGCGGGATATGTCTGGAATAAACTGTCTGTGGGAACCGTGGGATGCCTGGGAATCATCCTGTTTCTCATTACAGGATGCATCTCGCCGGCGGATGTTCTGGGAAATATTGGAAACTCTAATCTAATCATGATTTCCAGTATGTTTGTGATTTCTGAGGGATTTAAGCGCACACAGGCGATCCGCCTGGTGGCCGGCACTGTGCAGAAAATATCTAAGGGAAATATGGTCAAAGTCATGCTGGGCTTCACACTGGCCTCCGTGCTGGCCGCCACTTTTACCGGCAGCGCGGTCGCCGCGTTCTGTATCGTTGCTCCCATCGTTGCCGCCGCGTGCGAGGAGATGAACATCAGCATCAGCAAAACCATTTTCAGCGTTGGGCTGACTTGTATCGCAGCATGCGGTATTATCCCTGTAGGCGGGTCCCTGTCCATGCTGGCAGAACTTAACGGCTATGTTTCCGCCAACGGTTATGAGCAGTTCGCCCTGGGTGTCATGGACCTTTTTAAAAGCCGCTGTCTCAGTCTTCTGGCCCTTATTCTCTACTCAACATTTGTAGGCTTTCGTTTTGCCCCGGAAAAGCCTGTGACTGCGACAAAGGACAGTTCCGACTTATCCAGCCGGGTGGCAAAGCATGAGGCATTGACCAAAGGCAGGGAAACCACAGCTATCGCGGTTTTTTGTCTGGTCACATTGTGCCTCGTATTCAACACGCAGTTAAACGGAATCTTGAAAGCAGCCAATATCCAGACCCTTGCTTCATGGGAAATCGCGTTTATCGGGGCCGTGATCCTGGTCTCCACAGGCGTGCTTTCCTCCAAGGAGGCCTGCAGCTCTATTCCCATTGACCTCTGCCTCATGGTAGTTGGAGGGCTCTGCATGGGCACCGGACTGGCCAACACCGGAGCCGGTGATCTTATTGGAAACAGCATCGCCAGTGTGGCGACCACTCTCGGCAATCGCTACCTCATCGGCGCGGTATTCTACCTGATCCCGTTTTTCCTGACACAGGTTATGCAGAACCGCACCGTGATGGCAGTGTTTGCTCCCATCGCGATCCTCGCGTGCAAAAGTATGGGCGTTGACAGTACTGGACCTCTGATGCTTGTGGCATCCGCCTGCTGCACAGCGTTTATGACGCCCATGGCCACTCCCACAGTCCCCATGGTAATGGGAATCGGGGGATATGATCTGAGCTCAAACATCAAACAGTCCTTACTTCCGGCAATGATTCTCTCCATAGTGAATATATTCTGGGTGATGACTGTATATCCTTTATAAAAAAGCTCTTTTGAGAGACTGCCGGGAAATAGATGCCCCGATTATTTCCCGGTAGGTCTTTTCTGGTAACAGTTCAGATCGGTCTGCGCACTTGCTGCGCTGACCGTACGAAAACGTAGTGGCCGGATGGCATCTGCCCCATCGCGCAGCGATTTTTATGGCAGATGCCGTAACAGTTCAAGGGTCATCTGAACTGTTACCTTTTCTGCTCTCTCCCCATCCTCACCTCCTCCAAATACTCCGCCACCTCTTCCCCCGCGTAGCTCAGCAGATAGTTCTTCCCTTTCCCCATCCCCTGCCGCAGAGGCTCCAGATGTTCTGTCTCGATCTGGCGGTTCACGTTTATGATCTCTTCCCTCAGGTCCTTCGCCGACATCAGAAGGCAGTTCTCCCCCCGTATAATCAGCTGCTCCAGCCCGTCGGAGGTAGCCACTGTCACACGGTGATTTTTCCCCATCTTGTAGGCTAGCTTTTCGATGTACTGGTCAGCGGTCTCCGCCTCCTTGGTGTAGACCACATGGATATTGTGATATTTTATCACATGCTCCACGCCGCCCTCCACCTTGTAGGCGTCAAACACCAGGATCAAAATGCATTTTTTATATCCCTGGTAATTGCATAAAATATCCATCAGCTTGTGGCGCGCCCCATCCATGGTAACCTTTGCCAGCTCTTTCATCTCTTCCCAGGCGAAAATGATGTTGTAGCCATCCACCAGAAGATACTCCTCCTCCGGCTCCTCTGCTTTTCCTTTTCTGACCGGAGTCTGGCTGTCAAAATCCACTTTTCTCGGCCCCTGCTGCCGGTACTGTTCCCGCTTGCTGACGCCGTAGGTCCGGGTAAAGATCTCCTCCAGCTCCTTGTCGTCCCCCCAGGATGCCCCTCCCCCGGCCCCGGAAACCGGCTGCTGCCTCACCGCCTCCTGGGCTTCCGGATTCTCCTTCTGTCTTCTTGCCCACAGCTCAACAGGGCTCTCCACATGCATAAAATCCTTCACCTGATCCCAGGGGACATAGAAGCCTGCCCCGTGGGCGCAGAAAACAGACCCAGTGGGATTGTCTGCATCTGCCTCCGGGTCATACCCCAGAGACTGAACCGTCTGCTCCTGGCCGGGACAGGGCTTGTAGCCGGAAAGCTCGCAGGAAAGCCTGCCTCTCCCCCTGGCATAGGCCGCCACCTCTGTCTGATAATTTCTCATGGACGCCACCGGGGCCTGTCCCAGGATCACCGTCATGTCCCCCTCCTGGACAGGGGCCTGAAAATCCCCCTGCATCCGGTCAATGTCCGCCATAGCCCGGCCCGTGTACTCCGGCGGAATCTCCAGGCGGAACTGATACCAGGGCTCCAAAAGGATGCTCTCGGCCTCCATCAGCCCCTGGCGCACGGCCCGGTAAGTGGCCTGCCGGAAATCTCCGCCCTCGGTATGCTTTAGATGGGCTCTTCCGGCGATGAGGGTGATCTTCACGTCCGTCAGCTCCCCTCCAACCAGAACTCCCCTGTGGCGTTTTTCCTCAAGATGAGTCAGGACCAGGCGCTGCCAGCTGCGGTCCAGCACATCCTCACTGCACCTTGTGTCAAACTGAAGGCCGCTGCCCCGCTCCCCCGGCTCCAGCAGAAGATGCACCTCCGCATAGTGGCGCAGAGGTTCAAAATGCCCCACTCCCTCCACGGCCTCTTTTATGGTCTCCTTGTAGACAATGCTGCCCGCGCCGAACTCCACCTCTGTGTCAAACCGGTCCTGGATCAGGCTTTTCAGCACCTGGATCTGCACCTCCCCCATGACCTGGACCTGGATCTCCCCAAGGGCCTCGTTCCAGTCTACGTGGAGCTGCGGCTCCTCCTCCTCCAGCATCCGCAGCTTCGGCAGAAACGCCGCCGGATCGCATCCCCTTGACGGAATCAGCTGATAGGTGAGCACCGGCTCCAGCAAGGGAACCGTCTCCTCTCTCTCCGCCCCCAGGGCCTGCCCCGGCCATGTGTCCGACAGCCCTGTCAAAGCGCACACTGTCCCTGGCCCCACCTCCTGGGCGGTCTCGTATTTCGCGCCGGAGTAGATCCTGATCTGGTTGATCTTCTCCCCAGCCTCGTCCGTTTTCCGGGGGGACAATTCCATCTTCACCTTCAGGCTTCCCCCTGTCACCTTTAAGTGGGTCAGACGGTTCCCCTGGTCGTCCCTGGAGATCTTGTACACCCTGGCGGCAAAGCTCTCCCCGTAACAAGGAGCCTGCCCGTAGACCTCCAGGCCCTTCAAAAGGCCGTCCACCCCCCAAAGCTTTAAGGCTGATCCAAAATAACAGGGAAATGTCTTCCGCTCCCTTATGAGCCTGGCGATCTCCTCATCCGGCACAGTCCCCTGTTCCAGATACATTTCCAAAGCATCCTCATCACACATGGCAAGGCTTTCCTGCCTCTCCTCCTCGTGACCTGTGAAATCAACGCAGTTTTCATGGAGCCGCCCCTTTAGCTCCCCCATAAGCTTGTCCTGGTCCGCGCCCTCCTGGTCCATCTTGTTGACAAAGATAAACACCGGAACCTTGTACCGGCCAAGGAGCCTCCACAGCGTCTCCGTGTGCCCCTGAACCCCGTCAGCCCCGCTGACCACCAGGATGGCATAATCCAGCACCTGGAGGGTTCTCTCCATCTCCGGGGAAAAGTCCACATGGCCCGGGGTGTCCAGAAGAGTCACCTTAGTATCCCCCAGCGCAAATACCGCCTGTTTGGAAAAGATGGTGATCCCCCTTGCCCTCTCCAGCTCATAGGTGTCAAGAAACGCGTCTCTGTTGTCCACTCTGCCTAAGTTCCGGATAGTTCCAGTCTCATATAAGATACCCTC
>CAMTAF010000159.1 GCA_947066955.1 uncultured Hungatella sp.
AGTCGCCGTCTTGTTTTTTTATTTCTAAAATTCCCCAAGTAAAGTTACACTGTCCGCTCCTTGCTTTCCAACTCAGCCTTGGGAATATATGCCGATCACCGTGTCGTTCTGTACTGCATCCATTCCACTTATAAACCTCAGTCTGGGAGCCTGATTCTGAGTCACCTCAACCAGAATACAGTCTGTGGAAAAACCATTTTCTTCTATCATCTTTCTGTCAAACTTCAGAAGAGGCGTTCCCTTCCTTACCTTGCTCCCCTGCCGGACCAGTACCTGAAACCCTTTTCCGTTCATGCCAACCGTATCCAGGCCGATATGGAGTATAAGCTGAATGCCGTTGCTCAGGCCGATCCCCAGGGCGTGGCCGGTCTCTGCCACCATGGAGATCTCCCCGTCACAGGGAGACGTGATTGTATCGTTCTCGGGCCGGATAGCAATCCCATCTCCCAGAGCACCTGATGAAAATACGGGATCATCCACTTCTGTAACAGGAATAACGGGTCCTGAAACGTAGGCCGTGAGCACCGGTTCCTCTTTCTGTTTTTTCTTAAAAAGCGCCATGACTTTCCTCCTTCACAACCATCTATTTCAGCTTGGGCCAGAACTCCTTGTTGGCCTCTATCATTTCATCCAGAATCTGTTTCGCCACAAATGCGGAAGGAACAGTCTTATTCATGGTAAATGCCATCAGAGCCTTTTCGTAGGAGCCCTCAATCGCCGCTTCCACCACCAGTTTTTCACAGGCTTCCTGCTGCTCGATCATTCCCTTATAAAATGCCGGAATCTCACCGACTCTCACCGGCTCCGGCCCCTCGCTGGTAATATAGGCCGGAATCTCCACCATGGCATCATCGGGAAGATTTTTTACAGCCCCGCGATTGGGTACCATAACAAGGTGGCGCTTTCTCAGATTAAAGGCCAGGCTCATAGCCACTTCCACAATAAATTCCCCGTGAACTCCTGTGAAGAAAGGCGTCATGTCGATCTCACCTGTTTTCTCGTAGGTATCCACTGCGTCAAAAATCCTCTTTTCACGCCCTTCCATAACCTCATTGGCTCTGGTATGGTTTTTGTCGGCATCTTTTACGATCTGATCTCCCAGGAGATAATACTGCATATAGGTATTAGGCAGATAATCCGGGAACATGCGCGCCAGATATTTCGCGTTATCAAAGGTATGCTTCCAGGAGGCATCGTTGTGGCGCACCTCGCTCCTCTCATCAGGCGGCATATATCCGTGTTCCTTTACATAGGCTTTCAGTTCCTCTGTCCTGTCCTCATCCCCCACACGGATTTTCGTAAACCACCCAAAATGATTCAGCCCGAAATAATCCGCCACAATATCATGGCGGTCGCAGTCCAAAATATTGGCCATATTCCGCATGATGGCAACAGGCATATCACAGATATTTAAAATTCTTGCGTTTGGACGGAGGATACGCATTGCCTTCGCCACGATCGCCGCCGGATTAGAATAATTTACGATCCAGTAAGTCGGCTTTGCGTATTTTTCACAGAAATCAATCATCTCCATCATAGGGTAGATGGTACGCAGGCCGTATGCCAATCCTCCAGGTCCGCAGGTCTCCTGACCCACAACATCATACTTTAAGGGGATTTTTTCGTCTAACTCCCTCATCCTGTAGAGTCCTACCCTCATCTGGGCAAAAGCAAAGTCGATGTCCGTAAATGCTTCCTCGGGATCTGTAGTCAAAGTAAGCTTCAGCTCAGGATCAAACTTCTCCACAACCTTTTCTACCAGAATTCCTACCTTCCGCTGTCTCTCCTCATTGTTATCATACAGCCGCAGTTCCTCCAGCTTAAAATCCTCCTTCTTATCCAGAAGACTCTTTACAATACCGGGAGTATAGGTGCTTCCTCCCCCTACGATTACCAGCTTAAATGTTTTCATGATTATATCCTCCTTTTTTAGGTTATCGGCATGCGCCGCTTTGCGGCACCTGCCAGGTCGTCGGAAGGCATCCTGGAAACGCTTACGCGTTTGCCTTCCTCCTACTGCTCCATTGCATCATCTACCATAGTTCGTACTTTGCTGATCTCCAGCCCGTATACCACCTGGACATCCTTGCCTTTTCTCATAATTCCGGCAGAGCCCGTCTCCTTTAACTCCTGCTCATTGATCTTGCTCTCGTCTGCCACCTCCACGCGGAGCCTGGTAAAACAGTTTTCAAGAGACAGAATATTATCCTTTCCGCCGAGAGCTTTCACAATCTTTCTCCCTCTTTCCAAAGGATCCTGTGCTGACGCATCCGCTGTACCTCCCTGACGCCGCTTCATCTCGCTCTTTACGCTGGCAGCATTTTCCTGAAGATCCATCACTTCTTCATCATCTTCCCGCCCCGGAGTTTTTAAGTTCATTTTTTCGATCATAAAGCGGAATACCAAGAAGATTACCACAATCTCCACAAGTCCGATGACCACATACAGGGGCCACATGGTGCGCCCCACGCCGGCGGGAAGATTCAATACCAGGAAATCCAGAATTCCGTTGGTGGCGCAGACACGCACCCCCATAAGATAAGTCATCATCTGGAAGAACCCGTCCAATATCGAATATACCAGCCACAGAGAAGGCGCTGCGAAAATAAAGGTAAATTCCAAAGGCTCCGTAATTCCTGCGATCACCGCGGTAAGAGTGCTGGGAATCAGCTGGGCCTTTAAATTCTCTCTCTTACACTTTTTCGCCGTATAGTAAAATGCCAGCGCCACACCGATAATCCCGAATGTTTTTACCAGACCGTAAGTCAGGAAACGGCAGGTGTCAGGCATCATGCCCGCCTGGGGGTCATTAAGCAATGCCAGGAAAATAGGCTTTGCCCCGATTACATTCTCTCCTGCTACCATGGATTGTCCGCCTACCGCGGAATACAAAAACGGGGACCAGATCAAATGGTGGAGCCCTGTAGGCACCAGGAATCTGTTTAAAAATCCATACACAAATACCCCAGCAGCGCCGGCACCGCTCATGAAGCCTGTCAGCGCCGTGATCCCCGCAGCCACGGTAGGCCAGATATAGGTGATCGCCACACTGAATACTCCCACCACAGGGATCATAACCAGAAGCACCAGTTTGGTATTGCCATAAGGAGCAAAACCGCCTTTAAATTCCGTTTCACTGTATCGGTTATGTACTACGGCCGTCACAACTCCCAGGATCATTCCCAGAAACACGCCCATATCCGTCACATGGAATCCCAGCTGGATCGTCTGCCCTGTTCCGTATAGATCGCCGGCCGTGGCTCCGTCTGCCATCATTCCCGACAATTCCAGCCACCGGCTGTTAGCCCCCAAAAACAAAATATAGCTCATAAGGGCAATAAAAGCAGCATCCGCCTTTTTCTTCTTCGCCATGCCTGTGGCAATACCCACACAAAACAGAATACTCAAATTCCCCATAATAGGGTTCAGCATCCCATTAAAAAACCTTCCGATGGTCCAGATCACACCGCCTTCTGTCACGAATGCCGTGTTGGTGGCGACCGCCGTAAGAGCGATCAGCATCCCGGCAATGGGCAGGTACAAAACTGGACCGATCATTGCTTTTGCAAATTTTTGCATTGCATTCACAGCCTTTTCTTTCATAAATAAAACCCCTCTTTATTCTGTTTTCAAGTTACTTACCATGGCAGTTATCCTGTGCCTATACATTAGCACAGCCGGTAACATATGAAAACGGATTTGAGGGGTTTTGCAACTGGTTAACTAAGAAGTAAACCTGTTTACCTGTCAGAGTGCGCCTTATCCATCAGACGGCTCATCAGGTATTCAAACAGTATCATAACTCTCGCATAAAAATAGTTGGCTGTTATATTTCTGTCGTCTAAGGCCTGGTCGTCCTGAACAGGAATATTAAGAGCAGAATTGCGGGCAATAAAATTATCCTGAGGGCCTGTAAAAGACACAATATCCATATGATTCTTCTTCGCATATTCGATCACTTTCGTAATGGTATCCGTCTCCCCGCTTTTTGAGATGGCAATTACCAGGGAGCCGCCGATCTGGTTAGTATCATAGACACCATAGGCATTGGTCTGAATAGATTTAAATCCCTTCACCAGTAATTTGCGGTTAATATAATCAGCCACAGGTGTGGAAAATCCGGTTGCTGTTACAAAGATAATTCCCTGCCGGTGTTTTTCTACAAGGAGGCAAAACAGATCAAATTTCTCATCAGGAATTTCATTTAAGAACCCTGTCAGCTCAGAGGTATGTTTTCTGTCTCTCTTTCTGCCGGTAATCATAAAATTCAGCCGGTAGGCCATATCGATATACCCTGTATATCCCATTTTTTTGGACAGCTTGATGATGGTCGCCGCCGAAGTATAATTAGCTGCCGCCACATCCCGCACCGCCATAGTCAAAATCTCGTTGTGATGGTTCAGGAGATACTGAAGAATCTGCGTTTCAGTCTCTGATAGTTTATATTTGTCTCTTAATTTGTAAATGTCATATTGGACTCCCATGGGCCTTCTCCATATCCATATAAATTCTTGCCTGTATTCTTTATACCAGTATATCATAAAAGTGAGTCTTTTGGTCCTTAAGCACATAAATAGTTCAGAATTTCCTCCCTGCCGCTTCTGTTTCTTCAGAAGATCCATGAACGAAACGGTCATAGAGAGCTTTTAACACTGGCAAAAGCCGGGAATCTCTTATAAGATTCCCGGCCTTTGTCCAGACTTTCTATATTTATTTTCCTTCATATGTAATAACCGAATCCACCCGATACCCTTCAAGCTTCTCCCGTCCCTTAAGCCCTGCCAGCTCCATGACAAAGCAGATCTTCACTACCTGGCCGCCAAGCTGTTCGATCATCTTGACAATAGCCTCTATGGTACCTCCCGTGGCGATGAGATCATCCACGATCACAACCTTCTGTCCCGGCTTTATGGAGTCTTTGTGCATCTCCACCACAGCGCTCCCGTACTCTAAGTCATATTCCATGGAAATGGTCTCCCGGGGCAGCTTGCCTTTCTTGCGCACCGGCACAAAGCCCTTGTGCATGGCATAGGCCACAGGCACGCCGAAAATAAATCCTCTGGATTCGGGCCCTACCACCACATCAAAGTCCACGTCCTTCAAAAACCCCATGATCCCGTCAATGGCCAGGCGGAGGCCCTCCGGCTCCTGCAAAATAGTGGTTATGTCACGGAAAATAATCCCCGGCTCCGGAAAATCCGGGATGCTTGTCACATAGTCTTCTACTCTCTTCATCTGTCTTCCCTCTCCCTCAAGTCTTTTACGGTATCCCGGACGATCAGCTTATTGTCCAGGAAGATCCTGCTGTTATCTATAATACCATCTTCGATCCGTTTAAGCAACACCCGGGTTCCCTCTCTCGCCAGATCCCCCATATTCCTCTCCACCGTGGTGAGACGCATGGTGCCGTAGCCGGACATGTCCCAGTTGTCAAAGCCGATGAGGGAGATATCATCCGGCACCCCAAGGCCCGCCTCGTTGATGGCCGCCTTGGCGGCAAAGGCCAGCTCGTCATTAAAGCACAGGATGGCCGTTGGCCGCTCCTCAAGCTCCAGAAGCTTCTTGGCTGCCCTGTAGCCGTTGGCGTACCGGTACTCGTCTCCTTCCACAGGGATCAGATCCGGGTTCAGCCCGTGGCGGGTCACGGACTTGCGCCAGCCCAAGTGCCTTAAGCGGGTGGAGTCCACCCCCGGAAGCCCCTCGATCACAGCCACCTTCCGGTGTCCCCGGTCAAGAAGGTAATCCATGGCCTTCTCCATGGCCGTGACCTCGTCCGTCACCACATTGGGCACATCATAGTAGACGATACGGCAGATGGCCACCATAGGGATCTCCTTCTCCAGAACTTCCTCTATAAAAGCAGAGTCCTCGGACCACTGGGAGAGGACAATGATCCCGTCAAACAGGGTGGGATTTAGGGTTCCCGGCTCATGCATATCAATGCCCTTTACCGCTACATTGTACTTGCTCCCCACAATATCATAGACTCCTGTGAGCACGTCGTGGAGCACAAAAGGGGAAGTCATCTTGCTGATCCTGGAAAAAAACAGCCCTATGGTGTGAGATTTGGAACATTTTAAATTAATAGCCGCCTGATTAGGCACATACCCCATCTCCCGGGCAATATTCAGGATCCTCTGCCTGCTCTCTGATTTTCCCGCTCCCACATCGTTGAGCGCCCTGGATACTGTGGAATAAGACACTCCTGCCTTTTTCGCGATATCCTTGATCGTAACCGCCATGCCGCACCTTCCCCTCACTGACGTCCTGATTCTAAAGCCAAACATTATTACTTTAACATTTTTGAATCAAATGTTCAATATGCTGTGTAATAATTTTTTCTCCCTCCTGACCCTCCACCATGACATTTTTCAGCACCAGGGTATCAATATTCGCGGCAAAGATTCCCATCCGGCTCACCGGCTCCGCCCCCTCCAGCATAGCCGGGATATCTGCCTTGGCCTCCTGGGCGTAGCTTACGCGCACATCCTCCATCTCCACCCGCTGAATTTTCTTTTCCGGGAGGCCGTAGAAATAAGCGCCGGCCACATGGCAGTTCTCTGCCTTGATATGGCAGAACTTAAGACTCCGGATATCAGGCGTCCCGTCGTCTACGGGAAGAGATTCCTTGGAAGACACATATGGGCTGAACCCGTCAGGATCACAATAATAAAAACTGTTGACTACAAAAGGGGTCATCACATGATCCATGCGGATATTTTCAAAAAGGATCTGGTCAATAATCGCATCCTTTCCCCGGCCCCTCCTTGTCTTAATCCGAAGCCCCCTGTCTGTGTGGAGAAAAAGGCAGTCCCTCACTGTCAGGTTTCGGATTCCTCCGGCCATCTCGCTGCCCAGGGTGACGGAACCGTGGCCGTCCCTCATACAGCACTGGCGGATCAGCAGCCCCTCCGAGGGGACCTTGTATTTCGAACCCATGTAGATTTTCCCTGATTTCACGGCAATGCAGTCATCTCCCACGGAAAAATACACCCCCGCGATCTCCACATCTTTACAAGATTCCGGGTCAAGGCCGTCTGTGTTAGGCGAATTCTTGGGGTTTTTCACGGTCAGGTCCAAAAAGCGCAGATCATGGGAAAAATAGGGGTGGATGTTCCAGCTGGGGCTGTTTTGCACCTGGATCCCCTGAACCGTCACATGGCCGCAGGAATTAAGAAAGATCATCCGCGGCCGGAAGGCGCCCCGTCTGGTCTTAGGGTCATGCCACCAGTTCTCCTCTCCGGCATTGCCGTCCATGATCCCCTGGCCGTAGATCTCCACATTTTCCACATTAATTCCCGTAATAACAGAGACAAAACAATCCAGGGGATTGCCCTCCCAGGTTCCCAGATTGTACTCTTCTTTTTCGTCGTAGCTCTCGATCAGCCCCGGCAGAACAGAAAAGCGCCGCCTGTCCGTGTCCGCCGACAGCACAGCCCCCTCTCCCAGCTCCAGCCGCAGATCGCTTTTCAGGAACAGACTGGTTATCCTGTAAGTGCCCTCCGGAATCAGCACCCGCCCATCCTTGGGGCAGCTCATGATCGCTGCCTGGATAAAATGAGTGTCATCCGAAACCCCGTCTCCCTTTGCCCCAAAATCCCGGACATTGAGGGTAACGAATTCATAATCCGTCTTTACGCGGACCTGCGCGTCATCCTCCCCCGCCTTCACCTGAATCCCATACTCCGTATCCGGCTTTAATCCGTAGACACTGTCGATGACCTTTCTTGTTTTTTTGTAAAATTTCCCGTTTATGAAAATCTCCCGCTCCTGCTCCGACTCATAGATGCTGCCGTCAGCCATCTCCAAGGTGGCGCACCGGGCCGTCTTAAAAATTATCCTCACTTCCATATGCTTCTCTCCTCCTGCTTTTGTATCGGCACGCGCCGCTTCGCGCCACCTGCCAAGTCGTCGGAAGGCATCCTAAAAACGCTTACGCGTTTGCCTTCCTCCTAGCAAAAGGGGGTTCCCTTGTGGTGAGAACCCCCTTTAACCAGATCTGTCATAGCCAATAATTTCAGTGGTCAGCCCTTGACGCCGCCGGCCGCGATACCGTCGATAAACGAATCCTGCGCGCAGAAGAACACCACCAGAGACGGAATGATGGAGATCAGGGACATGGCCAGGATCCTGTTCCACTGGAAGCCCACATCGCCGTCCATGGACATGCGCAGGTAGATGGAGTTGGTGTATTTATCCATATCGGAGATGTAGATCAATGGTCCCATAAAGTCGTTGGATGTCCACATGAACTGGAACAGGGCGCAGGATACCAGCGACGGCTTCAGCATGGGAACGATCACGTACCACAGAGTCTTTAAGGAGTTGCAGCCGTCGATCTTGGCCGCCTCCTCCAGCTCCTTGGGCACGCCTCTCAGGAACTGAATCAGCAT
>CAMTAF010000160.1 GCA_947066955.1 uncultured Hungatella sp.
ATAATACAACTGTTTGGGTATTTTATAGCACTGCTATGATTATAGCATAAAATCCTTATTCGTCAACTGCTTTTTTTAAGGATTTACATTTTTTTGCCAATTCCTGGCTTTCTTAAGCGTGGATCTGCTCTTTCACCACTTCCGGGACCCTGGCCAGAGCCGCGTCAATGCCTGCCGGGTTCTTTCCCCCAGCCTGGGCCATGCCTGGGCGTCCGCCTCCGCCTCCGCCTACCAGGCCCGCAATGGCCTTGATTAAGTTCCCGGCATGAGCCCCCCGCTTCTGGGCTCCGTCGGTGGCCATGGCCATGAGGCTCACCTTGCCGTCCAGTGCCGACGCCATGACGATGACGCCCTCACCCAGCTTGTCTTTTGCCTGGTCGCCTAAATTCCGCAAACCGTTCATGTCCACATCCGCTACCTTTGCGGCCAGGACCTTCACGCCTTCCACCTCCACTGCCTGGTCCAGCACGTCGCCCATGGCGCTGTTGGCCAGCTTGCTCTTCAGCTTCTCGTTCTCAGAGCTTAAGGCCTTGATCTCTGCGAGAAGGCCCTCGATCCTGTGAGTCAGCTCCGCCGGGGTGGTCTTGGCCGCCTTCACTGCCTGGTGGAGCTGCCTCTCCACGTCCTCGTAGTAGGCCATGAGCCCCTCCCCTGTCAGGGCCTCGATGCGGCGCACTCCCGCGGCGATGCCTGTCTCCGACAGGATCTTAAAGGCCGTGATGGTCCCCGTATCTTTCACATGGGTTCCGCCGCACAGCTCCACGGAGAAATCACCCATCCGCACCACGCGCACCTTCTCGCCGTATTTTTCGCCGAAGAGCGCCATGGCCCCGGATTTTTTAGCCTCCTCTAAGGACATCTCCTCTGTCACCACTGCCAGATCCTCCCGGATCTTCTCATTGACCAAGTCCTCCACCTGTTTAAGCTCCTGGGGAGTCATGGCGGAGAAATGGGTAAAGTCAAAGCGGAGCCGCCCGGCGTCTACGTAGGAACCTGCCTGCTCCACATGGTCGCCCAGCACGGTCCGCAGGGCCTTCTGCAGCAGATGGGTGGCGCTGTGGTTCTTGCCTGTGGACAGACGGTTCTCCTCACACACCCGGAGAGTCACCTTGTCCCCGGTCTTCAGCATCCCCTCTGTCATGATTCCCACATGGCCGATCTTGCCTCCCATGAGATGGATGGTGTCCTCCACCTTGAATCTTCCGTTCTCACAGACGATCTCGCCTGTGTCCGCCTGCTGTCCGCCCATGGTCCCGTAGAACGGGGTCTCATCCACGATCACGGTTCCTCTCTGGCCGTCGGTGAGAGCCTCCACTATCTCCTCCTCCGTGGTGAGCACGGAGATCACGGAGTCGTGGACAAGCCTGTCATAGCCCACAAAGGCCGAGGTGATGCTGGCGGGGATAGACTGGTACACGGTCACGTCGGCTCCCATGTAGTTGGTGGTCTTGCGGGCTGCCTGGGCTTTCTCCCGCTGCTTCTTCATGGCGGCTTTAAAGCCCTCCTCGTCCACCTTGAAATCCTTCTCCTCCAGGATCTCCACTGTCAGATCCAGCGGGAAGCCGTAAGTATCGTAGAGCTTAAAGGCGTCGTCTCCGGAGAGCACCGTCTCGCCCTTAGCTGTCATGGCCTGCTCCATGTCGTTTAAGATGGCCAGGCCCTGGTTGATGGTCTTGTCAAACTTGTCCTCCTCCTCGCTGAGAACCTTTAAGATCATGGCCTTCTTCTCCTCCAGCTCCGGGTATCCGTCCTTGGAGAGGGCGATAACCGTCTCGCTTAAGCCTGCCATGAATTTCCCCTCAATGCCCAGGATCCTGCCGTGGCGGGCCGCCCGGCGCAGAAGCCGCCGCAGCACATAGCCCCTTCCCTCATTGGAAGGCATGATGCCGTCGGAGATCATGAAGGTGCAGGACTTTACATGGTCCGCGATGATCCGCAGGGACACATCCTTTTTCTCGTCAACCTGGTACTGTGTTTTCGCCAAAGCGCAGACCTGGTCCAGGAGAGCCTTGTTGGTGTCCACCGTGAACAGGGAGTCCACATCCTGAACCACCACAGCCAGGCGCTCTAAGCCCATGCCTGTGTCGATATTCTTCTGCTTTAACTCCGTGTAGTTGCCGTGGCCGTCGTTATCAAACTGGGTGAACACGTTGTTCCACACCTCGATATACCGGTCGCATTCACAGCCCACAGTACAGCCCGGCTTCCCGCAGCCGTACTTCTCGCCTCTGTCATAGTAGATCTCGGAACAGGGTCCGCAGGGACCTGCCCCGTGCTCCCAGAAATTGTCCTCCTTGCCAAAGCGGAAGATCCTCTCCTCCGGAATCCCGATCTCCTTGTTCCAGATATCGTAGGCCTCGTCGTCATCCAAGTAGACAGACGGGTACAGCCGGTCAGGGTCAAGCCCCACAACCTCTGTCAAAAACTCCCAGGACCAATGGATAGCCTCTGTCTTAAAATAATCTCCGAAAGAAAAATTGCCCAGCATCTCGAAAAAGGTGCCGTGGCGGGCAGTCTTTCCGATGTTCTCAATATCTCCTGTGCGGATGCACTTCTGGCATGTGGTGACCCTTCTCCTTGGCGGGATCTCCTGGCCTGTGAAATAGGGCTTCAAAGGCGCCATGCCGGAATTGATCAGCAGAAGGCTGTTGTCATTATGAGGAACCAGGGAAAAGCTTTTCATGGCCAGATGGTCTTTGCTTTCGAAGAATTCCAAAAACATTTTTCTCAGTTCGTTAACACCGTACTTCTTCACAGTTGTTCCTCCGCATTTATTTTGTGTCTTTATTTTTGGCCGCTTTCTTTGAGGCCATGGACTTCCCGCACATGATGCCTCCCCACGCGATCAAGACAAAGGCAGCCACTTCGATCAGATTCGTAACAATACTTCCCAGAATAGCTCCCATAACTGTTCCTCCTTTTTGCAACGTTTTTTTATAGCTTTTTATCGTTACTATCCTATCACAAGGGCTGTTATTTATCAAGACCCAATCGAACCGCCTGCAATCGAAAAAACCGCCCTGTACCGCATACAGGGCGGGGTCTCACTGTTCCAGCTCATAGGCATAGAGCTCTGCCAGCTCATAGGCCCTCTGTCTGGTGGACTCTGTCAGGGAGACCGTGTACTCCACGCTCTCCCGCGAGCCTCCTGCCGAGTTCCTGGCAGCCTCCATAGCCAGGCTGTCCCTGGCCTTCAGCCATGCCCTCTGGGCCTCCACAAGCTTCTCTGAGTCTTCTTTGTCCAGCCGCTTTAAGATCTCATTGTAGATCGTGTTCAATTCGCTGTCCCACAGCTTTAATTCGTTGGAAGCCGCCGACTTCGCGGAATTGTTTCCATTGGAGCCTGTCTGAGCCTCTCGGTTCTTCTGGATCTGGGCATCTAAGTCCAGAAGCCTTCTCATGTAAGAAGACACTGGCTCCTCCGCGGCGGCTCCCCGCTCCGCGCTGTCCGCCGCCTTCTCCGCCGTGGCAGCTGCCATGGGGGCCGGGTCCAGAGGAGATATGGATTCCGGGGGAGCTGCCGCCACACCGCCTGCCTTAGACATGCTGTTTGCGGCGCCGGACTCCTCCCCGGCGGCTTCAGCCCCGTCAGCCTCCCAGTCACTTAAACGCGACGTCTCAAAGGCCTGTTCCTGAGCCAGGGAACCCTCCGTCTCCGCCATATCCGACAGACTCCTTTGCACAAAGCTGTGAGTGCTCTTTGTAATCAATATCCCCACTGCAAGTATAACTGCAAGTGAGATCATAACTCCCTTGTTCTTCATCCGGATCTTCCTTTATTCAGACTCTTTCTCTTCCAAAGAGGAGGCAGAGTCCGGTGATGATTCTACCATATCATAATCCGGCGTGAAATGGAATAGCCATGCAGAATTAGTAATATATTGTAAGATTTAGTTAATGATTCCCGTCACTCCAGCCCTTCATCCACCAGCAGGTTTTCTCCGTCCGCGGCTGATGTGGCCAGCTGGTCGCACCGCTCATTCTCAGGATGGCCGGCGTGGCCCTTTACCCAGATAAAGGAGACCTGGTGCCTTGACTCGGCCTCCAGAAGCCGCTTCCACAGGTCAATGTTCTTCACCGGCCCGCTTTTTCCCCGCTTCCAGTCGTTCCTGACCCAGTTGTCGATCCAGCCCTGGTTAAAGGCGTCTGTCAGATACTTGGAATCCGAGTACAGCTCCACCTGGCAGGGGCGGTTTAAGGCCTCCAGGCCAGCGATCGCTGCCATGAGCTCCATGCGGTTGTTGGTGGTGCGGACATACCCAGCAGACAGGGTTCGCTCGTGAAGAACCCCTTTCTGGTCCGTATAGTGGAGCACAACCCCATAACCGCCGGGACCGTCCGGATTGCCCCTTGCCGCCCCGTCCGTATATATCAGTACTTTTCCCATACTATCTGTCCCATTTGTCGCACAGAGCGTGAATCTGCTCCGCGAATCTTGCCAGGTCTTTGTTGGCTCCGCCTTCGTTGTGGATGATAACCCTGGCCAGACGCTCGCCGGCAGCCACCAGACGGGCAAATACAGAGTCGGAACGCTTCCGGGCAGGAGTAACCGCCTTGGCCACAGGAACCCCTGCTGTCTGGGTAATCCACTTGCCCTCTATCAGATCAAAAACAGAGCCGCTGAAGGGCGCTGAGGCGTTAAGCCCCATCTCTTTTGTCAGGCGGTCCGCGAAAATGTCGCACACCTGGTCATCGCCGTGAACCGTAAACACCATGTCCGGCTTTTTCTCAAAAGCCTGAATCCACTCCAGAAGCCCGTTGACATCGGCGTGGCTGCTCATGCCTTTGATGGATACGATGTGGGCCCTGACGTCGATGGTCTCTCCGAAAAGCTTTACCTCCCTGGCTCCGTCGATAAGGCTTCTGCCCAGGGTGGCTTCTGCCTGGTAGCCGGCAAAGACAACCGTGCACTCCGGCCTCCACAGATTATGCTTTAAGTGATGGCGGATCCGGCCTGCGTCGCACATGCCGGAGGCAGAGATGATCACCTTGGGTCTGGCATCGAAGTTGATGGCTCTGGATTCGTCGCTGGTGACGGACAGCTTAAGCCCCGGGAACTCGATGGGGTTGATCCCCTGCTCCACCAGTTCCCTGGTCTCGTCGTCATAACACCGCATAAGGTTTTTCTTGAATACATGGGTAGCCTCCACCGCAAGGGGGCTGTCCACGTACACCTCGAATCCCTCGTGGCCGAAGATCAGATGGTCCGCCTTGATCTTCCTGATAAAATACAGAAGCTCCTGGGTACGTCCCACGGCAAAGGCAGGGATCACCACATTGCCTCCCCTGTCCAAAGTTCTCTGGATGATCTCTGTCAGCTCGTCAATATGCTCCATAACCTCCCCGTGGGTCTTGTTTCCATAGGTACATTCCATGAGCACATAGTCCGCCTCTTTGATGTATTCCGGATCCCGTATAAGAGGCTTGTTCTTGTTGCCGATATCCCCGGAGAAAACGATCTTTTTCTCTACATCGCCTTCCCTGCACCACACCTCAATGGAAGCAGACCCAAACAGATGCCCGGCATCGGTAAACCGCAGGGTGATGTCGTCGTTGAGCTTAACCATCTCTCCGTATTCAAAGGTCTTCAAATGGCTCAGGGCTCCCAAAGCGTCATCCATGGTGTAGAGAGGAACCACCGCATCCTCTCCCGCGCGCCTGGCCTTCCTGTTTTTCCACTCCGCCTCCATCTCCTGAATATGGGCGCTGTCGCGCAGCATGATCTGGCACAGATCCCCTGTAGCATAGGTGGTGATGATCTGCCCCCGGAAGCCTCTGGCATACAAAAGAGGGATACAGCCCGCATGGTCGATGTGGGCATGGGTTAAAAGAACATAGTCCAGATCCCCGCAGGAGACGGGAAGCTCCGCATTCTCATAGATATTAACCCCCTGCTCCATGCCGTAGTCCACCACCAGTTTGGTATTTCCGCACTCTAAGTAATGGCAGCTACCGGTCACTTCATGGTCCGCACCGATAAACGTTAGCTTCATTCTTCAATCCTCCTTTTTCGTAGTAGCGGCACGCGGCGCTTTGCGCCACCTGCCATGTCGTCGGAAGGCATCCTTAAAATGCTCCGCATTTGCCTTCCTCCTGTAAATGTTTTAATACTTAGGGTTAGGTGAAGCTGTTGTCAGATTTTTTCTACGTTCATCTTACCATAAACCGGTCAGGGTTTCAAGCGGAGAGAACACATTTGCCTCAAATGATGATGCAGATCATCCCGCCTTTGCTGTCATTGATGATCTTCTGAAGCGTATCCTGCAGCTTCATCTGACAGTCCTCTGTCAGCTGGGATACTTTGGCCTGGATGCCATCCTCCACGATCTGCTCAATGGATTTTCCGAAAATGTTGGTGTTCCAGATTCCCTCGTCGCTTTCCCTGGCGTTCTGCTTAATGTAAGCGATCAGGTCCTCCGCCTGCTGCTGGCTTCCCACGATGGGGGCGATCTCCGTCTCTATGTGGGCTTTGATCATGTTGATGGATGGCGCCTCCGCCCGCATCTTTACTCCGTACTTGTTGCCATGGCGGATGACCTGGGGCTCATCCAGGACGATCTCCGATTTTTCCGGGGTCACCACGCCGTACCCCCGCAGCCGCACCTGGCTCATGGCGTTCTGAACCTTCTCATACTCCTGCTTCATGCGGGCCAAGGAGCGGAGCTGCTGCATCAGCTGATACTCGCCTCCAATGGGAATCCCCACATAGTCGCTTAAGATCTCGTAATAATAGTGGTCATCCACATTGACCGATACCAGCACGGTGCCGTCCGACAAGTCCATGCGGTCCGTCTTCATGCCCCTGACAACATCAGTAGCCACATCCTCCAGGGCCGCGGATACATCCTTCATCTGGTTCACCTTTCCCATCAGGTCCTTGACGCACTGGATCACGCCGGCTTTCAGCCAGTGGTCCGTGGGAAGGATCTCCAGCCACTTGGGGATGCTGAAATGAATCTGGGTCACAGGGAACTCCTTTAAGATCTGTTCCAATATATGTAAAATATCTTCTTTCTTCAGCTGCTCACAGTTCACGGGGAGGACCGACACCCCGTACTTCTGGGCAAGCTCCGCGGCCAGCTGCCTGGTCTCGTCGGAAAAAGGCCTCATGGAGTTTAAAAGCATGATAAAGGGCTTCCCCAGCTCCTTTAACTCTCCCACTGTCTGTTCCTCCGCAGGCCCGTAGGCGGACCGCCTGATATCCCCGATGGTCCCGTCGGTGGTCACCACAATTCCGATGGTGGAGTGGTCGGTGATCACCTTTCTCGTACCGATCTCCGCTGCCTTTGTAAACGGGATCTGGTAGTCGAACCAGGGCGTCTTCACAAGGCGCTCGCTGTCATTTTCAATGTGCCCCGCCGCCCCGTCGATCATAAATCCCACGCAGTCGATCAGTCTCACTGAAACGTCGATGCCATCCCCCAGAGTCACCTGGGCCGCTTCCTTAGGGATGAATTTGGGCTCCGTGGTCATGATGGTCTTTCCCGCCGCGCTCTGGGGAAGCTCATCTCTGGCCTGAAGCCTGCTGTGCTCATCCTCGATCTCAGGAAGAACCATGAGCTCCATAAACCGCTTGATAAATGTGGACTTCCCCGTTCTCACCGGCCCGACTACCCCAAGGTAGATCTCTCCTCCGGTTCTGGCCTTGATATCCTTGTATACAGAAAATTGCTCCATAAAAATACCCCCTTGCTGTGCTGTTACAATATATGCAGGGGGGCTGTGGACTATTCACTTAAATATGCCTTCTTCACGGAGTCATCGTTCATCAGTTCTTTCGCGTCGCCGCTGAGGACAATCTTACCCGTCTCCAGCACATAGGCCTTATGGGCTATGGACAGCGCCTTCTTGGCGTTCTGCTCCACCAGAAGCACTGTGGTTCCGCTGTCGTTGATCTCCTTAATAATATCAAAGATCTCGTTGACATAGATGGGGGACAGTCCCATGGAGGGCTCGTCCATGACAATCAGCCTGGGACGGGACATCAGGGCCCTCCCCATGGCCAGCATCTGCTGTTCGCCGCCGCTCAAGGTTCCTGCCGGCTGGTTCTTTCTCTCCTCAAGCCGGGGAAACCTCTTGTAGATGGACGCCAGGGTCTCCTCTATCTCCTTTTTATCTTTCCTGGTGTAGGCGCCAAGCTTCAGATTCTGAAGGACCGTGAGCTGGGCGAACACTCTCCTGCCCTCAGGGACATGGGCCATGCCCATGGACACCAGCTTGTGGCTCTGGACCCTGGTAATATCACTGCCCTCATAGACGATCTTTCCCGACTTTG
>CAMTAF010000161.1 GCA_947066955.1 uncultured Hungatella sp.
TTGGCTTTCGCCAAACCATAAGGTATACCCTCCGGGCACCCCTTAACTCATGCCGCTTTGCGGCTGGGTGGTTTGGCTTTCGCCAAACCATAAGGTATATGCAGGGAGTCGCAAATCTCCGTCTTCGCATTTCAGAACGCAGTCTCCCTGGCCCCTCATTAAGACAAATTCCTGGCCGTACTCTGTCCTTCCTCTTCCTGACGGGTTTAAGGCTGCCTGGGATATCCACTGAAGCAGGGTCTGCCTGACAGATTCCGGCACAACTTCCGTGATCCTGCCCACTTCCAGCTTTCCGTCTTTTATATAGCCCATCATCTCCGCCCGCTCATTTTCAATGCGTTTTAAATATTCCATCCTCTGAGACAATTTCTCCAGAGATTTATCCGGAAAGCCTGTCCTGTCTTTTTTCTCCCTGTAGGTGCGGGTGTGGGGCTTTAAGTAAACTTTAGAAGGAGATTCCTCATACACGCTCTGGTTAATGCTGTCCGTCTCCCTCTCATCCCGAATCTTAAAATGCCTGATCTGCTGGATGCCGAACAGATGAGCCGACAGCTTGTGGGCATCCTCCATGGTCTCACAGTTCAAAAACATCCGAACCATATTCCGGTAGTCCTCCTTCCGGCTGACTCCCCAGTTCTGGAGCTGTACGATGAGGGCGGCATTCTGGATCATACTGCGGATAATGTCATTGGTAATGGCCAGAACCTTGGTGCTCTCGCACTCGCGCCCATCTCCCGGAAGAAACCAGCCTTTCAGTGATTCCCATTTGCCATAGACCTGATCCCGAATCTCTTCCTCCCGGCTGTCTCTCCCCTCAGACAAGGCGCGGGGGATCTCCATCTCACTTAAGACCACCTTGTCCAACAGAGAATTTTCGATAATAGACTGCCTTCTTTTTATGATCCCGGCAATCCTGCCTGAGTGAACCTGCATTTCTTGTACAAATTCTTTGAGATAGGCGATAAAACGATCTTTATGAACGATAAACTCTACAGACTTTAAAAGCTTTTCTGCCCTGCCCGAATAAAATTCCCGCAGATAATCCTGATAATTCTGATTTAATCTTCTGAAATCCTCCTGAAGATTACTCCACCATTCATTGATCTCCTTACCCCTGCGCCTGTCCACGTTTTCCGCTTCTTCCAGATTATCCGCCAGCCTCCGAAACAGGTTGGTGGACAGATTTCCAGACTCCAGAAACAGATTCTCCAGGCGCACTGTCAGACGCTCGATCTCCACCGCGTATTCCGACATGGTATAGCGGTACTGCTTATTCTTATAATCCGCGATAGTATAAACCTTGCGGGGATCCTGCAGCGGAGTCAGGTTCTTCCAGCCCACTAAGGCGTCCAAGTCCTGGACCAGCTGAGCCATGGTGTAATCCGCGAATTCCTCCTGTTGATGGAGAAGTTCCAGGACATCCTCTTTATACAGCTGAAAATGCATCTTTTCATATTCGCGAAAAAAAAGGCGCATGATGGCCCGGTATTGCCGGACATTCTGTGCCGTCAAATAAGAAGCCTCCATGACAGGGGACAGATCCATCTTGCGGCCTGCCTGCTCCATAAATAAGTTCCTCCGCACTCGGTTATACTTGGCCTTTTGGCCCTGGTATCATTATAGGCTAAATATGGGAGGAATACAACGTTTTTTCACACTTCTCATGCGTCTTTTTACTCTTTTATGCTTCCAAATACTGATATCCGGAGGCTGACATCCTGGCTTTCAGAACTTCTATCGTAATTCCCAGCCGTTTCGCCCCCCGTTCTGGAGAAATGTCTCCTTCCTGAACCAGAGAATAGATCTCATAAGTCCTTCCCTCCTCTCTTCCTTCTTTCCTTCCTTCTTTCCACCCCTCTTCCTTTGCCTCGGCTCTCTCCAAAGCCAGTTCTTCCCATCTCTGCATAATCTTCACTCCTGTCTTTTCTGACTGCTTTACTTCTTTTACCCTCTGGTGAATCGCCTTTATCTTCTCACTTTCAGAGGCCTCGGCCCGCCTGTCTGTGGACTCTGTAATGTACTTCATAAAATCTAAAAACTCCTGAGAAAACTCATGGGCGTTCTTCCCTTTCGTGTTAATGAACACCCGCCACGCCCCGTCTCCGATCTCTAAGTCCGGGCATTCCACGCACACGCCTTTAAAGGTATATCGGTACAATCCTCTGTCAAATACATCAAAAGGCGTCACCATAATCTGGCATACATCTTTCAGACTGTTAAAATCCGCAGTCCCCGGCGCCATCAGGGACACATCCACATGGCCCTGGTAAAACCGGCTTCTCTTGCGGAGATTTTTAGTATCCCTCTTCTGCATCTCCATCATATAAACTACATGTTTTTCATCTGCTGCCACGGAATCCAGCCTGGACTGCCGCAGCTCCGGCGAGACCCGAAATTCTTTTTCCGTCTCCGCTTTGCCTAAAAGCTTGATCTCTTTGCCCATGAAGATGCTGACGGCTGCCTGGAAAGCGTCCTGGTACTCCATCACCTCATCGAACAAAAATTGATCAACAAGGTTCATCTCAGCCAGCTTGGTTCTCGCCTCCTGGATTGTCACTTTGGAGACCGCCTCTCCCCGATTCTTCACTTCCTGCGCCGCCAATTTCCTCATGGTTACTTTATACGCCATATTACCTCCTTCTGGCAGGAAAACAGGTAGGCTTTCCCCATGGAAGTTATTCCGCTCTCCTGCCTCTCAATTGTGTTGTGGATTTTAAAGCAGGATTTCCTGACAGAAAGATTAGAAACTTTCATAGATACGGTCCCCAGACCGCAAAACAGCTTATAGCCCCTCGACAGGAGCTAAGCCTTAGAAATCATTTGCTTTGTAGGTATTCTATCACAAGATTCGAGGGAAGGCAATCCCCAAACTGACTCAATCTGCTTAAATTTATATCGCGCCCCTTCACAAGGTTCACCTATAAAGTCACCAACCCTCTGCTCAACCAGCACATGCCCTCATGAAAAAATACCCACAATAACTTCTCCTCAAAATTTACGATAATAATATCCGTAGAATAGAATGCGTCATGAAAAACCTCCGGATAAGTATCTACAAAACCTGTAATCTCTTCTGCCCCAACAACAAAAGGACCATGATCACGCTCATAACAATGATCTGTAATTACACACAGTTCACCCTTCATATGATGCAAACTCTGTAGATACCCTAGTACCTCAAGATCTCCAAAACTTACCCTCTCCCCTATTCTGATTTCCTTTTCAACATTAAAATACAGTTGATCCACCAAACGAAAACTCCTCCCAAATGTCTCAACCATTTTCTTTTCAAACTCACCCCATGACATTATGCTGCTCATATATCCTCCTACAAAACCGGAATCATCACCTTCTCCAGCCAAAATTTATCACAAATGAAAAAGTCATTAAATCCTTGGATCATAATCATAAGAAATACCTAAATCCGTACATTTGATTATTGCCTGCACACTGTCTTGTACCAATAGAACTCCAAAATTATAACCCTCATACTGCCGATCAGCATGCGCTACCAGGTACTCCTGCCCTTCTCTATAATTATCTGCAAGCACCAATAACATTGTGGCAAATTCCTTAATGCCATTGTAATACTGGTTCCTGTTTTTCCCCGTATATTGATTTCCTTATAACCCCCATATTCTCTTGCTTCTTTAGATAAAGAATTTACTTTGATTTTTTGTGCCCCATCAAGAAACTCCCTTGCCAGACGGCGCGGGAGAACAAATCTCCCGCTGAATCGGCTGCAAGGTTCTGCAGTTATCTCAGACCCTTAATCCCTTTCTCCATGATCTCGATCTGTGTGATGGTCTCAATGGGCTTCACAAGCTGCTCTTTCCCGTTCATGACAGTCTCATAGAGCGCGTCATAGTACCGGGCGTAATCTCCGGTGACGGTGGGCACTTTCTCCTCGTGGTAGACGCCCTCGTCATCCATATAGATGAGGGTCCCGTACTCGGATGGCTTGTCCTCCCCAAATCCCGGCTCCCCGGGCATGACGAACATTTTCAGATGCTCCTCCTGCTTATCCTTCACTTCCTTCACAAACATTCCCTTCATGCCGTACACCGTCATGGCCGGGCGCCCTTTCACTCGGAAGTAACTGGACTTCACCGTGGCTTTCAGGCGGTTCCCGTAGAACAAGTCCACATCAAAGTAGTCGTTCATCTTCCCCTGGCCCAGCAGCTGTCTCACATCATACTGCACCCGGTCCGGCACCCCGAAGCAGGAGATCACCTGATCCAGGGTGTGGCAGGCGTGGCCGTAGAGAAAGCTGTTGAAGGGATGGAAAGCGTTATTTTGGGGGACCTCGGGGCGATAGTAGTCAAAGCTGATCTCCATCTCCGTCACGTCCCCGATCTTTCCGCTCTCCATCACCTTCCGGGCTGTCAGGAAATCACTGTCAAATCTCCGGTTCTGGTAACACTGCATCATCAGCCCCTTCTCCTTGGCCAGGGCGAACAGTTCCTCCGCCTGCTCCTTCGTCTCCGTAAAGGGCTTTTCCGACACACAGTTCTTGCCTGCCTCAAGGACCTGTTTTGCATAAGAATAGTGGGTATCGTGGGGAGTTGAGACGATCACCACCTGGATCTCGTCGTCATCAAGGATCTCGTTGATATCCCCCACATACTGAACCCCCGGGATCTCCGCCCAGCGGTCCCTGGCATGGTTTCGTGTGTAGATTTTTTTAATGCGGATTTTGTCCTTTCTCGTCAGCACAAAGGGAATATGATAACGGTTTGTGCTCTTCCCGTTTCCGATATACGCGATCACCATCTGTTGGCTCATGTTTTCCTTCCTCCTACTACTTTTTTAGGTAACGGCACGCGCCGCTTTGCGGCACCTGCCAGGTCGTCGGAAGGCATCCTGAAAACGCTGCGCGTTTGCCTTCCTCCTATGTAAATTTAACATAACATAAATCCGTTCTTGTTTCAACTGATCTCCTCACCGTGGAAAAAAAGTACAGACTTTCCATGCTCTTCTCTGGAAAGTCTGTACTTTTTGACCTGTTCATCAATTCTAATTGCATCCCTAATCCCCGCTCTTCGCAAAAGCGATACCATAAATGCAATTCAAAATATACTGGATGGATGTCTGGGAATAGTAGGTGGCTATCTTTTCATCATAGGACTCTCTTGCCGGGAACTGAATGACCGCGTCATATCCCTTTATATCAGCCTGGGAGGAGATCGCCACCAGGCGGCATCTCTTTCGTTTCAGGGACACAAGGAACTTGTGGTCCAGCAGGTTGTGGCCGGAGTAGGTGATCACCAGCATCACGTCCTTCTCCCCCGCGTTTCGGATATGGGTGCCCGTCTCCCCGTATTGGTTGATGATGACCGCCTGTTTCTTCAGCTTGATCAGGCGGTTGGCAAAGCCGATGGCATTCACCAGGGAATCCCCCACCGCGTAGAGATAGACAGTGTCCGCCGTCAGTATCCAGTCCGTCACCTTCTCCAGCTCCTTCACAGGGATGGTCTCGTAGCAGGTGCGCACCGTCTCTGTCATTAAGTCCCATATCTGCCTGACAATATCCGGCGCGCTGTCCTTCTTGTAAAAAGGCCGGTCCATGTCAATGGGGCTCTGCTCCCGCTGCCTCCGCTCGATATCCCTCACCAGCTGGACGCGGAATTCCTTGTAGCCCTTCATCTCCATCTTCCGGCACATACGGACAATAGCGGCATTGGAGGTATAAGTGAATGCCGCTAACTCAGAGATGGTCATGTCTCCGATCTCGTCTTTATTTTTCAAAATATAGGTGGCGATCTTCTGCTCTACATAGGTAAAATCCTGCATTGCCTCCAATTTTTCCAGTACAGTCATATGGCAGTCCTTCCTGTTCTAATGCAGCCATGTTCCTCCGGTTTATGCTGTACTCTTATTATAATGGCTGGAGGTCTGATGCACAACCATAACTTTTCGATTGGATCTACAGGCACATCCTGTAAATCTTCTCCACATCATCCGGGGTCAGAACCCGGTAACCGTTGATGGTTCCCCCCTTGCAGGCCCTCCGGGCCATCTCCGAGAGACGTCCATCGTCAATGCCTGCCTCGGTCAGGGTGCTGCAAAGCCCCAGATCTTTGTAGAGGAAATCTTTCAGAGCCTCAATGGCAGCCACTGCGCCCTCCTTCGCATCAGAGGCCGGGGCGCATCCCATGACGTTGACTCCGAACTTGGCAAAGTCCGGGGCAACGGTGTCATCCCTCTTAAGCAAAAACTCCATCCACCGGGGAGTCAGGATGGCAAGACCCAGGCCGTGGGTTAAGTCATAGCAGGCGGAGAGCTCGTGCTCCATGCCGTGGCAGCTGGCAGCCATCTTCATCCCGCTGCCGCAAAAGCTGTTGAGGGCCCACGAGGCCGCCCACATCAGGCTGGCCCTGGCCTGGTAATCATCCGGTTTCTCCAAAGCCACAGGAAGGGACTTGACCACTGTGCGCAGGATGGACTCGATGACCCCGTCCTGCAGGTCGTATTTCTCCGTGTTGGCAAAATAGTTGCAGTCAAAGAAATGGGACATGATGTCAAACCCGCCGCAGGCTGTCTGGAATCTGCTGACGCTGTAGGTGTTTGTGGGATCTAAGAAGGAAACTGCAGGCCTCAGCAGGTTGCCTGCCATGCCCAGCTTTTGCTCTGTGTCGGTGTTGCTGATCACGCAGCTCTTGTCCATCTCGCTTCCCGTGGAGGCGATGGTGGGCACCGCAAAGATGGGGAGGGCGTTGGTGATGGGCGCCTTTCCGGTGACTAAATCCCACACATCTCCTTCGTAGAACGCCGCCGCTGCCACTGCCTTGCAGCAGTCGATGGTGGAACCTCCGCCCACCGCCAGAACCGCGTCTATGCCCTCTGCCCGGCAGAGAGCCGCCCCCTTATTCACTGTCGTGTGCCGCGGGTTGGGCTCCACTCCCGGAAGCTCGAACACTGTCACCCCTGCCCTGTTTAACTCAGCCATGATCTTGTCATACAAGCCGATGCGCTTGATGGAACCGCCGCCATAGGCCATGAGCACCTTGCTTCCTCTCTGCCGGATCTCCTCCCCCAGATGGCAGAGCTGATCCTTTCCGAAATAAACTTTTGTGGTATTCTGGAAAATAAAATCATTCATGGTCATTCTCCTTTTGGTGTCGGCACGCGCCGCTTCGCGGCACCTGCCAGGTCGTCGGAAGGCATCCTAAAAATGCTACGCATTTACCTTCCTCCTCCTGGTTTTAAGGGCCCGTAAAAGTAAGAAGCAGTGGCGCCGCCGTCCACCAAAAAGTCCGCTCCTGTGATAAATGCCCCTCTGCTGCTCATCAAAAGCTCCGCCACATTGGCGATCTCGTCCGCTGTTCCCGGGCGTCCGGCGGGACATTTGGCGAACATGTTCTTATAAAAATCTCCCCTGGGCCCGTTGAACTCGTCGATAGCAAGGGGCGTCACCACGATGCCCGGAGAGATGGAATTGATGCGGGCTCCTCTCTCGCCCCACTTCACTGCTTCCGCCATCACCCGCTTCTCGTTGCACCGCTTGGCCATCTGGTAGGCGTGAAGGGTGTCCCGGATATTTTCCGGCTTTAAGATCTCCAGCCCTAACAGCTCCTCCGGGGGTGTGGTGGCCAGCTGGGCATCCGCCTCTGCCGAGAGAGCGGGCATGCGGTGTCCGGACTGGCTTGAGATGGTGACGCCCGCGCCGCCCCTCTTGATCACCTTTCCCACCTTCTCAAGGAGAACCGCGGTTCCGTACAGATCTACTTTCAAGATAGCCTCTATGGGCGCCTGGCTGGGGGAAACTCCGGCCGCATTGACCAGCATGGAGATGTCCCCGTACTCCTTTGCCTTTGCGATAAGATTCTGGATGGAGGCGCGGGATGACAGATCCATCTCCATGGCCGCGGTGTCAAACCCCGCCTCATTCATGATCTTGGAGACCGCCTGAGCGTTCTCCACCCTCTTATCTCCGATCACGATCTTCATCCCATAGCCCATGCGGCGGGCAATGGCCATGCCGATCTGTCCCGCTCCTGTCAAGATCATCACATCTTTCATTTTCAGTCTCCTCTCTCTATTTCTCCGCAGCCTCGTTGACACAGCGGAGGGCGTTTAAGCTTCTCGGGTAGCCGATAAACGGCAGACACTGGGAAATGATCTTGATGAGAAATGCGAATCTTTCTAAAGTTAGTTGATTTTGCGTTTTAATTCAAGCCGCAACAGTTTC
>CAMTAF010000162.1 GCA_947066955.1 uncultured Hungatella sp.
TCCCTGACACGGTTAAGAAGATTTCCGTGCTTGACAGAACAAAGGAGCCGGGTTCCTTAGGCGAGCCTCTGTACCTGGATGTAGTTGCCGCTTTGAAGGGCAGCAAGTTCGACGGTGTGGAGATCCTGTCCGGACGTTACGGCCTTGGTTCCAAGGATACGACCCCGGCTCAGATCGTGGCAGTGTATGAGAACAGCGAGAAGAAGAAATTCACCATCGGCATCGAGGATGACGTAACCCATCTGTCCCTTGCCCTTGGCGCTCCTCTGGTAACCACTCCCGAGGGAACTACCAACTGTAAGTTCTGGGGTCTGGGCGCTGACGGTACTGTGGGCGCTAACAAGAACTCCATCAAGATTATCGGCGACAACACCGATATGTACGCCCAGGCATACTTTGATTATGACTCCAAGAAGTCCGGCGGTGTTACCATGTCCCACCTCCGCTTCGGCCACAAGAAGATTAAGTCCACCTATCTGATTCACAAGGCTGACTTCGTGGCCTGCCACAATCCGGCTTATGTGAGAAAGTACAACATGGTTCAGGAGCTGGTTGACGGCGGAACCTTCCTGTTAAACTGCCCGTGGTCCGCTGAGGAGCTGGAGACCTATCTTCCCGGCCAGATGAAGAAATTCATTGCTGACCACAACATCAACCTGTACACCATCGACGGCGTGAAGATCGGTATCGAGACAGGTATGGGGCCCACACGTATCAACACCATCCTTCAGTCCGCGTTCTTTAAGCTCACTGGCATTATCCCGGAGGAGAAGGCCATCGAGCTGATGAAGGATGCCGCTCAGAAGACCTACGGCCGCAAGGGCGAGGATGTGGTTAAGAAGAACTGGGCAGCCATCGACGCGGGAGCTCAGGGCGTTGTGAAGGTAGAGGTTCCCGAGAGCTGGAAGAACTGTGAGGACGAGGGCCTTGACTACAAGGTTGTTACCGAGGGAAGAAAAGACGTGATCGACTTTGTCAACAACGTACAGACCAAGGTAAGCGCCCAGGAAGGCAATACCCTGCCTGTATCCGCGTTCAACGATTATGTTGACGGCTCCACACCGTCCGGTTCTGCCGCTTACGAGAAGAGAGGCATTGCCGTAAATGTGCCGGTATGGAATCCGGATAACTGTATCCAGTGTAACTTCTGCTCCTACGTATGTCCTCATGCCGTAATCCGTCCCGTTGCCATGACCGAGGAAGAGGCGGCCAAGGCTCCGGCAGATATGAAGACCCTGGCCTTAACCGGTATGCCTCAGTATAAGTTCAGCGTGACCATCTCCGCTCTTGACTGTACCGGATGCGGCTCCTGCGCCAACGTATGTCCCGGCAAGAAGGGCGAGAAGGCTCTTACCATGGACAAGCTGTCCTCCCATCTGGACGAGCAGCCTGTTTTCGATTTCGGATGCACCGTGCCTGTGAAGACCGATGTGGTTGAGAAGTTCAAAGAGACTACCGTAAAGGGAAGCCAGTTCAAGCAGCCTCTCCTTGAGTTCTCCGGCGCCTGCGCAGGCTGCGGCGAGACTCCTTACGCGAAGCTGATCACTCAGCTGTTCGGCGACAGGATGTATATTGCCAACGCTACCGGATGTTCCTCCATCTGGGGCAACTCCTCACCGTCCACTCCTTACACGGTCAACGCTAAGGGACAGGGCCCGGCATGGGATAACTCCCTGTTTGAGGACAACGCTGAGTTTGGTTTCGGTATGCTCCTGGCTCAGAACGCTATCCGGGACGAGCTGAAGGAGAAGGTTGAGAAGGTAGCTGCCGACGATAAGGCCAGCGACGAAGTGAAGGCTGCCTGCAAGGAGTGGCTGGATACCTTTGGTATCGGCGCTGTCAACGGCACTGCCACTGACAAACTGGTTGCTGCTCTGGAAGGCATCGACTGCCCCACCTGCAAGTATATTGTAGCCAACAAGGCATTCCTGGCCAAGAAGTCCCAGTGGATCTTCGGCGGCGACGGATGGGCTTATGATATTGGTTTCGGCGGCGTGGACCATGTACTGGCAAGCGGCAAGGATATCAATGTTATGGTATTTGATACCGAGGTTTACTCCAACACCGGCGGACAGTCCTCCAAGGCTACCAAGACCGGCGCTGTGGCTCAGTTCGCAGCCGGCGGCAAAGAGACCAAGAAGAAAGATCTGGCCAGCATCGCCATGTCCTATGGCTATGTGTATGTAGCTCAGATCTCCATGGGCGCCGACATGGCCCAGACAGTCAAGGCTATTGCCGAGGCTGAGGCTTATCCGGGTCCGTCCCTGATCCTGGCTTACGCTCCGTGTATCAACCATGGTATCAAGAAGGGTATGAGCAAGGCTCAGACCGAGGAGAAACTGGCTGTTGAGACTGGTTACTGGAACAACTTCCGCTTCAATCCTGCTGCTGAGAAGAAGTTTACTCTGGACAGCAAGGCTCCGAAGATGGAAGGATATCAGGACTTCTTAAAGGGCGAGGTTCGTTACGCTTCCCTGGCAATGAAGAATCCTGAGAGAGCGGCTAAGCTGTTCGCCAAGAACGAGGCAGAGGCCAAGGAGAGATTCGAGTATCTGTCCAAGCTGGTTACTCTGTATGGAAATGACTGATCAATAGTGTAATTGCTTTATAGGCTGCCGTGCCTGAGGGGAGAAATCCCTTCAGGCGCGGCAGCTTTTTTATGCGCACGGGCCCCGAGAAGAGGTTTGTCAGCAGAGCTGACCGGGGCCCGGCGCGGCGAGTAGGGGAAAAGACCTCCCCTACTCGATTGTACACGGCATAATAGGGGCTTGACATTGCGCTCTCGCTGTGCTATAACTTAACTGTATTAATCAAATTAGTACAGTAGTAACACTTCTATACACAGACCCTAAAGGATCCCAGTATGGCCATACGGCCAAAAACCAATAAAGAAAGGAGGTAGGGCATGATCATCCTGGATTATAGAGACCGCAGGCCTATCTATGAGCAGATTGTGGAGCGGTTTCAGGAACTGATGATGTCAGGAGCCATGGAGGAGAACAGCCAGCTGCCATCGGTCAGGAGCCTGGCTATGGAGCTGTCCATCAACCCCAATACTATCCAGAGAGCTTACGCGGAGCTGGAGCGGCAGGGGTACATTTATTCCGTAAAGGGGAAGGGAAGCTTTGTGGCGGACAACAGTCATATAAAAGACAGCAAGCGGGAGGCTGTTTTTAAAAAGCAGGAGGAGGTGGCCTTAGAGGCCTGGATGTTACAGGCGGACAGGGAGAAACTCCATGAGATTATAGACCAGATCTACAGCAGGGGAGGGAAGAGCGATGATTGAGACAAAAGGCCTGACGAAAAAGTTCGGGGATATTGTGGCCGTGGACCATGTTGATGCCACGATAAAGGACGGAAGCGTTTTTGGACTCATCGGCACCAACGGGGCCGGAAAAAGTACATTTTTGAGGATGCTCTGTGGGATTCTCAAGCCGGACGAGGGCACTGTGGCCATTGACGGGAGAGGGGTATATGAAGATGTGGAGGTAAAGTCCAGATTTTTTTATATCTCCGACGACCAGTATTTTTTCAGCAATGCCACTCCGGAGGAGATGATGGACTTCTACCGCAAGGTGTATCCCAAGTTTGATGTAAAAAGGTTTCATCATCTGATGAAAAGCTTTGACTTAAATGAGAGGCGGAAGATCAACACTTTCTCAAAGGGCATGAAAAAGCAGGTGTCCGTGATCTGCGGAGTGTGCGCGGGGACGGATTATCTGTTCTGCGACGAGACCTTTGACGGGCTGGACCCGGTGATGAGGCAGACGGTGAAAAGCATCTTTGTGGGGGACATGGAGGAGAGGAATATGACACCCATCATTGCTTCCCACAATTTGAGGGAGCTGGAGGATATCTGCGACCATGTGGGGCTGCTCCACAAAGGCGGAATCCTTTTATCCCGGGAGCTGGAGGACATGAAGCTGAATATTCACAAGATTCAGTGTGTATTGCTGCCGGGGACAGAGCCGGAGGATATGAAGGAGCTGGACATTATGAAGATCGAGAGGAGAGGAAGCCTCTGTACTCTGACCGTGAGGGGGAGCCGGGAGGATATCGAGACAGTGGTGGGAAATTACCAGCCGGTGTTTGCCGAGATTATCCCTCTTTCTCTGGAGGAAATCTTTATCAGTGAGACGGAGGTGGTAGGTTATGACATCAAGAAACTTGTGCTTTAAATTAATGAGAGAGGACATAAAACGCCGGGTCTGGACCATAGCTCTGACGATCTTATCCCTGGTGTTCACTCTCCTTGTGCCTGTGGCGATCAAGACCGGCGCTTATTTAGATGAGCTGTCAAGGGGGTACAGTGTTTATGAAAAACAGTGGTGGCTCAGGGAACTGAAAAGCTTCGTTGGAGTCAACGGGATGGTGATTTTTATTCTGGTAGCCCTCTCTGTGGTGTGGGCGGTATCAGGATTTCGGTATCTCCACAACAGCAGGCAGGTGGATTTCTATCACAGTATCCCGGTAAAGAGGGGGCAGCTGTTTCTGGCGTCCTATTTAAACGGAATCCTGATAACAGCGGCGGTTTACTTTGTGATTCAGGGACTTTCCACGGCGCTGATTTTAAGAACCGGCATAGAAGGCTTTGGCGGGGATGGAATCTGGTGGAAGATGTATCTTCTGAATATGATGTACTACATCATGCTTTATACCACCACCATTATTGCCATGATGATGACGGGAAATATTGTGGTGGCTCTTCTTGGGACCGCGGTGTTTAACGGCTACGGCCCGGCAGTGGTGCTTCTGGTGAGGGGGTATCAGGAGATGTGGTTTCATACGGTCTGCGAAACTGCCAAAAACTCCATGGTTTGGATACGAGCCGTGAATTACTCCTCGCCATTTGCCAACTACATGTTTGCCCTGGAGGATTTTTCTTATGGGCGCCTGGGCGTGTGGCGCATGACCCGGGTTGCGGTCATCACCGTGGTGCTGGCAGTGCTGGCATATGCTCTGTACCGAATTAGGCCTTCGGAGTCAGCGGGAAAAGCCATGGCTTTTAAGAGGACAGAAAGCCCCATCAAGATTTTGATCGCTCTGCCTGTGGCGGTGGTGTTTGGCATACTGTTTTATTCCCTTCGCAGCACTGTCACATGGGGCATCTTCGGAGTCCTGTGCGGGTCTGTGATCACCTGCTGCCTCATGGAGATCATCTATCATTTTGATTTCCGCAAGCTTTTTGCCAGGTGGATTCAGATGGCTGCCTGCGGGGCAGTGTCCGTGCTTCTGATCCTGGCGGGAATCTATGACTGGTATGGGTTTGATTCCTGGCTTCCAAAGGCCACCAGCGTGAAATCCGCGACAGTGACCATAGGTTATGAGGAAAACTGGGTAACTTACGGAAAGCCTGCCACGGATAAGGACTATCTGGGCAGAGAGCGCACCATCTGGAGCTATGAAAGTCAGAGGGATTATCAATACAGAACTATGGAGCTGACAGATGTCTACTCTGTCATGGAGCTGGCGGGAAAGGGAGTCCGGGCGAACCAGGAGATCCGGCGCAGGGGATCCCAGACATGGAACAGGTGGAGTGATGAGTATTACAGCGGATGGAAACAGTGTGTCATCGGATTACGGCTGAATAATGGCAAGGAGGTGTTCCGGAAGTACACCATCCCGGCAGACGATGAGACAAAGGCTTTGATCGCCGCCATCCACGACAACAGGGAATACAAAAAAGGCACCTATCCGGTGATGAGTCAGACAAGCGCCGACACGGCAGCCGTATATTTCCAGCAGTATGACCAGGTGCAGGCCCTCGAGACAAACGAGGAGGAGAAAGCCAGACTGCTGTCAGCGTATCAGAAGGATTTGGAGGAGCTGACCATGGCGGTGAGGGAGAAGGAACTGCCCATAGGGACCATACAGTTTCGGACCGTAGAGCTGCAGGAGGCTGTGGACTATTACCGGGACAGGGATCAGGGAGACGAGGGGCTGGAGAACCGCTGCTACTATCCCGTGTACCCCTCCTTTACAAGGACTATTCAGGCTGTGCGGGAGGCAGGGGGCCAGGTGGAGGAGGTGAATGCCCAGATGATCGCCCAGATCAGCCTCCGATACAAAGATGTCTATGAGGGGGAGGATATGACAGAGGATGACGCTGCCAGGGCCCAGGCGTTTTATGACGACAGGGAGATCGTCTATGACCAGAAAGAAGACATCGATACCTTGAGCAAGGCCCTGATCTTCATGGATTATTATAATATGAATCCCTATTATCAGGCAGACTTTGCGGACAACGCCCATGCCACAGTGACATTTGCCCAGGTGAGGGTCAGTCCCTACAGCATCAAACACAGCGCCGACTGCCAGATTGATTTCAACCGGCTTACACAGGAGGAGGCGAAAATGTACGGATTGAGGCGGTACATGGAGGAAAGTTCTGATTGACATTCTGCCCAGGACAAGATAAGATTATGTTAAAGGAGGGATTGTCCATGGCATTTTTTGACGAATTAAGCAAAGCTCTCAGCGACAAGGGGAAAGAGGCGGCCCAGAAGGCCAAGGAGACCGCGGGCGTGCTTCAGATAAAGGCCCAGATCGCTTCTGAGAAGAGCAAGTTAAAAGAGCTTTACGGCGCAGTGGGAGTTCTCTACTATAAGAAGCACAGGGATGAGGAGGACAACGAGTTCCAGGATCTGTTCCGGGAGATCGGCAATGTCCTGGCCAATGTTGCTGCTATGGAGGAGAAGGTTCAGGAGATGGATGGAAGCCTTGTATGCCCCAACTGTAAAAACGTGATGAAGAAAGGGTCCGCGTTCTGCAGCAGGTGCGGCGCTGCCTTAACGGCAGAGGAAGAAACCGGAGAGGATGCTGCCGCGGAAGAGATTGTGATCGTGGAGAGTGACAAAGAGGAAGAGTCCGAAGCGCCGTTTGCCGGCGGGCAGCCGGAAGATATGTTCGTGGATGACACAGATATCTGATGATGCCAAAGCGCAAAAACAGAGCCAGGATGCCCCAGCGGCATCCCGGCTCTTCTTTTTATGCGCAGGCCCGTGCAGTGGAAGTTTGCCGCTGAAGCGGCGCACGGGCCCCCAGCTCAATCCCCAAGCTTATAAGTGACAGCGCCGCAGAGCGCAGCCAGGACAATGCCAAAGAGAGCCTGTCCGGCTTTCAGGGCAGAAAGCTGAGCAAAAACTCCGGTGTTGTAAAAGATGGCGAAGGGGGAAGCAATGATCAGCCCCAGGATGGCACAGTAAGTCTGAACCCCAAATTTTTCAAAAAGAAAAGTGATGAGCTTGGCAATGAGGAAGATGCCCAGAAGCACCCCGATTCCAAAGGGAACAAGAAGGGCAAATCCGCTGGCAAGCCCGGCCGTGTCAAAGACTTTCAAGGCGTCCAGGAAGGACTTGATGGTGTTGATGATGCCGTAGTAGTATCCAAGGATCATCATCACCAGGGAGCCGCTGACACCGGGGACCACCATGGTGGCGGAGGCAATCACTCCTACCAGAAAGAGGGCGGCCATGGTGCCGGGAGTGACGGCGAAGGTCTTGAGCACTTCATCCTTCGGGTTCATCATGGGAAGAAATACTGCCACACAGAACAGGATGGCAAAGGCCAGTATTCCGGAGAGACCGATCTTCGAGGAACCCCTGGCCAGCTCTTTTTTCAGGGAAGCGGCCAGCACGGGGATGCCTCCCAGAATCAGCCCCACGAAAGCCATGCAGGTGACAAAGGTGTGGCGGCTCAGAAGATATTCCACAGCATAAGTAAAGGCCACGATGCCCGCGCCGCATCCCAGGATAATAGGGAGCAGAGTCAGAAGACTTTTTTTCCAGTCTTTAAAAATGCCGGAAACCGATGAGATCAGCTTATCGTAGATTCCCAGAGATACAGCCATGGTGCCGCCGCTGACTCCTGGGATAATATTGGCGATGCCGATCAGGGTTCCTTTTATTACATCCATCAGAAATGTCATGATCAAACCTCGTTTTCTATTCTTGTTTTTTTAGCGCAGTATTCATTATAATGGCGGCGGTAATGGTTGTCAACCAGAAAGGAAAAAGTAAAATCCGGGAACATGTCAAAATTAGTCCGGTTTCATGTCAAAACATGTCGAAATTACGTCGTCCTGTCACCCGAATCCTGTAGAAAAAGCGGGCGTGTTTCAAAATATGTTGACAAAATAAATAGGCAGCCCCCATATTGTATGT
>CAMTAF010000163.1 GCA_947066955.1 uncultured Hungatella sp.
TATTAATTTGGTAGTGCTTTTTTATTTTTTTTCCATGGATACAAAGACAACTGCACAGAATTCCTTGTATATTATCCTTTTCTCTCAGACAGCCAGTATTTTCAATACGCTTGTAACAAAAACCGTACCGGAATTTGAAACAGGGCTGTTTGTGCTCATGACAGGCATGAGAATCCTTGGCGGAGCCATAGGGCGTGTGGTTAACAGAAGAATTGACGCAGGTACTGTAAACAGATTGTTTATATGTATGATGCTGATTATTATGCTAATCTGTGTGTATAATATGATTCAATTTATATTACAATATCCCGAATACGGAAGAAATTAAAAGAAAATACTGGGAGATCGGACTTTCGATTGCACACAAATTTACAAATCGGTAAAGACTTTGGAGTATGGCCTGGGTTATAATGAGTTACATTGATGGACAAACAGGAGGCCGTTGGGAGGGCAGAGGGGAAGGGTATGGAAAATGAAGTATAAAATACTGGTGATAGAGGATGACGGGGACATCTCCAATTTAATCTGCATGAATCTGGAGACAGCGGGGTATGAGACGGAAGCCGTGTATGACGGAAATGAAGCGGCGGAGCGCGTCAGGCAAGGCGCTGACTATGATCTGGCGGTGCTGGATCTGATGTTGCCGGGGAGGGATGGATTTTCCCTTATCGGACCGTTGACAGAGCGCCGGATTCCCGTGCTGTGTCTGACGGCCAGAGGTGATGTGGTCAGCAAGGTGCAGGGACTTAAGATGGGGGCTGAGGATTATATGGTGAAACCTTTCGAGATCTTGGAACTGCTGGTCCGTATTGAGAAAATTCTTGGGAGGAGGGGGAAGAAAAACGCTGTCCTCACCTTCCGGCAGCTGAAAGTGGATATGGGAAGCAGAAGGGTCTGGGAGGGAGAGGATGAGATCGGTTTAAAGCCCATGGAATTCCGCCTGCTGACCGTTTTCCTGCAAAACCGCAATATTATGCTGCCCCGGGACCGCCTTCTCGACCTGGTATGGGGAGAAGATTTTTTGGGGGAGTCACGAACCGTGGACGTCCATGTAGCCAAGCTGCGGAAAAAGCTGAAGTCCTGTCAGGCCATTGTCACGGTGCCCAGGGGAGGATACCTGTTTGAGGACGACCAGGCGGTAACGGAGGAGCGGAAAAAGCCATGAGGATAAGGACAAAGATCACGGGACTGGTGGCAGGGGTGCTGTCGGGAGCGTGTGCGGTTTGCGGGACATTTGCCGTCAACCAGTACATGAATATCAGCGTGGAGAAGGCCGCGGCTGTTGAGATGGAAAAATTGGAACTGGCAGAGAGGGTGTTTGGCCAGACAGGAACCCGGGAGGAGCTGGAGGACATGGGGGAGGTGGCCAGGGACGCTTACTTAAAGTACCAGTTTGAGCGGTATTATCAGGAAGGGTACGCTCTGCTGAAGGACCAGGAGTGTATAAAGAATATGACGGACTATGACATATCCGCCCCCGAGGCTCTCAAGGCCCCCTATGTGGTTCAGAAGCAAGGTGAAAAATATCTTTTGATTATGAAAAGGGAGCTTCCCTATCCCAGGGGATTTTGGGTCATGTCGGTGAGAGACATAACCTCCACCTGGGCGGAGGGGAGAGAGCAGGCCAAAAACTTTTTCATGGTGTTCCTGTGGGTGTTTGGGGTGTCCATGGGGATCGCGGCAGCCGTCACGGGCCGCATTCTGAAGGCCCTGGAAAAACTGCGGGTTCAGGCAGAGCAGATCAGGGAGGGGGATTTCAGCGGAAAGGTAATGCTGACTTCGAGAGATGAACTGAAAGATCTTTCCGACAGCATTAATAGCATGGCAGATCAGATCCGGCAGCAGATTGAGGATCTGGAATTGCTTTTGGGGGCCATGGCTCACGAGATGAAGACTCCTTTGACAAATATCCTGGGGTATGCGGATTCCCTGCTTCATGTGCGGCTCAGCGAGAGGCAGAGGGAACAGTCCCTGGAAGCCATCTGCCGCTCAGCGGGACAGCTGAACCAGATGTCGGGAAAGCTGCTGCAGCTCATCGGTCTCTATGAGAACCAGGAGATGGAAAACGGGCCCGTGGACCTGGAGGAAGTGATGTGGCATATTTACCAGGAAAAGGAAGGAGAACTCAGTAAAAGGAACATTGATTTTCAGATACGGAGAAGAGACGGCGGGAAAATTTGCGGCAGGGTCAGTCCTGATGATCAGGAGAAACCGGCCATGTGCGTCCAGGGGGACCAGCTGCTTTTGATCAGCCTTTTTGATAATCTGGTTTCCAATAGCCTCAAGGCTGTGGAGGACGGCGGACGGATTCAGGTGATAATGGACAGGGAAAGGCGGCAGGTCCGTGTCCAGGACAACGGGAGAGGGATTCCGCCTGGGGATCTTCCCCATGTGACCAAGGCATTCTATATGGTGGACAAATCCAGAAGCCGCAGGCAGCAGGGTTCCGGGCTGGGGCTGGCTCTGGCGGAGCGGATCGTGAAAGCTCACGGCGGAAAAATGGAAATCAAAAGCCGGCCAGGTGAGGGGACGGAAGTGACAGTTATATTCGGAGGTGGAAAATGAAGAAAAGACAGACAGGTAAAAGGGAAGAATGGTCCATGGCGGCCATGGTTTTCGGAGGTATCATGATTTTGGCCGGATGTGTGCGGCAGACGGACATCCCCATTGTCTCGGAGAAGACGGAAAGTTATCAGGAAAGTCTGGAGGAAAATGGGATTGAGGGAGGGGAAGAAACGGAGACAGGGAAGCAGGATAGGGAGGAACAGGAAGGCAGAGAGTGGCAAGGACTTATAAGAGAGCAGGCAAACGTGCCGGAGAGATACAGGGTAAGCGTGAAAGGGGAGGATGTGACCGTAACAGCTGACGTGAAGGTGGGAGTGCCGGAGGTGGACAGGATCTGCCTGAAAGATGTGGAATACTCTCCGTACACGGATCAGGAGCTGGATCAGATCGGTAAAGTTTTATGGGAGGAGCTGGGCCTCGCGGAGGGAACCGGTGATCCAAAGGATTCCGAGGGCGATTCCCGGATATACCGCTGGTCTGCGGACCTGATGTACTCTCTGGACTTAAAGGCGGGGGACAGCCAGATGACGCCTGTGGTATGGCTTTCTGCCACCGATGTCTCCGACGGAATCGGCAGTGCCGGGGACCCTGACGACCTGTCGGCATGTCCTATGACAGAGACGGAGATGGCGCAGCTTCAGGCCGTGCTGGAGAACAAAGCGGAACAGCTGCTTGAAAAGATGGGGCTGAAAGATTTTTCCCTGGAAAGCGCCAGATGGAGACAGCTTTCTGTCAGTAATCATTATTCCTGGACTCTGTCGGGACAGTACGGGGTCCGGCTGTATTATGGACGGAAGATTGATGATATGCCCCTTGTGAACAGCGGGCGGAAAACAGGATCGTTGAAGCCGGCCTCCCAGTATGTGGAGTTTCTGTACAGAGAAGACGGAACCCTGCTGACGGTGAAAAATATTGGACGGGAAAAAATTACGGACTCCTCAGAATACGCAGATTCTTTTATTTCATTTTCCTCTGTCAGCGGGATATTTGAACAGTGCATGAGGACGCTGAAAGTGGACTGGGACACAGGGACAAAAGCGGCGGATGAAGCGAGGGCGGGATCGGATATGGGTCCTGTTCTGATAGAGGGGCATGGTGATGCGGGCGAAAAGCCCCACGTCTATCTTACGGTTACGGATGTGGATCTGGCTTATTGCGTGAAGTGCGATGAAAGAAATGAAGATGCGCTGCAGACAGACGGAAAAATGGGAAAACTGACGCCTGTATGGGTGTTTTACGGGACCGCGGAGCAGGGGTATCAGAACCCTGACGGAACGAGAGCTGAGATTCCAGGACAAACCTTAAGCGGGGGCAAAATGCTGCTTCTTGCGGTCGGAGGGGAGGATGGGACCGTTTACGGGGGAATTTCAGAGCTTGCGGTGAGATAATCATCTGCCATTTTTATTTTTGCTTTTCTGTAAAGGAAACTTGACAACCAGTCCATCTTGAGTTATAATCAAAAATGTAAAGGAAACTTGTCAAGAAGAGGGGAGGCATGATTTGGAAAACAAGCTTGAAGAACTGAGGAAAAGATTAGGTATGAACCAGGAGGAGCTTGCAAAGGCCCTTAAAGTTTCCAGGCAGACTGTCAGCTCAATAGAGACAGGAAAATATAATCCTTCTTTGGAGCTGGCCTTTGCCATATCAGATTTTTTCGGCAAACAGATTGAGGAAATATTTATCTATGGAAGGAGCGGCAGAGATGAAAAAAAGTAATTTAGTAGAAGCTGTCCTGTTTATTTTAGGCGGAGTTGTTTTAGGGGGCATAGGATTGCTGACAGACAGTGTTCTGGACAGCCTGCTCATTGGCTTTGCCGCAGGGGCGCTTTGCTCTGGGATCGTTATGCTTTGTAAATATCTCTATTGGAACGCGCCAAAGAACAGAGAGCGGTATCAAGAAAAACTCATGAACGAAAGGATAGAGCTTCGCGATGAATTAAAATCAAAATTAAGAGATCAGTCCGCGCGCTATTCCTATACAATCGGAATTGTGACGGTCAGTGTTTCCATTATGATATTCTCCGTATTGGGTCAGCTTGAAATAATCGGCAATTCACGGCTGATTGTGCTGTATCTGGCCGGTTATCTGGTTTTTCAGATTGCTCTAGGGATTTTAATCTTTAAGCATTTACTCAAAAAATATGAATAGCTGCAAATGCATGGATATTGCTCTGCCCGTAAAATATCCATGCATTTGTCTCACCTATCTTTCTAACATCCAATCCAGAATACCCTGAATATGTTTATCCCAGAAATCCCAGTTATGTCCGCCGGGGCCCTCTGTGTATACAAGGTCTGCCCCCAGATCCTCCACTCTCTTGCGCGCCTCCAGATTCATCTTATAGAGGAAATCCTCCGTGCCGCAGGCCTGGTACAGTTTAGGCGCGTTTCCCGCCTTCAGGCACCTGGACAGAAGCTCAAACAAGTCCCGGTCGCTGCCCGCCAGGGCCTGGGGCTGCTCAAAAATAGCATCCCACGGGAACGGGCTGTCCATGGTTCCGGCCTGTCCCTGCTGATAGCAGGCAGCAATATCTAAGGCGCCGGACATGCTGGCGGCCTTCGAGTATCTCTCAGGGGCAGACAAAGCCAGATACCAGGCGCCGTACCCGCCCATGGAGAACCCGGCCACAAAGGTGTCTTCCCGCTTTTGGGATACAGGAAAAACAGAAGTGATAAACACGGGAAGTTCCTGGGTGAAAAATGTGCGGTACGCCAGGCCGTGGGCCATATCCTGATAAAAATTGTTTCCGCCGGAGGCCATGACCACGGCGCAGTAGCGCTCCTGAGCATAGCGCTCAATGTTGCTGTAGCGGATCCAGGAGCTGTAATCCCCGTAAGCACCGTGAAGCAGGTAGACCACAGGAAGCCCCTTCTCATAACAATATTGCTTCTGGACAGACTGGCTGACGATCTGCTCATTCCCTTGTGGTGTGGGGATAATGACATTCAGCGAGATATTGCTTTGCAAAGTGGAACTATAATAGTGACAGTTCATACTGGCCATAACAGAGCCCTCCCTTGTACAAAAATATTATCTATTATATATGGAAACGGAAGAAATTGCCAGACGAAAATTGCTCTATTGAACCCAATAGTTTACGTATATTGCTCACTTATCTGGTGCATATTTCCTGCCTGTCAGCGGATCACCGTGGAAAAATCAGATGAAATCCAGGGAATAGCGCCAGAAAAAGATGTGGAAAGAATACAAAAAGACAAAATAAGTAAAGTTTGGAGAAGAAGAATGCAAGATTCGTCTAGTTTTCGCCATATCGATTTTGTATGATAATACTATAAAACCTGGCCGCCCAAACCATTGGGTAATGAAAATTGCACAGGAGAAAAGGAGGAGAGAGGCAGTGAAAGTTTGCAGGAAAGCATTAAAGGTTTGCCAAAAAGACGGATATTTTTCCATTGAGACAAACTGTGTAGAATTGCGGGTTTGGTTCATGACAGATTGGATCGTCAGGATCCGGGCAGGATTTGACGGCGATTTTGCGGAAGGATCTTACAGTCTGGCCATGACCGCGTGGGAAGATCCCATGGATTCTTTGATGGGACAGTACCGAAAAAGAGTGGAACCGGCACAGGCCGCGCTGACGGATTCAGAGGACAAGGCCGTGCTGCAGGGCAGGCATCTCAAGGTAGTGGTGGAAAAGGACCCGTTCTGCATTGCCATTTACGATGAAGATGGGGATATGATCCACCGTGATATCGTGGACCTGGCGTATCAGGAGGACTCAAACCACCGGAGGATCCACACCAGCGAGATTTCACCAGATGACTGTTTCTACGGGTTCGGAGAGAAGAGCGGGGAGTGGAACAAGGCGCAGAAATACATGTGCATGAGCCCCAAGGATGCCATGGGATACAACCCCAAGGAGACAGACTCCCTGTACAAACACATTCCCTTTTATATCAAGGCCAACAAGACCAGCAAAAAGGCGTCAGGATATTTTTATCACAACACGGCGGAATGCGATTTTGACATGGGACGTGAGAAGAGCAATTATTGGAAAATGCACAGCCGCTACCGGACAGACGCGGGGGATATTGATCTGTTCTTCATCGCGGGGCCGAAGATCCGCCAGGTGGTGGAGCGCTACACCGACCTGACCGGCAAGTCCGCCATGCTGCCAAGGACGGCTCTGGGGTATCTTGGCTCTTCCATGTACTATCCGGAACTGGATGAAAACTGCGACGACGCAATCATCGAGTTTATCGACACCACAAAGGAAGAGGACATCCCCGTAGACGGCTTCCAGCTTTCTTCCGGCTACACCTCCCAGGATACAGAGGAAGGTCTGAAAAGGTGCGTATTTACCTGGAATGAAAAGCGTTTCAAAGACCCCAAACGGTTCTTTGCCGAGATGAAAAAGAGGGGGATCACCGTTTCACCCAACGTAAAACCGGGAATCCTCCTGGCCCATCCCCGTCTGGAGGAGATGAAGGCCAAAGGGATCTTTGTGAAGGACAGCCAAAGCGACGAGCCGGGAGTGGGAACCTGGTGGGGCGGCCCCGGCGTATTTGTGGATTTCACAAAACCGGAAGCCAGAAAAGTGTGGAAGGAAATGCTGAAAGAGTCTGTCCTGGAAATGGGAACCAGCTCTGTGTGGAACGACAACTGCGAGTATGACAGCATGGTGGACAAAGACTGCAGGTGCGATTTTGAGGGCAAAGGCATCACCATCGGCCACATAAAGGCGGCCATGTCCAACATCATGTGCCATGTGACGGCAGAAGCCATCCAGGAGACCTTCGGAAATATCCGTCCCTTTATCGTGTGCCGCTCCGGCCACGCGGGAATTCAGCGGTATGCCCAGACCTGGGCCGGGGACAATCTGACATGCTGGGAGGCATTAAAATACAATATCGCCACCATTCTGGGCATGAGCCTTTCCGGCGTGGCAAACCAGGGCTGCGACATCGGCGGATTTTACGGGCCGTCGCCGGAGGCAGAGCTGATGGTGCGCTGGGTCCAGAACGGAATTTTCCAGCCGAGATTCTCCGTGCACTCCGTGAACACGGACAACACGGTGACAGAGCCCTGGATGTACGGGAACTATACAGAATATATCCGGGCTGCCATCAAACTGCGCTACCGCCTGATTCCCTACTTCTACTCCCTCATGGAGAGAGCCCACGAGACAGGACTTCCCATCATGGAACCTATGTGCAGCGCGTTCCAGCATGACAGCCGCTGCTACGAAGAAGGCGTGGACTTTATGATTGGAGACTCTCTTCTGGTAGCCAACGTGGTGGAGAAAGGCGCAAAGACAAGAAAAATATATCTTCCCGCAGGAGAAATGTTCTACGACTTTAACACAAGAGAAGCTTACCAGGGAGGACAGACCATAGAGATCCCTGTGGACATGGGAAGCATCCCCATGTTTATAAGAAGCGGCGCCATTATCCCCATGGCATTAAATCAGATGAGCAATCTGGCTACAGAGCAGGCAGAAGGGATTTCCATCCTGTGCGCTCCGGCTTTGACCTGAATCTGCATCTTTAAAAATGCGCCATTTTCATAGTCTGT
>CAMTAF010000164.1 GCA_947066955.1 uncultured Hungatella sp.
TTAGCGCGCCAGATTGTGGCTCTGGAGGCCCAGGGTTCGAGTCCCTGTATCCACCTTCTTAATTCCTTCGGGAATTTTTTTTATGCGCACGAGCCCCGAAAAGAGGTTTGTCAGCAGAGCTGACCGGGCCCCGCGGAAAACCAAAAAAAGGGGTTTTTGGCTTGCAAACCTATAGAATTTATGCTATTATAAAACAGTCTCAATTTTGGGCTATCGCCAAGCGGTAAGGCACAGGACTTTGACTCCTGCATTTCGCTGGTTCGAATCCAGCTAGCCCAGTGTGAAAAACCCTGTAAACACGGCAGGAAGCCGAGTTTACAGGGTTTTTCTCGTTTCCGGTAGAAAAAAGAACGTTTTTATTTTACAATAGAGGAGGAAGGCAAACGCGCAGCGCCGGGTGTCGTTGCGGAAAACGAGGAGGATTTATATGGGAGAATTATTACAAGAGCTAAAAGCAGCCTATGGGGAGGAGGCCAGGTTCAGAGACGGGCAGGAGGAGGCGATCCAGGGTATTCTTGACGGAAAACGGACGCTGGTTGTCCAGAAAACCGGCTGGGGAAAGAGCCTGGTCTATTTTTTGGCCACAAAGATACTGAGAAAAAAGGCAGGTGGGACCACTTTGATCATAAGCCCGCTTTTGGCGCTGATGAACAATCAGATCAGCTCGGCGGAGAAACTGGGGCTCCATGTTGCGACGATCAATTCGGAAAATCCGGATGACTGGGAGACTGTCATAGAAGACATAAAGAATAACCAGGTGGATGCTCTGATCATTTCTCCGGAGAGGCTGGCTAATGATGAATTTCGAAGCCTGCTGGGTTCCGGGGCTGTACAGATTCAGCTGTTTGTGGTGGATGAGGCCCACTGTATCTCGGACTGGGGCCATGATTTCAGGCCGGATTACAGGCGCGTTGTTGAGATTATCCAGACGCTGCCTCCTTATATCCCGGTTCTGGCCACCACGGCAACAGCCAATGACAGGGTGATCGCTGATATTAAAAGCCAGCTGGGGGAGGACCTCCTGGTGAGCAGAGGAAGTCTGACCCGGGAATCTCTGGAGATTCAGGTCATAAAGCTAAAGACAAAGGAAGAGAGGCTGGCGTGGCTGACGGACCACATCGAAGAACTGCCGGGCACAGGGCTGGTCTACTGTCTGACGGTCAGGGACTGTCAATTGGTACACAGATGGCTCCAAGCCAACGGGGTCTCCAGCAGGATGTATTACGCGGCTGTGGATAAGGAGGGGGAGGAGAGCAAGGAAACCATTGTCAGCCTTTTTATGTCCAATCAGATTAAAGTGCTGGTTGCCACCGTGGCTTTTGGCATGGGATTTGACAAGCCGGATATTGGCTTTGTAGTTCATTTTCAAAAACCAGGAAATCTGGTGGCTTACTATCAGCAGATCGGCCGGGCAGGCAGAGGAATTGACAGGGCAATGGCGGTTCTGATGTGCGGAGAGGAGGATGATCAGATCAGCCGGTATTTTATCGAATCCGCCTTCCCTACCGAGGATCTTATGGTGGAAATTGTGAATGCGGTGAGAGAACATCCAGATCCCGGGATGAAACTGGGGGATTTGGAACGGGCCGTCAACATGAAGCCGGAGAAGATCAAGGCCTGTGTCAAATACCTGACAGTGGAAAAGGCCATCTATAAGACCGAATCCTATTACCGCCCCAATCCCAGGCCCTGGGAACCGGATATGGAGAAAAGCCGCAGGATCACCGCCATACGGCGGGAGGAGTTGGAGCAGATGAATCGGTTTGCGGAGACAAAGGATTGTTACATGAAATTTATCGCGGACGCGCTCAATGACCCGGACGCGCAAGCGTGCGCCAAATGCGCGAACTGTCTGGGGCATCCCCTGATTACGGAGGAGATCAGGAGGGATACACTCACAGAGGCTCAAAGATTTATCCGGCAGGATTTCAATGTGATTCTCCCCAGGAAAAGATGGCCTTTGGGAGTCAAAGTTGACGATAAGGCCAAGATTTCGGATGATTATTTGTGCGGGACAGGAAGAGTGCTGAGCAGTTATGGAGACGCGGGCTGGGGAAGGCTTGTGATCAAAGGCAAATACAGAGATAAACATTTCGACGATGAGCTGGTGGAGGCGGCGGCAGAACTGCTCAAAGATTTTGTGGCTGAGAATCAGATCAGTTGGGTGACGCCTGTCCCGTCTTTGCGAAGACCGGTTCTGGTTCCGGAGTTTGCCAGAAGGCTGGCAGACCGCTTAGGGCTCCGGTATGAGGAGGTTATCAAGAAAACCCGGGACAGCGGCTGCCAGAAAGAATTCCACACAAGCTTCCGTCAGTATCAAAACGCCGCAGAGTCATTTGATGTGGAGAGGCCTCTTGAAGGCAATGTTCTTCTGGTGGACGACATGGTGGATTCCAGGTGGACGTTTACGGTGTGTGGATATAAGCTTAGAAAAATGGGGAGCGGGAAGGTGTTCCCCTTCGCGTTGGCAGACAGCGCGGGCAGGAATGGAGATGAATAAATGAGATTTTCTGACAATGCGATGATCGCTATTCTGCTGTGCTCTTATTTGGGGATAGGCAGTGACGATCCTGTGAAGCCTCTGTCTCCGACAGAGTGGAACGAGTTTTTGGACAAGGCAGCCCAATATGGGCAGCAGCCCGGTATCCTGGCCAGCCGGGATCAAGCTTTTTTAAAGGAGGCAGGATATGGCCGGGAGTATGAGAAACGAATAAAGAAGCTGTTGTCCCGGGGAGGGGCCGTGGCTTTTGAGTTGGATGATCTGGAGCGAAAAGGAATCGATATTGTAACTGTCTTTGACCAGGATTATCCTGTCCTGCTGAGACGGAAATTAAAGAAAAAAACACCTCCTGTTCTTTTCTGCTCAGGGGATATTACGCTGGCAAAAAAGATCGGCATCGGTGTGGTGGGCTCCAGAAATGTAGATGAGAAGGGGATCGCCTTTACCCAAAAGCTGGTGGAGAAGGCGGCGGCTGAGCGTCTGATCGTGTATTCGGGCGGCGCCAAGGGAGTGGATACGGTTTCAGAGAGAACAGCCATTGAATCCGGCAGCGCGGCGGTTTCCTTTATAGGGGATTCCCTTTTGTCCAAGATCCGGCGAAAGGATATCATAGATTCCATCATCAGCGGCCAGCGCCTGCTGATATCTGATGTGAAACCTGATGTGGGATTCACGGCGGCCAGGGCCATGAACCGCAATAAGTATATTTATGCCGCCTCCTACGGGACGTTTGTGGTAGCTTCTGATTACAACAAGGGCGGAACCTGGAACGGCGCCAAGGAGGCCATGAAAAACGGGTGGACTAAGGTTCTGGTGTGGAACTGCCGGGAATATGAGGGGAACAAAAAGCTGATCCAGCAAGGGGCGGTTCCCTATGAGCTGTCGGAAATCTCTGTGTATGAGGCGGTGACAAAAAAAGAGGAAGATTTCCAGCAGATTCAGATGTTTTCTTCCCCAGGGGGAGAGAACGCTGGGCCGGAAAAAGGAGAGATGGTGAGGGAGGAGCCGGCCCGGATGCCGGAAAAGCAAAGGGACGAGCCGGTTCAGATGCCGGAGAAACAAGAGAAAGAGCCGGCAGAGTCGCCGGAGAAACAAGGGGGAGGGCCGAAAGAGAAGGAGGAGTCTCCGGAACGGGGACTGGATATGTATGACGCGGCGGGTCCCTATATCATGGAGCATTTCTTGGATGGGATGACAAAGGACGAGGCAGCGGAAGCCTTTCATGTGGCGAAAAAGCAGATGGAGACATGGCTGAAGCGTCTGTGCAGTGATTCGCTGCTGAAATGTGTAAAAGGGCGGTATACCAGGGTTTAGGGCATTGTCGCCCGTGAAGCGACCAAATCTTTCCTGAAAGTTGTTATACTCTGTCTATAAATTTTTTTGAGGCTATGAAGCAGGCAGAGACGCAGCATCAGGAAGGAGAGAGACTATATGAAAAAAGAGCATCCCGGGAAGCGTGGAACTTTGAGGAGGCTGAAAGCCAGGGCGGCAGTCCTTTTGGCGCTGGCACTGACAGGTTCGGAGACAATGACGGCCGCGGCAGGGGGTCTTTTCAGGGCAGAGGCCCTTGAGGAGCCGGACGGCCTTCGGAGCCGGGAGGAAGAGGAGAAGAGGGGAGAGGCCACAAGGTCTGACGCGGAGTTCTGGGAGATTGGGAATTTTTATAATGAGCTGATGGGGGAGATTCAGAAGGAGAGGGAGGAACCGAGAGAAGGAACTTTCGGCGACAGCTTCTGGTGGAGCATTGACGAGGACCAGGTGATGACCGTCAGCGGGGAGGGGGATCTGCCCAGGGAGGATGACTGGCGGAACATCCCATGGTTTTCTTATAGCAATGATATCCGGGAGATCATCTTTGAGGACGGGATAACCGGCATCGGCGGACATCTGTTTGTGAGCATGGAAAATCTTACTGCCTTAACGATTCCGGACAGCGTGACCTTTATCGGAGAGATGGCGTTCTGGAACTGCAAAAATCTGGAGCGGGTTGCGCTGCCGGATACGGTGGTGACCATTGAGGCCAAGGCATTTGACAGATGTCCCCTCCTGCCAGAGGAGATTCCCATGGGTAAGGGGATATGCGGAGAAGAGATATGGTGGAATTTAGACAGAAAGGGAACCCTGACCGTGGGAGGCACAGGCCCTATGCCCGATGGGGCCGACTGGACAGACTTTCCGTGGTTTTCCTGCTTTGATCTTATTAAGGAAATCCAAATCCGGGAGGGGGTCACATCTGTGGGGACCTATGCCTTTGACGGATGCAGCTATGCTCTCAAAGTCCAAATTCCCCAGGGGGTTACGGTCATCGGGGAGGCGGGTTTTCGGTTCTGCGATAGCCTTGCCGCCGCAGAGCTCCCGGCCTCGGTGACAAAGATCGGAAGAAAGGCTTTCTGCGCCTGTAAGAGCCTGACCTCTGTGGAAATCCCCGAGGCGGTGAGGGAGATTGGCAGAGAGGCTTTTTACGGGTGTACCAGCTTGACTGATGTAACCATCCCGGACAGCGTGGTCACCATCGAGGGAGGAGCATTTTCCCAATGCCCCAACGTGGCCGGGGTGATTCCCATAGCTAAGGATACCTACGATGAGCATCTCAAATGGGTTTTGACCAGCGACGGTGTTATGAATGTCATGGGTGACGGGGATATCCCCGATATGGGCGGGGTCTATACCGGCGGTAAAGGGAACTGGAACGTTTTGTGGCGGCCTGAGGATGTTAAAAAGGTCATTATCGGAGAAGGCATCACAGCGGTCGGCCGGAGCGCGTTTGCCAGCTGTAAGAATTTAGTCAGCGTGGAGCTGCCGGAGAGCCTGACCAAGATCAGAAACTACGCTTTCAACTATTGCCTCAGCCTGGCTGACATCAAGATTCCGGAACACGTCCGGCGCATTGAGAGGTGGGCCTTTACGGATACGGCCATAAGGTCGGTGGTGATCCCTAAGAGTGTGGAATTTCTCGCTCAGGCCTCCTTCCCCAAGGGTACAGAATTTACCTATGAGAAACTGGAGGACATGGTGGGGACGCCTCTGGAGCTCACAGGTGAGACGGGGTTTGTTGGGACCAACAATGCCCATGGGAATAATTACCAAATTCATCCCAGGGCCTCATGGAGATCCCATCTGTGGACCGGAATGGGTGGAAATCTTTTCCGGACAGAGTACTGCAGAGACAGAGACCAGGTGATCATCGAAGAGTATACCCCGGATTACCAGTTTGTGAGAAGCTGGGGCGTCCCCCTGGAACTTCCCCTGTTCGGAGGGTTTTATGAAGACGGGGAAGAGTTCTATATGGTTTTTGGACAGAAGAACCCGGAGGAGAGCGATGAAGTGGAGGTAATCCGGATTGTCAAGTACAGCAAGGAAATGGAACGCCTGGGATCCATGGGTCTGTACGCCCAGGATGTATTTGTCCCTTTTGCTTCAGGAGGACTCAGCATGGATAAGGAGGGAGCGGAACTCTGCATCCATACATCAAAGACCATTTATCAATTAGGTGATGGAGTGCACCATCAGAAAAATATGACCATTGTTGTGAACACAGAGGCCATGGCGACAGCGGTGGATGATGAGGACAACTTCACCAGATTCGTCTCCCACTCTTTTAACCAGTTTGTGAAAGTGGAAGACGGAGTGGCTGTCTTTGTAGACCAAGGCGATGCTTTCCCCGCCAGATCCGTGTTGCTTGGCTGTTATCCGGCCGAGGATCTGGCCGAGGATCCCATTGTCCGCTGGAAACTGCACCCTATCAGCGGGGTATCCGGGGACAACTATACAGGCGTTACGGTGGGAGGTCTGGAGCTGTCCGACAAATATTATATAACAGCGGGAAGCTCTGTTGACCAGGAGAATTTTGACGACAGCGATGTGTTCAACGTCTTTCTCTGGATGGCTGAGAGGGAGCCGGAGGATAAGGAGAAAGCGCTTAAAGATGTCCAGCTGACCCATTACGAGGAGGGAGGGGATTACAGCACAGGTAATCCCATGCTGGTAAAGATTTCCGGCGATTTGTTCGCTGTGATGTGGGAAAAGCAGTATTCCGATCCTATCAAGAAATATACGAACATAGGGGATGCAGGGGTGGTGGAGATCGCTTTTGTGGATGGCGAGGGAAATCTGCTCTGCGGCGGCGAGACCGGCAGTTTTGAGGGAACCCTGTCCAATTGCCAGGCAGTGATCTATAACGATCAGGTGATCTGGTACGTCACAGACGGCAGCAGCCTGACATTTTACACTTTCCCGGCAGAATGCCCGGAGGATATGTCTGATTTTCAGGTAAATAAGGTGGTTCTGAGAGAAGAGGACAGTGAGGGAGAAAATACGGAGGGAACCGGAGACGGGGAAAACACAGGAGGAAACGGAGACGCAGGACAAGGCGGGAATGCCGGGGGAGACCAAGGAGAAAACAATACCGGAGACGAAGACCAAACAGGGGAGGGAGAAAACGGCGGTGACGGCGGAGACGGCACGGACAAGAGCCAGGGAGATTCCGGCAGCCATGACACAGAAGGAGGCGGCAGCGACGGAGGTTCCGGAGGAAGCTCTGGCGGAAGTTCCGGAGGAAACGACGGAAATTCCGGCGAAAGCAATGGAGACGGTATAGGCGGCAGCGGAGATGAAAGTGCCGGAGAAAGCAGCGGAGGTTCCGACGGCGGCAGCGGAAGTACCGGAGGAAGCAGCGGAAGTACCGGAGGAAGCAGCGGAGGTTCCGGCGGCAGCGGAAGTACCGGGGGAAGCAGCGGGGGTTCCGGCGGCAGCGGAAGTACCGGGGGAAGCAGCGGGGGTTCCGGCGGCGGAAGTACCGGGAGCGGCGGCGGAGGCTCTGGGAGCAGCGGAGGTTCCGGGAGCAGCAGTGGAGGTTCCGGCAGCAGTGGAAGCACCGGGAGCAGCAGTGGGGGTTCCGGCGGCAGCGGAGGCCCTGGGAGCAGCGGAGGAAGCAGCGGGGGTTCCGGCGGCAGCAAAGGCCCTGGGAGCGGCGGAGCTGTATCCGGCAGCCCGTGGGCGGCGCCAGGCATCGGCGGCCCGGAGTCGGCGGTTTCCCTTACAGGAACATGGTATAAAGATGCCAGGGGCTGGTGGCTGGAGAGGCCGGATAAGAGCTATCCAAGAGATCAGTGGGCCAGAATTAACGGCGTGGTCTATCATTTTAATGAGAGGGGATACATGGACGAAGGCTGGAAATTCCTTAATGGCTGCTGGTACTATCTGCTGCCCGGGTCAGGGG
>CAMTAF010000165.1 GCA_947066955.1 uncultured Hungatella sp.
GTAGGGGAGGTCTTTTCCCCTACTCGCCGCGCGGCCCGTGCGCCGCTTTAGCGGCCAACTTCTGCTGCACGGGCCTGCGCATAAAAAACCGCCTGGACATCCTCCCTGCGAGGCGCCCAGGCGGTCGGCTTTCTGAAGTTACGTGCTCCCCTGTGGTTTCATCCACGCTCCGCCAGTCGCACGTCCTGTTTTTATCATAGCTGATTCTCTTGTGGAATGCAAGCACTTTTTCTCTCCCAAATGCCATTCACAATTTGTTAACAATTTTTTCATATCACTTTTACATCATCGAAAAATCTTCTTCATATTTCCCGTATATACTTAAACCATCGAAAGTAAAGCTGCTTACATTTGATAAGATTTTTTTCATAATCCGCCGGTTCGGCTCTTCGGAGACGAACCGGCTCCTCCCTTTTTAGACATATAGAAAAAGAGAAGCGCCATGCCTGTTAGACAGGTTGGCCTTCTCTTTTTCTGCTTTATTGCTTATTTCGCATAGTCAGTCTCCTCCCCACAGAAAACCGTTCTGCTTTCACGATCACCATAACCGCTTCATTATAAGTTTTTCTGGTATCCCCATACCAATGTGAGCACGGCACCCCTCCGTGCTTCTGCCCATAAATATACCATTTTATCCAGGTTTTGTCAATAATTTTTTGCGGTTTTGCACAATAGCATTCCCCGTTTTTCTGGAATTCATACGTCGAAACATCAAATTTTTCCCTTATAAACTTTCTTTTTTTGCGCATACTTTCATTGAAAATCAATACAGGAAGGAGCGTATCCATGGATTTTTCAAAACAGATCGAGGAAAATATCCGGTCCATGAACGAGATTCTGGATGTGAACGCCAATTTTGACGTGGTATACCGGACCCTGCGCATCGGCGGGCGTCTGGCCTGTGCCTATTTTATAGACGGATTTACCAAAGACGAGGTGCTTTTAAAGATCTTTCAGGTGTGGTCCTCAATAAAGCCGGAGGACATGCCAAAAGAGGCTCATGAATTTTCCAAGCAGTATGTGCCTTACGGGGAAGTGGGGCTGGTGACGGACAAGAACTCTGTGATTGTCCAGCTCCTCACAGGCATCTCCTGCATCTTTATTGACGGCTATGACTGCTGCCTCACGGTGGACTGCCGCACTTACCCCGCCAGAGGGGTGTCGGAGCCTGAGAAGGACAAGGTCATGCGGGGATCCCGGGACGGCTTTGTGGAGACCCTGATCTTTAACACCGCCCTGATCCGCCGCCGCATCCGGGACCCCAAGCTCACCATGGAGATCTTAAGCGCGGGGGAGAGCTCCCACACGGACATCGCGGTGTGCTACTTAAAGGGGCGGGTGGATGAGCAGCTGCTGTCCATGATCAAGAACCGCATCCAAAAGCTCCATGTTGATGCCCTTACCATGAATCAGGAAAGCCTGGCTGAGTGCCTGTATCCAAGCAAATGGTACAATCCCTTCCCCAAGTTCAAATTTTCCGAGCGGCCTGACACGGCGGCGGCCTCCATCCTGGAGGGCAATGTGGTGATCCTGGTGGACAACTCCCCTGCCGCCATGATCCTGCCCTCCTCTGTCTTCGACATTATCGAGGAGGCGGATGACTACTATTTTCCGCCGGTTACAGGCACTTATCTCAGGCTGTCCCGGATGGTGATCTCCTTCCTGACCCTGTTCCTCACTCCTTTCTGGCTCCTGCTGATGCAGAATCCCCACATCCTGCCGCCCTGGCTGGAGTTCATCAAGCTGTCGGACCGGCCCTATGTGCCCCTGTTCTTTCAGCTGATGATCCTGGAGTTTGCCATCGACGGACTGCGGCTGGCGGCCATCAACACTCCCAGCATGCTCACCACCCCCTTAAGCGTCATCGCGGGTATTGTCCTTGGGGAGTATTCAGTAAAATCCGGATGGTTCAACAGCGAGACCATGCTGTACATGGCATTTGTCACAGTGGCCAACTATTCCCAGGCCAGCTTCGAGCTGGGCTATGCCCTGAAATTCATGAGGATGCTGATGCTGATCCTCACGGCTCTTTTCAACTACTGGGGCTTTGCCGCAGGCGTGGTACTGTCTGTCTGCGCTATCGTGTTCAACAAAACCATTGCAGGGAAGAGCTACATCTATCCTCTGATCCCCTTCAGCTGGTCGGAGCTTAAGAAGCGGTTCTTCCGGGGCCGGCTCCCCCACAGGGAAAAGAGCGGATCCTGATTACCGGAAGATCCCGGCGATGGAGCGGAAGATCTCCATGATGATGTTCCAGATCCGGTCCAGAAAATTCCCCTCAGAGTGGAAAGACTCGTCTGTCTCTGTCTCCGGCTCTTCCTCTGCCTCCCCGGTGCCTTCTGTCCTCAGAATGATCTGCAGGCTCTCAGGCTCCGGGTTTTTTAGTGAGGTAAATGACATCTTTTGGGCATTGACATCGGCGTTGAGCAGATTCATCTTCTCCCCTGTGTACTCATCCCATTTGTCCTCAATGAGGTCTTCCACCGTGTCCTTGGCGCCCCGGATCACCGTGGTCTGGGACAGGCCCTCGATACCCTGGTTTAAGGCCTCCGACAGGCCCGCTATGGTGTCCCTGGTTCCTTTATTCAGGGGAATCCCCGCCTGTTTTAAGGTGCTCTCCACCTCCACCATAAGCTGGTACATGGCAGAGGTTCCTCTCACCGCGCTGTCAATCAGGCCCTTGGTATCATCCATGGCGGCAGTGGCTGTCTGGTGGTACTTGTTCACCGTATCCCGCATGGAGGACACCTGCCAGATCAGATCCTGGGTCCTGTCCCCTGTGTCCCTCAGGGTGTCGATGACATCCCGGCTGTCCTCCAACACATGGGAGAGATTCTCCCCGCCTTCCCGGACCCGCCGGACCATGGTCTCTAAGGCATCCACCTGGCCCTGAACCTGATCGATGAGGCTGTCCAGTTTTGCCGACGCCTCCTCCTGGCCTTTTCCCGCCAGCTGCCTCAGCTGTTCGATCAGCTGCCTTAAGCCGATTTCCGGCAGAAAACCCTCTAAATCACCGCCCTGGATCTGGCGCAGGGCATCGCTGGCGCTGGCGATCAGACGCTCCAGCTCCTCGGCCGGTATGTGGGAGAGCCCGGCGCCCAGGATCTGATCCAGCTGCTCCTTAAGCCTCTCCACTTCCTCCGGGGAGATCCCCAGCACATCCTCATGGTCCTCCAGGATCTGCCTCAGCCTCTCCAAGGTCTCCTCGTAGATCTGGGCGCGGCCAGTGCTGCTCTCCAGAGCCTTTTTGGCGGATTTTAGCTGTTCCAAATCCTTTTTCAGCTTCTCCAGTTGCTGCTCCCACGCCCTCAAATCCTTTCCCGCGGCTCCCAGAAGGCTCTCCGTGGTCCTTAGGTCCGCCTTCACATCCGCCAGATCCCTTCCCAGGTCGTCAAGGTCAATGTCTAAGTCCTGAACCAGGTCCGTCAGCTCGTTGAGGTCGTCGTTGCCATCCTCCAAGGCCTTTCTGGCCTCCTCCACATATCCTGTAAAGGGGACTCCTCTCTGGGAAAGCTCATTTAACACCTCCAGGGCCCGGTCCGCGTCCACATAGATCCCGTCTTTTCTCCTGGAAATAACCTGTCTGGACTGCTCTAAAGACGCCAGGCCGTCCACGGTCATCTTAAGGCCATCCTCCATGCCCTCCAGGCTGTCCAGGAGCACATCCAGGCTGTCGCTGATGGCGTCCGCCGAATCCTTCACCGTATCCTTGGCATCCCGCAGCTCCTCCAAGTCCTCCAGCTGGCTTAAGGTCACCGGCACCATCAAAAACATCAGTCCCCCGAATTCAAAATCATCGGTGCCGATGTTCAGCTGAAAATGCTGTTCCTCCCCGGGGAGGGCCATGAACAGCACGGTCTTCATGGTGCCCATGGACTGAACCTGGGCTCCTTTTGCCTCCACGCTCAAGTTCTTCTCCATATCCACCATGGCCACGGTCTCCAGGGTCATGTTGTTCTTATAATAATCGCTGCAGGTTTTGTCCGGTATAGCGTCTATGGTGATCTCCACCAGCCCCTTCTCGTGGACCAGCTCCTCCATCGTCCTCTCCACGCCGTTTAGGCGGTAGGTGACATGGATATCCCAGGGAAGGCTCTTCTCCACCTCTCCCGGCTCTAACTTTCCCTCAAAATAGAACCTGTCGGCGCCGGAATCCTCCGGCAGGCGGAAAATCACCTGGGCGCCGTCTATATCAGGGACCGTGTGGTCGGTCATGTTGTTGACCTCCAAGTAATCCCCATAGTCCACGATCTCCTTTGCGCCGTGAAGGCTGTAGCTTTTTACCACACTGGCCTGGGTGGTATTTCCGTAAGGGTCCATGGTCACATACATGGCCTCGTCGCACCCCGGCTGCCCGGCCTTGCCGTAGGCACACATGACTCCCTCCACGGCAAACCACGCGGCCAATGCCATGGCTGATCTCCTCTTCCCTTTATTCCGCATTGCAAGCCACCTCTTTCCCTCTGTTCTCTTTTTTTCTTCTCTTTGATATTCTCTCTCTTCGCTTCGCAGCCTTCAGGGCCGCCTTCTCCTGCTGCTTTCTGATCTGTTTGTCAAATGCCGCCAGCAGTGCCGGCAGAAGGGACAGCACCAGCACCATGGACAGAAGGGCTCCTCTCCCCACAAGGCGTCCCACCTGGGAGATAGCCTGGATGGAGGAAGTGAAATACAGAAGATAACCCACCACCGTCAGGATGGAGCCTGAGGTGATGACAGACAGGGCGCTCTTGGAAATAGCCGCCACTGCCGAATGCCGGCTGTCCATAGTCTCCCGCATCTCCATGTAATTGTTGGTCATCAGGATGGAGTAGTCGATGGTGGCCCCCAGCTGCAGGCAGCTGACGATTATGTAGCCTATGTACACCATGCTCTCCCCGAAAATGTAGGGCAGCGTCATGTTTAGGTAGATCGCCACCTCGATGGGGATGATCACCAGGATGGGCACCATCACGGACCGGAAGGTGATCATAACCACCACGGCCACCCCCAGAAGGGAGATGATGGAGACCCGGTTGTAGTCGTCTGTCAAAATGTCCCGGATATCAATGGTAGTAGGCGTCATGCCGATGACATAGGAGTCCTCCGGGTAATAGCTTCTGACGATCTGGGTCAGGCGGTCGCTGCAGGCAAAGGAGTACGGGCTCTCCTCCATGGTCTTCATGGATATGAGGATCCTGGCGTACTTGTCTGTCCGAAGCTGCTCCACCAGATTGGAAGGCAGGAAGCTCTCAGGAAGGCCCTGGGGAAGGGTCCCCGCCATGGACAGGGCATAGTCGATAAATTCCTGGTCCTCCAGCTCTTTTGTCAGCTCCCTCTCACTGATGGGGCTTCCGTTGGGGACCATGGCGATGACCACGTTGGCTTTGCCGAACACCCTCTCGATCTCCCTGGAATCCTCATAGACCCTGGTTCCTGGACCAGAGCCCAGAGCGTCGTCTCCGTAGTAGAAATAGTTCATGGACTGTCCGAAGTAGCAGGGAACCGCGCAGGACAGAGCCACAATGAGCACAGGAATCCGGATCCGGTACATCACCTTCCCCAGCCCGTCAAAAGATGGAATCAGGGGCCTGTGGGCTGTCCTCTCGATCTTCTTGTCAAACCGCAGGATCAGGGTGGGCATCAGGAACATCACTGTCATCAGGCTGCAGATAATGCCCTTGGTGAGAACAAACCCCACATCCTTGCCGATCTTGAACTTCATCAGCGCGATCACCAGAAATCCCACAATGGTGGTGGCGCCGCTGGCCATGATGGAGCTGCATGCCTCCATGATGGCTTTCTCCATGGCTTTCTTGGTCTCCAGCCCCGTGTTCTTAAACGCCGTGTAGGTGTGGAGAAGGAAAATAGAGTAATCCATGGAAACCGCCAGCTGCAGGATAGCTGCAGTGGAAAAAGTAAAAAATGAAATTCTTCCGAACATCAGGTTGGATCCCATGTTCAGGATGATCGCCACCGCCATGACCAGGATAAACAAAAAAGGCTCAAACCAGGAGGTGGTGGTCAGTGTCAGGATAAGCCAAATAATCACGATAGCCATGGTGATCTCCCGGGAAACGGACTCCTGCCTCTCCTTGCTGGACACCGCGCTCCCGGCAAAGCAGCCCCTCTCCTTTCCCACGATGTCGTAGATCTCCCTGATGGCCTGGTGGGTGCTCTCATCCGCGTCCCCGTCCTCAAAGATGATCTGGAACACCGCGTTGCCGTCCTTGTAGAACTTGTCGCTCAAGCTGTTTCCCAAAAACGCTCCCCCGGAGTACACGTTGGTGGCCATGTCGGGACCTGCCACCAGCTCCACCCCGTCAACGGCCTCAATCCGCTTTCGTATGCTCCGGGCCTCCTGAAGACTCACGTTCTTCACCATGACCCGGGCCATGCCGGGGTAGCCGAATTCCTCCTCCATCACGTCTAAGGCCTGCTTGGTGGGAGCAAAATCCGGGAGATATTTGCTCAAGTCATAGTTGACTCCCACAAACAGATAGCAGAATCCGCAGATGACAACGGCCGCAAAAAAGAATTTTTCAATGATTTTTCCTTTTTCTACCGTAAAACGGGCCATCTTCTCTAACATAAGTCCCTCCCATAATCATCGTTTTTCTTATACTGTACATATATATTAATAATCATCAACATATTATTAATAAACATTATGTTGATTTTCTTGTTATTTTGTATTATAGTATAGAAAGAAAAAGGATTCAATGGTTAATATTCCAGGTTTTGTCTATTAATGAACACTTTTTGTCATATCTGTCGAATAGGAGGGGATTTTTTGGAAAATTTAAAAGAAGACCGCAGAATCCGCAGAACTCAGCGGCTGCTGAAAGAAAGTCTGGCGGAGCTGATGTCAGAAAAAAGCTTTAACAATATCACGGTCAAGGATATCACAGACAAAGCAGATTTAAACAGAGGGACCTTCTACCTCCACTACACGGACACCTACGGGCTCCTCAAAGCCATGGAGCAGGATGTGCTGGAGGATTTCCAGGAGATGATCGACAACTATCTCCACATGGGACCGCCCAGGGATCTGATGCCGGTGCTGTCCCCGGTAGTCCACTATATCGTGGAAAACCGGGATATCTGCAGCACCTTGTTTGAGAACAATGCCTCTGACGGTTTTTTCACCAAGTTTAAAAACCTGATCCACAAAAACGCCCTGGCCCTGGCAGAAGAACTGTACCCGTCCTGCCGCTCCGAATCCTTTGAGTACTTTTTTGAATTCGCCATCTGCGGGGCAGCGGGAATCTTGAGAAAATGGCTGGACATGGACATGCCCCAGTCAGAGAAGGACATTGCCCGGATCAGCAATGACGCTGTCCTGTCCGTGGCCAGAGCCTTCTTCGGGCCGCCGGCCCACTTGTCCGCTTAAGGCTGCCCAAAGCGGGCTCCGGATATCTCCTGGCTGCCTCAAGCACGGCGGCATGGATCTGGCAATCCTGGCTTCCGACGGGCCGCCGTGCCTGGGTTCCGGCTGTCTTCCGCGCCTGGATTCCAGCGGCCTTGGATTCCGGCTGTCCGCCGCGCCTGGGTTCCGGCGGCACTGGCTTCCGACTGCGCGCCTGAGTTCCGGCTGCTTTGGATTCCGACTGTCCGCCGCGCCGCGCCTGCGGCCTTCCCTACAGCCGGTTCAGCCCGTTGGCCTTGGCGTCCTCTGCCACTGCCGACGCCACCGCATCCACCACCTCTTTGTCAAAGGCAAAGGGGAGGATA
>CAMTAF010000166.1 GCA_947066955.1 uncultured Hungatella sp.
CCAGGACTATGCTGATCGACGTTTCAAACGGTGACGTGGTGATACGCACCGTGGGAAAACCGGAAAAACATCTCTAGAGAGGAGAGGATAAAAGTGGAGAAAGATAAAGAAGGAATCCTTCTGGAATCAGGTACCAATGAGATTGAGATCATGAAATTTACGATCCAGGGAGAGTTTTACGGGATCAATGTAGCCAAGGTGAAAGAGATCATGATGGCGGAGAAGGTGAAAGCCATGCCCCATGCCCATCCGGCTGTGGAAGGGATCTTCAAACCAAGAGACATTCTGATCACAGTTATTGATTTAGGATATTATCTCACCAACGAATATTTGGAGCATAAATCCAGGGATCTGTTTATTGTGACCAATTTCAACAAGATGATGGTGGCTTTCCGCGTGCAGAGCATTGAGGGAATCAGCCGTATCTCATGGAAGGACATCCAGAAACCGGATAAGACCTTAAGCCACGGGGAAGAGGGAGTGGCCACAGGCATTGCCCAGTGCGCCGGGGAGTTGGTGACGATCCTGGATTTTGAGAAGATTGTGGCTGAGATCGCGCCGGAGACCAGCATCCAGATCTCTGAGGTGGAGCAGATGGGCGACCGCCCCCTGTGTGACAGCCCCCTTGTGATCGCCGAGGACTCTATCCTTCTCCAGAAGATGATCGACGATTCTCTTGAGAGGGCAGGTTTTACCAATGTGACCAATTTCAGCAACGGCCAGGAGGCCTGGAACTACTTAAAGGGCATCAGCCATGACTCTGATCTCTATGACAAGGTCAATCTGATCATCACGGATATCGAGATGCCGGAGATGGATGGACACCGGCTCACCAAGCTGGTGAAGGATGACCCCAGGCTGAGACATGTCCCGGTAGTCATCTTCTCCTCTCTGATCAACGACCAGATGAGGGTCAAGGGAGAGCAGTTAGGAGCTGACGAGCAGCTGACCAAGCCGGAGATCGGAAACCTGGTTCATGTGATCGACAAGCTTTTGGAGCGCTTTAATGCCGGCAGGGAAAATGGCCAGTTCTGAAACGGAAACGGAGATCGATGATATTGAGAAAGCAGATAACCGGATTGTTTTTCGCCCTCGCCCTGACCCAGGCAGGCACCTTTGCGGCCTACGGGGCGCAGAAAGGGGAGTGGGAGCTGTCAGACGACGGAAAGCACTGGCAGTATATGTACTCCTGGGATGAGCCTGCCAAAGACGAGTGGGTGGAGGACAATGGAAAGACTTATTATCTGGATTCCAAGGGCTACATGAAGACCGGCTGGGTGACAGACAAGGATGATGGAAGGAAATACTATATGGGGCCGGACGGCGCCATGTGTTTTAACATGTTTGCCGATGACGGCCGGTATGTGGGGCCTGACGGATCCCGGATGGAGACTTACGACAAGTACCGCAAGGCCATAAGGTCAGAGATCAAGAAAGCGGCCCCAAAGAAAACCAATACAAGAACCTCAAGAAAAAAGACACAGGCCGCGGACGCTGCCCAGAACCAGCCCCAGACTCAGCAGTTTTTTCTGGTAACGGATATCAACGGCGACGGCTACCGGGACCTGATGGTCATGGAAGGGGTTCAGGAGCCGGAAGACCTGGTGAGGGTCGCTGTGTGGGTTCCTGAGGATCAGAAGTTTGAGCTTTCCGCGGAATTTGACAGGTCAGACAATGGGGAGAAAAGAACCCTGTACCTGGACCCGGAAGGGGAGGAAGTCTGGCTGGAGATGACCCAGAGAAGCGGAGAGCTGAGCCTGTTTCAGATGGAGTATGGTGAGGCTGTGTTTAAGAATATGTGGAGCTTTACCATGGAAAATGATTCCGAGGGAGTCCCCGGATACTATATTAATGGCAGTGAAGTGGACAGGGAGCACTGGGAACTGTCTATGACCCACGCGAAGCAGGAGAGGGGCAACCTCCCTGTGACCGGATTCCTTCCAGTTACGGATGAGAACCTGGCAGCTCAGATCGACAGGGTTTTGGGAGCAGAAGAGCTGGAATTGTGGTGGGAGTAAGAGGAACATAGCAGAATAAATATGAACCCCCTTGGGAGTTGTCCGATGAGGCGGAATTCCTGAGGGGGTTTTGCATATTTTTTTACTTTTTGACATACTTTTGATTTCGACTTTTGGGTTTAGCTGGTATAGTCATAATTAATTTTTCTGTTTCTAATAGAGGATTTAAATATTTACGGGAGAAGAAAGTTAAATTTTTGTAGCCTAAATATGCACAGATATCCTTTTTACTGCGGGGAATCTTGCAGAAATCAATAATTTTGTATTCAATGTCTTGGTCATTAACTTGGTCATTAACTTGGTCACTGACCAAGTTATTTTGATTTGTTGGAATCTTGTGAATATTAGGTCCTATTGTAGCAGTAGCCACTTGAGAGAGAGGCACAGTTATTTTAAATATATCACCTTCCATAAATACAGGTTCTCCTCCAGAGTACATTTTTGTATATTTATAAGTATTTCGCATTCCGGATCCCAATTCGTCTGCCAGCCCTATTTCACGAAATACTCTGGAAATGGGAGGATTCTTTTGAAAGGGATCGAAACTGGCCAGATTGAGAATCCCGTGTCCATGGGAAAGATTGGCATTTTCTGTAAAAATCCGATCTTGCTCAATAACCATTTTTGATACATACCCACTAGAGAAGTCCCTGTGAGCTAAAAGATTGGAAATGATTTCGCGAAGTATATGGTCCCTGGCACTTACACTCTGTACTCCGTCCAGGTGGAAGGTATTATTTAAATGTTTCTGACCAAAAGTAAGGAGGCGATCATAGCTTTCAATAAGATTTGTGATAACAATCTCGCGATCATCATAACGGTCAGTATTGATTATCCGGAAGATGGCATCAGTCTTATGCTGAGGTAAAATAGACATTATTGTACTGTCTTGTCCAAATAGAAGTATAGCAGCAACTGTAATACCTTCTCGTTGTGTGTATTCATCTGTAAGGATCAATCCAGCACTGCGAAGCAATTCCGCGTCAGACATAGACTGCCATGGATGATTTTCACTTTTAGAGCGGGCCATTTTTCGTGCACGCGCTATTAAATCGGAACGTAAAGAATCAATTTTGAAACGGGTGACTTTATTTACAAAATAAGAATTGTTTTTTCGGGAATAGAGTCGATAAACTTCATCGGAATGGTTTGTAATATCAATATCTGATTCATGATTTCGATCATAGATGCGGCCATTACATCTACAGACATTTGAACTGGAAGGGACACGAATATACAGAATAATTTTTTCGTTGTATTCATATTGGATCGGTGTGAGATAAAGAGGGGGATACATCTTATTTTCATTATTAACAGATGTAATAAAATCTTTTTTCATTTGCTCAATACGATCAGGCTGAATACCAAGGATTTGTCCATTGTCATTTATACCAAGAAATATATGACCACCATCCCGGTTAGAGAAAGCACAGACGCTATTATATACGTCTTTTGTTATATCAGAGGTAGATTTTTTGAATTCTACCATATAGCTTTCGCCTTGCCCTATGAGGGCTAAAAGCTCAGAAGATAATACCATAAAATATTGCTTCTCCTTTCTGTCGAAAAAGCAAGTGGGCCAGTTTGTGCAGCGTAATTGGATAAGGAAATTAAACAGACCGGAAGCCGCTCAGCCTCCGGCCTGTTATTATCTTTTTATGAACCTGCCGATGCCGGAAATCTCATCACTCCGGACGGTTATGATGAGGATTCTCGCGGACCCTGTTGCAGGCCTTGATCAGTTCCGTGAGCACAGGAATCTTGTACTTGTTCTCATAATAGCTTAAAAGGGGAGAAACGGAATCCTTGCTGGTGACGACATACTTGGCCGGAAGCCCGGTGAGGGACAGGGCGCATACATCGGACATGCAGCGGTGGCAGGTACATACGTTGTGCTGCTTTAATACGGACTCCAGATCCTGGCGCATGAGGAGGTGTTCCATCACATTGATAAAGCGGTACTCCCGGTCCGCTGTGGTATTCTCAAAATGGCTCCCTGGAATAATGGGGTGAGGCTCCCTTGCCGAGGCTTTCTGCGCCGGCGCCTGTCCCTGGGAAGAGGACTCCAAAACTGCCTCAGAAACCGCCTGAGAGGCCTCAGAAGCGTCTTTTGGAGAGTCATTCGAGGAATCCGCCGGGGTCGGTTCAGAGACGGCTTCAGGGGCCGCAGCGCTGTCTCCACCCTGTGCGGGGGCAGTATCCTGGGGAGCAGGATCCTGTGCCTGGGCAGCGTCCTGGGGAGCAATATCCTGTGCCGGAGCCGCCTCCTGGGGAGTATCCTGCCCCGGAACAGATGTCTCCGGTACATTGGCCTGTGCTGTCTCAGACGACGTCTCCGGCTGAGGCGCGGCCGCGGCCTTCTCGGCGTCCAGTTCCTCAGTCAGCTTTCCCAAGATCTCCTGGGAGACACGGTCATTGATGCTGCCCTCGTCAACCACAGTGACCTTAGCCGGGGTAACGGTATGTGACTGAACATCGCTTTTCTTTTCCTGGCCTGCGGCGGGGGCTTCGGGGGCCTGTGCCGGAGCCGGAGCTTCGCCGGAAGCGCCGTTGGTCAGAAGATCCATAACGTGTGATGTTCTGTTTGTTTTCTTTGCCATTCTATATACCCTCCTTTAAATGGATATCCGACGCGATCTCCTGGATAAACGTCTGATAATCCTTCACCGCTGCCGAGCGTGGATTATATGAAAAAATGCTCTCGCCGTGGGCCGGTGCCTCCGCGATGGCCACTCCGGAGCGGATTTTCGAATTAAATACCTTTGAGTTGATCTGGCCTGCCAGCTGTTCCGCCATCTCAAGCACATCCCGGGACAGGAGCGTCCTGGGGTTGAACCGGGTCAGAAGGATCCCCAGCACGTTGAGCCCTGGGTTAAAAGACTCTCTCACGGACTCAATGGTTTCCTTGAGCTGGGCAAGCCCCACCAGGCTTAAGATATCCGAAGCCATGGGGATAATCAGAAAATCGGAAACCGAGTACGCATTGACCGTCAGCAGGTTTAAGGCCGGCGGCGTATCGATGATGATGTAGTCATAAAAGTCTATAACAGGCTTGATGGCATCTCTCAAGATGTACTCCCTGTTGGCCGTAACCTTGTCCAGGCCGCTGCTGCTCAAGGTGATGTCCGACACCAGCAGATCGCCGTACTCGCATCTCACAAGAGCCTTGTGGACAGGGACAGCACCCTTCATCACATCCAGGATAGTGTGGGGGTTGGCCATGCCGGTGCCCAGGCAGAATCCCAAGTTGCCCTGAGGATCCAGGTCAATGCCCAGAACCCTCTTTCCCTCCATGGCGATCCCGGACATGAGGGCAGCGGATGTGGTGGTCTTCCCCACGCCGCCTTTCTGGTTGGAAACAGTAATAATGATAGACAAAACAGTACCTCCAGTACAAAAAATAGTAAAAATGAATTCAGCAATATTATTTTTATTATATATCATGTCGATAAATAAGTATAGATTAAAAAAGAAATTTTTTCAAGGTAATTTGAGAAGTGAAAGGAGATAGAGAGATGGCGAGTATATCAAGCACCAACAGTACCAGTAGCCTGGGCAACACCTCTCTGAGAGGCTTCGGCGGCATGGTTTCCGGTATTGACAGAGACTCCATTGTGGAGCAGATGACTTTGGGTACCACCACCAAGATCAATAATCAGAAGAAGGCCATGACACAGCTTCAGTGGAAGCAGGAGGCGTATAGGGGTGTCAGCGATAAGATCATAGATTGGGCAGACAAGTATGCCAGCTACTCCTCCAGTTCCAATCTGAAGGATGCTATGGTATTTGCTAAGAATCAGGTTACGGTTCATGGAAGCGAGAATTCCTCCAAGTTTGTAACAGCAACAGGAACCTCTCAGATGGTGGATAATGTGTCTATAAAGGGAGTTCAGCAGCTGGCAACTTCGTCGGTGCAGCAGTCTATAGGGCATAAAGGGACGTATGGCCTTGCGACCAATCTTTCAAGTCTGTCACAACAATTTAAGATTACGGACTTAAAAGGAACATGGATAGAATTCGGAACCTATAACAGTACAGATAATAAGTGGAATAATACGGTAAGATTTACATTCTCAGATACGTATACAGATGACGCCGGAGAGACCCATACTATAGATTATCTTACGGATAATATGGATAATCTTGTGAAACAGCTGAATGAAGCATTGAAATATTCGGATATAAAGTTCGGAGACGATAAGATTGGGGATGTTCTCAGCTTTCAGCTTGTTGATGACAAGATACAGTTGAAAGATAAGGATGGCAATGAGCTTTCGGCTAATGCGGGAAATGGCTTTGTGATCAGAGACGGATCCGCTTTGGAAGCTTTAGGATACGTAGAAAATCAAAAACCTGGTGACGAGGAAAATTATACAAAGAATGGAATTAGTTTTAGCGAGTTTAATAGTCATATAGATAATACCTTTACGAATTCTAGCAGCCATATGACTTCAGCTTTGGATTATATGAAAAACCAGAAGCTGGTTTTCAATTATGACGGGAAAGAGAAAGAGATCACGCTGATTACGGAAGATGATTATACGGATCTGGCGGCGTTAAAAGATGGGACGACGCAGATTACCGAATTAGCAAGAAAGCTCCAAGAACGTTTGAATCAGGCTTTTGGTAACGGTAATGTTACAGCGGAAGCAATTGAGATAAAAAAAGAGGATGGCACTGGATCGGGAAAGCATGTCCTTTCTTTTAAAACCTCAGGTAATACTTCTACAGTATCAGTAAAATCCAACGATAGCGACCTTCTCAGAGGCATGGGGCTTGAGTACGGCGCTTCCAATAAAGTGAATTTAAGCGGAAAGCTGGATCAGGATGCATTAGGAATCGATAACGTAAAGGACTATGTAGCAGCAGACGGATCTCTGAATCTGGAAATCAACGGCGTAAAGATTACCGGCCTGACAGAAAACAGCTCCATCAGCGATATTCTGTCCAAGATCAATTCCAACAAAGAGGCCGGTGTGAAAGCTACTTATGTAGAGGCCACGGGAGAGTTTATGCTGGTAGCTTCTGAGACAGGAAAAGGGCGGCAGATTGATCTCGGCACTGGTGATACTCTTGCCAGGAAACTGTTTGGCGGCCAGATTGATGGCGGCAAAGATACAGGTTTCAAAGAAGGCCAAAACGCTATCGTTTATGTGAGCTATGGCAATGGAATCGACGTAGGATTGGAGCGTTCCTCCAATACATTTAACTTAGAGGGATTGAACATTACGGTATCCGGTACATTCGGCTTGACAAACGCCGATGATCTTGGGGGTAAAGTTAACGCAGGAGGTGCTAAGTTTGATCTCTCCCAAACCATCACCTTCACCGCCAAAGCCGATGTTGACGGTGTCACCGAGAAGGTAAAGAGCTTCTTCGAGGATTTCAACGCCTTAGTAACCGAGATCAGCAGCCAGGTCAGAACCCGTCCTGACAGTAGCTACGGCCCTCTGACCGACGAGCAGAAGGCGGAGATGGATGAGACTTCCATTGAGAACTGGGAGAAAAAGGCCAAGCAGGGATTATTGTACGGTGATTCCGCTATGAGGGATTTAAGCGCCGATGTGGAGACCATCTTCACCAAGCTGATGATGAACGGTGCCAGCTACGAGGATTTGAAGGAGATCGG
>CAMTAF010000167.1 GCA_947066955.1 uncultured Hungatella sp.
CACTGCCGACGCCACCGCATCCACCACCTCTTTGTCAAAGGCAAAGGGGAGGATATACTGAGCATTTAACTGCTCCGGCTTTACCACCGAGGCGATGGCCCTGGCCGCCGCCATCTTCATGGACTCGGTGATGTCCGTGGCCATGACAGAGAGAGCGCCCTTGAAGATCCCCGGGAATGCCAGCACGTTGTTGATCTGGTTGGGGTAATCGGAGCGCCCCGTGCCCACCACCGCGGCTCCTGCTGCCAGGGCTTCCTCCGGCATGATCTCCGGGGTGGGGTTTGCCATGGGGAACACGATGGCGCCCTCTGCCATGGACCGCACCATGTCCTGGGTCACAAGGTTTGGCCGGGACACGCCGATAAACACGTCCGCCCCCTTCATCACATCCGCCAGGGTTCCCTGCTTTTTGTCCCGGTTGGTCACTTTGGCCATCTGGGCCTGAGCCGGGTTCAGCCAGTCCGCCCCATCATACACGGCTCCCTTGATGTCGCAGAGGATCACATTGCCGAATCCGATCTGGATGAGCATCTTGGCGATGGAGATCCCTGCGGCTCCCGCGCCGTTGATCACCAGCTCCAGCTCCCCCATCTTCTTTCCCACCACCTTTATGGCGTTTAAGAGGGCCGCGGACACCACAATGGCGGTGCCGTGCTGGTCGTCGTGGAACACCGGGATATCGCACCGCTTCTTCAGCTCCGCCTCGATCTCAAAGCATCTTGGGGCCGAGATATCCTCCAGGTTGATGCCGCCAAAGCTCTTGGAAATCAGCGCCACGGTGTCGATAATCACCTTGGGGTCCTTGGAGTCAATGCAGATGGGAAAGGCGTCAACGTCGGCAAATTCCTTGAACAGGGCGCATTTTCCCTCCATCACGGGCATGGCCGCCTCCGGCCCGATGTCCCCCAGCCCCAGAACCGCCGTGCCGTCTGTAATCACGGCCACCAGATTCTGCCTTCTCGTTAAGTCAAACACCTTCTTCGGGTCCTTGGCAATCTCCAGGCAGGGCTCCGCCACCCCCGGGGTGTAGGCCAGGGACAGCTGCTCCTTGTTCTTGATGGGGGTCCTGGACACTACCTCGATCTTGCCCTTCCACTGATAATGCTTTTCCAATGCCTGTTCTTTCAATGTCATAATGATTATTCCTCCATATAAAATATTGAGCGGTCTTTGCTCTTTTTCTGTTGCTCTGTTTTATCCTTTTCTCCAAACTCGCGGATAATCCTTTTACACTTGGAAATTCATTCTGCAAATCAAGGCTGACCTGTTCAACGATTCCATTTCCCCACTTTTCTTCGGCTTTACGTGTGACAAGGTCCCTGCCAAGCTGCCAATTGAAAAGAAGCTGTTCGGAATTAACCTTTACCGCAGCCTTTATCTGCGCATTACGGAAACGCTGCTTAATTTCATAGATCCACTGTGCATATTCTCTGTCGAGCGTAATGTCATGCCGCTATTGAGTTTCCAAGACTGCTCATATTCTCATGCCTCATCGTAGATCTTCTGCAGATACTCCACATCCTCATGGTACCGCTCTTTATTGGAATTCTCCAAAAGCATGGTGATGTAGGGCTTCCTGGATTTTAAGTTCTTCATGAGAGGCTCATAGTGGAACATCCCCTCCCCCACATGGGCAAACTGGAGCTCCCCTTCTTTTAAGACAAAATCCTTCACATGGACCATGGTGATCTTGTCCCCGTAGAGCCGAAAGGCATTTTCTATGACCTCGTCCTGACGGGGGAAATTCTCCCCGCTGATCAAGTTCACCGGATCCAGGATCGCCTCCACATTTGGGGAGTCTATATCTTCCAAAAATCTCCGCATCATCTCCGGACAGTACAGGGTGTGGTCGTGGACCGCCTCCACCCCCACAATCATGCCCAGCTTCTCCGCCGCGGACACGATCTCCCTCATGCTTTTCAACAGAAGCTGATAGCAGCCTTCCGTGTAAGTGTACGGGGTCACCTTAAAGTCCGCGTCATACCGCCCTGTCTCCGTTCCCACCATGTCGGCCCCTATAGCCTTGGCGTATTTCAGATGTTCCATAAACTTTCCCACTGCCTCCCGGCGCTTATCCTCAACCGGGTTCACAGGATTGATGTAGCAGCCCAGGACCGCCACATGGATTCCCCTCTCCTCCAGTTTCCGACGGATCATGCGGCCAAATCCCGGAGAATAGTGGCCGTAATTAAAATCAAAACCTGCTATGGACTTTCCAAGGGCCAGCTGGATCTGATCAATGCGGTTCTCTTTCACTGCGTCGAGAACCGCGTCTATGTCCCCCTTTGGACATATGTCATGACATCTCATCCCATAATTCATTGCCATTACCGCCTTTTCTGATTTTATTAAGTACCTTTCGGCATAGCAGGTCACCGCCAGGGTGCTGACCTGCGTGCGCATCAGCGCACTTCCTATTATATCACATACATGGCTGCGCCGCAAAGGGTATGGGACAATCGAGTAGGGGAGACTTTCCCCCCTACTCGCCGCGTCGAGCCCCGGCCAGCTTTTGCTGACAAACCTCTTCTCGGGGCCCGTGCGCAATTAAAAAGGCCGAAACCACTGCTATCTGCACATGGCTCCGGCCTTAACCGTATTATTCGTCTACACTGTAGTTGGGTGCTTCCTTAGTGATGTGGATATCATGGGGATGGCTCTCCTTTAAGGAGGCGGCGGAAATCTTCACGAACTTGCCGGTCTCCTGCAGAGTCTTGATATCGGAGGCGCCGCAGTAGCCCATGCCTGCCCGAAGGCCTCCCAGCATCTGGAACACCGTGTCCTCCACCATACCCTTGTAAGCCACCCGGCCCTCCACGCCCTCGGGAACCAGCTTCTTGGCGTCGCTCTGGAAGTAGCGGTCCTTGCTGCCGTTCTCCATGGCAGCGATGGAGCCCATGCCTCGGTACACCTTGTACTTTCTCCCCTGGTACAGCTCATAGGATCCCGGGCTCTCGTCGCAACCCGCGAACATGCTTCCCATCATGCAGACGCTTCCGCCCGCGGCAATGGCCTTGGTGATATCTCCGGAGTACTTGATGCCTCCGTCAGCGATGATGGGGATGTTGTACTCCTTCGCCACCGCGTAGCAGTCCATGATGGCGCTGATCTGAGGAACGCCGATGCCTGCCACCACCCGGGTGGTGCAGATGGAGCCCGGCCCGATGCCTACCTTCACCGCATCCACTCCCGCCTCGATGAGGGCCCTGGTGGCGTCGCCGGTAGCCACGTTGCCCGCGATCACCTGGAGATCCGGATAAGCTTCCTTAATCATCTTCACGCAGCGGATCACGTTGGCGGAATGTCCGTGGGCAGAATCCAGAACCACCACATCCACATGGGCCTTCACCAGCGCCTCTACACGCTCCAGCACATTGGCGGTGATGCCCACAGCGGCTCCGCACAGCAGCCTTCCCTGGGCATCCTTGGCGGAGTTGGGGTATTTGATCTGCTTTTCAATGTCTTTAATGGTGATAAGTCCCTTCAGATTAAAATTGTCGTCAACAATTGGAAGCTTCTCCACCCTGGCCTTGGCAAGGATCTGCTTTGCCTCCAGCATGGTCGTGCCCTCTTTGGCTGTCACCAGATTCTCGCTGGTCATACATTCTTTGATCTTCTTGGAGAAATCTTCCTCGAACTTCAGATCCCGGTTGGTGATGATGCCCACCAGCTTTTTGCCTTCTGTGATGGGAACGCCGGATATGCGGAACTTGCCCATGAGCTCATCCGCGTCTCTCAGCGTATGCTCCGGGGAGAGATAAAATGGGTCCGTGATAACACCGTTTTCTGAACGCTTTACCTTGTCCACCTCTTCTGCCTGGGCTTCGATGGACATGTTCTTGTGGATAATCCCGATACCGCCCTGCCTTGCCATGGCGATGGCCATGCGGTACTCTGTCACCGTGTCCATGCCCGCGCTCATCAGGGGAATGTTGAGCTTGATCTTTCCCGTCAGATACGTGGTCAGATCGACTTGATTGGGGATTACTTCCGAATAGGATGGAACCAGCAGCACGTCGTCAAAAGTAATGCCTTCACCGATAATTGTACCCATGAAATTTTCCTCTCTTTCTTGTCTGATTTGTATTTATTAGTTTCCTAATATAGCAGATTTAATCAGGCTTGTCAAATAGATTTTTGGGTTTTTGGCTTGCATTTTTCAGGAGAACAGGTAAAATGAAAGCAAGCGGCGCATGCCGATACTTTATATCTCAGAAAAAGGAGGACGAACACATGAATGCAGTTATGGAAAACCTGCTCACAAGGCGGAGCATCCGCTCTTTTGAGAACCGGCCGATCCCCAGAGAGGAGCTGGATCAGATCTTAAAAGCCGCCCAGTACGCCCCCAGCGCCATGAACCGTCAGACCTGGCAGTTTACGGTGGTGGACAGCCGGGAAAAGATCCAGGACCTGGCCGCTGCCATGGGAAAGGCCCTGGGAAGGGATGGCTACAATATGTATGAGCCCCAGACAATCATCATCACTTCCAACCTGCGGGATGCCCGCTTTGGGGTGGACGACAACGCCTGCGCTCTCGAGAATATCTTCCTGGCCGCCCACTCCTTCGGCATCGGCTCCGTGTGGATCAATCAGCTGCGGGACTGCTGCGACGACCCCAATGTGCGCCAGATGATCAGAGGCTTTGGCATCCCCGACGACCATATGGCATACGGGATCGCGGCCCTGGGCTACGGCGCCCCGGACCCCAACAAGGAAGTGGTGAAAACCGGGAAGATCGTGTTTGTTTCGTAAATCTTCCTGCTACCGGAAGCGGATGCGCCGCTACACTGGAAAGTAGCGGCGCATGTGACTTATTTGAATTCAGACCTCCTGCGGTCATTTCACCTACTGGATCCAGACGCCGTCCGCGTCCACCTGATACCCGTCAGGTGTTGCGGCGGACACTGCCATGATCCCCTTTCTCCCGTCTGAAACCGTATTAAAGTAATGCCATTTGCCTTCAATCATCTGCCAGCCTGTGAGCATTCCTTGGTTGATGTCTATGTAGAACATCCCGCCCAGCTCATAGTCCTGGACAAATCCGTCTTTCGCGTAGCCGTCTGCCCCGAAGGCGTACCAGGCGCCGTTTACCATCTCCCAGGCCACCTGTTCTTTCGTAGTTCCGTCCGCATCCGTGAAATAAGTTCCTGCCGCAAAGGTTCCGTTGGCGTAGCGCAGTTTCCAACTGCCGCTTTCAGGATCCTGGACCCAGTTGGAATAGTTGCTGCCCTCTCCTGTAAGGATTCCAAGGACCGGGTCCACCATCCCCTTTGTGCTGTCGTAGCGGGGGCCTTTGCTGTTGCTGCTGCCGGAACCTCTGCTGCCCTTGCTGTAGGATGGCCGGATGTTGGGCTCATCTGGTTTATCCGGTTCTTCTGGCTTATCCGGCTCATCTGGTTTGTCAGGCTGGCTGGGCTCATCCGGCTTCACGGTCAGCCCGTCCACGGCCTTGTACAGATCCTCCAGAGCCTTGTCCACTTCCTCCTGGGTGGCATTTTCGTTCTCCAGCACCTCCCGGGCCTTTCCCAATGCCCTTATGAACGCGTTCCAGCTCTCCATGGTGTAGTTGTCGTTGGTGATCTTCCCGCACTCTTCCACGGCCTTCTCAAGCTCTGTCTTGTCCACGGGAACAGGCCTCTGGGATTCCTCTTTTACCGTCACGTCAAATGTGGCCGTGAAGATCTGTTCCTCGCCCTGCCGGTTCTCCCCCGCATAGCTTACGGTGACAGGAACCTTTCCCGCCTTGCTGAAATCATAGTCCACGTCGTAGTCTTCCACAGTCTCCTCATAGGAAGCGTTGCTGCTGCTGGCTTTGTGCAGCGCCTTCACCTCCATGCCCTCCGGATCCAGCTCATCGCCCTCATAGTACACGGTCTTGTCCGGTTCCCGGGACACTCTGATGCCGTCCACGTAATAAGTATCTTCAGTGATGGTTATGGGGAAGCGCTCCACTAACTGGTAGGTCTTTCCTCCCACCGTTGTCTCCACTGTCACGGACAGAACTCTCTCGCCGGGCTCCTGGGAATCAAAGCCGCTGACCTGATATTCTCCGGCCTCAAGGGTCTTTCTCTGGGCATTGCTGGTGGTGGCGGTCACTTCCATCCCTGTGAGATCCAGCTCCTCCCCCACCGCGAAGGTCAGACGGTTTGGCTCTGTGGCGCTGATGGCTGTGATGTACTCCTCATCATCCCCGTTCTTTGTCAGGGTCAGGTCCGCGAACTCAATGTGGGAAGCCTTTAAGCCGTTTACGGTATCTCTCTTTCCGTTGCGGTAGATTCCCCACTTCGGACGGTTGTACTGGTCAAAACAGGCGGGATAATCCAGTTCTCCCACATCTTTTTGTTCCGGCCTTCTCCAGGTGTCGTGGTTTCCGGAGTAATCCATGAGCACTTCACCTGTCTCGGAGTCCGTGATCATCACCTTCACCCATCCGTCGTCAGCGTGGAGCATCTCCAGGGACACGTCGATCCATCTTCCCCGTACCCTGTCCATGGGGATGGACACTTCTTTTCCCTGCTGATCCACCACAACTTTGTCATTGTTGCGGAACTGCAGTCCCTTGGTCACTGCCGTGAAGGAGAAGATGGCCTTTCCATGCTCCTGAACCGGATCCGTAAATCCTTCCAGGGTTCCCTTCCTCTGTCCGTTCACTGCCTTCATCTGGAAAATGTGGTTAAAGCTTCCGCTTACAGGATAATCGTCGGCCAGACGCCATTTCCACTGGTATTTTGTCACATCTCCTTCCTCAGCCACCAGGTCCATTCCGGAGTCCGTGCTGGGGCGGATCTCGATCCTCTGCCTGCTGTTGTCGCCGTCCACCAGCTCCCCTGTGTCTTTGTTGTAATTAGCCTTGTGGGCGTAGCAGCCGATGCTGCAGGTGGAATCGTGGGCCTGGATGCTCATGACATATCTGCCCAGCTCTTTGTCATACAGGTTTATGATGTGGCTCTCCGCCTGAGGCAGGGCCGCCCGTATCCTCTTGGTGGCTCCCTCCACAGGCTCGTCGGTTCCCAGCCCTTCCCCCAGCACCGCAAAGGGAGAAGTCCCCGGCACAGAGTTGATCACTGCCGTTGTCCCGGACTTGCTGGACACGGACACTGTGAACAGGCTCTCCTGACCTGACTGGAATCTGACGATAAACTGGTTGTCCGCGGGCGGAAGGGTCATTAAGTATTCCCGGGTCAGGACGATCCTGTCTCCCAGCACCTCATAATCTTTCCCTGACCTCAGCCTCTCCACATCGCCCGGCTTCTCATCGCTTCCCACCTCCAGGGCTCTGCCGATGGTCACATGGCTCACGGACACCGGCTTCTCCCCCTCCGGGAAAGCTGTGGACACGTCAGACGCGATCTCGCGGAAATAGTCGATCCTTTCCGGGTCCAGCTTCAGCTCATTTTCCACCTTGTCATAGCCGAACAGCTTAAAGTCCACCAGTCCCAAGTCGTTCTCTTCTACCACATTGGCGTCCCCCAGCAGGGTAATGTAAAACATTACATATCTGGCGGTAAACGGGTGATGGAAGGTCTTGGTGTCGCAGGCCCAGTCCTTGCCGTTGATGCTGGCATTGGACCACAGCCCTTCTGTCTC
>CAMTAF010000168.1 GCA_947066955.1 uncultured Hungatella sp.
CTTGTTTTGGACAAAACAAGAGCTGACTTTGCATAACTATTGACTTCGCATAACACAAATTATGGAAAGCTTTCCATAACCGATGCACAAGCGCATTCAAAACCGCCTCGCGTACCGCCTTCATGGGATATTCGGGCTTATCCGCGCGCCTCCCGTCCCCATCAATGATTGTTTTGGTTCTGCTGTTTCTTCTGATAAACTCAACAGTATCCTCAAGCATATCAGGAATAGAACCCGTAATTCTCTTATTATCTATAAAACGCTCACCCTCTGGTCCGGTATCGCCAATCTCCGTTCCGGGTACCACCACCGCAGTCACACAAAGCTGGGGGAAATGGGTCTGAGGATACATGGAAAAAACCATCACACCGGCAAGGGTGGGATTATCGTTATAGGTAACTCCCATCAGTTCCAAAATTTGATCGTCACTCAGATTATCAGCCAGATTTTTCCTGTCTTGTTTTACTGCTTTCAAATATTCCTGAAGTCTTTCTTGATGAAACAACTCCATGCGCACACATTCAACAATCCTCTGGTCATCCCTAATTCTCTTTCTAAAGACCTCATAACTGTACACTTCATACTCGGTCATGGGCTCGTCTCCGTCTCCGACTCTTACATAAGAGCCTTTCACACGGCCAACACCCGCATAGAATACAGGGCGCAAGGAAACATCAACACCTGGAATCTCTGCTGCTACGATGGTTTTTCCATCAATATCACCGACTGTAATCAAGGGGCGAACTTTCGGTTCCATCTGATTGCAGTTTTCCATGATCTTTCTCTGTGTATCTTCGGCATCATACACACCCACAACTTCATAATCTGGTTTATCTGCCATACCAAAGATCATAATGCCGCCTTCATCCTGATTGGAAAATGAAGACAGCGTATCATAAATCTTCTTCGGAAAACCACCTGCACATGATTTCAATTCAATGGTTTGCCTTTCCGTCTTCTGACTCCTTATCTCTTTAACAAGATTCTTAAGCATCTCAACCTGCATGGGAACATCTCCTTTATTTGGCAAAATTATATCATTTTGTCAAGTGAAAAGCAAGTTTTTAGCAAAACTCTTGACAGATTCCCCTCTTTTTGATATTTTTAAATAGTAACAATTATCGTTTTTACTATGACAGGAGGCTCTGTATGAAAACTTTAAAGTACAGCAGACAGCGCGAATGCATCAAGAACTGTCTTATGGGCCGCCGTGATCATCCTACAGCGGACCACATCTATCTCAGCATACGAGAGAACGATCCTAATATCAGTCTGGGAACTGTGTACCGAAACTTGAATCTGCTGGTAGAACTGGGAGAAGCGCGGAAATTAAGCTTCGGGTACGGTCCTGACCGGTTTGACGGGGATTTGACTCCCCACTATCACTTTGTCTGCAGGGAGTGCGGTTCGGTCTCCGATCTCCCCCTAAAGCCCTCTGACCAGCTGAACCACTTAGCTCAGAGCTGCTGCGGCGGCCGGATTGACAGCCATCTCACCTATTTTTACGGGGTATGCCAAGATTGCCTGAAAAAAGTTTGAAAAAAAATATCATTAAAGGGTTGACATCGGGACATACTTGTGATAAAGTCATATCAGTAACAATTACTATTATTATTTCATGCAGTATTCACTAAATAATCTAATATAAGAAAAGGAGACAACATTATGAAGAAATGGGTTTGTACAGTTTGCGGTTATGTTCATGAGGGAGATACTCCTCCGGCAGAGTGCCCACAGTGCCACGTACCGGCTTCCAAGTTCGAGGAGCAGAAGGGCGAGATGACATGGGCCGCTGAGCATGTTGTCGGCGTAGCTCAGGGCGTTCCGGAGGACATCCTGAAAGATTTGAGAGCAAACTTTGAGGGCGAGTGCTCTGAGGTTGGCATGTATCTGGCTATGGCAAGAGTTGCCCACAGAGAGGGATATCCGGAGATCGGCCTGTACTGGGAGAAGGCTGCCTACGAAGAGGCTGAGCACGCTGCCAAGTTCGCGGAGCTGCTGGGCGAGTGCGTGAGCGATTCCACCAAGGTCAATCTGGAGAAGAGAGTTGCCGCTGAGAACGGCGCTACCGCAGGCAAGTTCGACCTGGCTAAGAGAGCCAAAGCCCTGAACCTTGACGCGATCCATGATACCGTTCATGAGATGGCAAGGGATGAGGCAAGACATGGCAAGGCATTTGCCGGGCTGCTGAAGAGATACTTTGGCTAATTGAAGTTTAAAAATGTTTGGGGCATACCACATTGTCTGGTATGCCCCCTTTTTCATTTTCCTCTAAAGATCAACCACCTATTTCCTCTTCCTCGCCTTTTTCCTCATGCCACTGCTTCCCCAGCCTTCCATACCGCCTCGCGGTGTCATAAATCTCTTTTTGCAGTTCTTTCGTCAGCTCCTCCTCCGTGATCCTCCACTTCCAGTTAGTCCCCACGGTGGACGGCTTGTTCATGCGGCTGGAATTGTCGTACCCCAGATAATCCTGCATGGGGATGACGCACAGCTTTGCCCTGCTCCTCATGATCAGGCTGATAAAGGGCTTATACAGATATTTCCTGGGAGTGTACTGGTCGCACAGATACTCTCTGGCCATGGCCATCTCCTCTTTGCTAATGCTGCCAAACCATCCCGCCAGGGTCTCGTTGTCGTGGGTTCCCGTGTAGGCCACGCAGTTCTCCGTGTAATTGTGGGGAAGGTAATCGCTGGCGCTCCCTGTATCTCTGGAATCAAAGGCAAACTCCAGCACTTTCATCCCCGGAAAACCGCTGTCCTTCACCAGTTTTCTCACAGAATCCGTCACATAGCCAAGATCCTCGGCAATGACCTCCCGGTCCCCAAGCACTTCCTTCATTCGGTTGAACAGCCCGATTCCGGGCCCCTTCTGCCAGGCTCCGTTGACAGCGGTCTCGGCCCCGTAGGGGATGGAATAGTACTCGTCAAATCCCCTGAAATGGTCGATCCGCACCACGTCGTACATCTCAAAGCAGTATCCAAGCCTCTCCATCCACCACTGATACCCGGTGCTCTCATGGTAATCCCACCGGTACAGGGGATTGCCCCACAGCTGTCCGTTGGCGGCAAATCCGTCCGGCGGGCATCCTGCCACGGCCACGGGCACATTGTTCTCATCTAACTGAAATAACTCCGGCCTGGCCCAGGCGTCGGCGCTGTCCATGGCAACATAGATGGGGATGTCCCCGATGATCTTCACCCCGTTGTCGTTGGCATAGGCTTTCAGCTTCATCCACTGTCTGTGGAACAGGTATTGGAGATACTGGTGGAACTCGATCTCAAAATACTGCTCCCTTCTGTAGTAATCCATGGCATTGTTCCACCTTAGGCGGATGTCCTCCGCCCACTGGGTCCAGGGCTTGCCCTCAAACCGCTCCTTCACTGCCATGAACAGGGCGTAGTCTTTCAGCCACCAGCCGTTTTTCTCCACAAATGCCAGATACTCCTTGTTTTCGCTCACATGGCTTCTCTCGTAAGCCTTCCTCAGAAGAGGATACCGCCCAAGATACATTTTCTCATAGTCAATGTCCTTGGGGTCATCCCCAAAATCCGCTGCCCCGCATTCTTTCTCTGTCAGCACTCCCTCCTCGATCAGCTCTTCCAGGCTGATAAAGTAGGGGTTGCCAGCGTAGGTGGAAAATGACTGATAAGGCGAATCCCCGAAGCTGGTAGGCACCAGCGGCAAGATCTGCCAGTAACTCTGCCCCGCCTCCTTCAGCCAGTCCACAAAATCGTAGGCGCTTTTTGAAAAACACCCGATGCCGTACTTGGACGGCAGACTGGTAATGGGCAATAAAATTCCTGCTGTTCGATCCATATTTTCTCCCTTCCCCTCTCATATTTTTAGTACTTGGCTTTTACAGGGTCACCATCACCCCGCAGTGATCCGACACTGCCGGGTCCTTTCTCCCGTCGCAGATCACCTCTGACTTTTGGACAGGAACCTTCTGACCGCACCAGATGTAGTCGATGCGCATCCCCCTTTGCTGCCTGCCTTCCTGCCTCCAGCCGTCGATGACCTGGTCCACGGTGATCCCTCCATCCCGCTCCTTTGCCAGGTCATAGGTGTCCAGCCATCCAGAAGCTTTCACATAATCATACCCCTGGCCCTGTCTGTCATCCGGGCTGTTGAAATCCCCCATGATCCACAGGGGCGTCCCTCTGTCCAGATATCTTTTCAGCCCTTCCCTCACCCGGTCCCAGTGGAGGGCAAAGGGCTCCTCCTCATCTGCCCACCATCCCATATGGACGGAATAGAACCTCTGCCCGCCGGTCTGAATCCCCAGGATCTTCCTGGTCTTCCAGTTGGAAAATGACTGGCTCTGGCTGATAAAGAACTGCTCCGTGTCTTCTATGGGCCCCAGGGAAAACAGGGCCAGGCCTTCTTCGTAAATGTCATATCCCAGCTTTGCCGGGACCCAGGTCCAGTGGTAGAAAAGCCCTGCTTCTCTCAAGATCCTTGCCAGGTTCCAGGCGTGATTGTCCTCCCGGACCGGGCCGTCAAAGCCACGGCAGGGCCTGTAGCCGCTCTCTGGCTGCCCGGTTTTTAAAGGGGGACTGGATATGGTCTGGTTCACCTCCTGAAAGGCCATAACATCCGGCCTCTCCCGCATTACCAGATCTGCGAAAACGCGCAGTTTTTTTTCATAGTCCGGCTCCGCTAAGCTGTGAGTGTTCAATGTCAGCAGTTTCATAAAAACTTCCCCCTGCAGCTACAGAATATCATTGATGTCGGATTTCAGCACATCTGCCTTTGGCCCGTACACAGCCTGTATCCCGTTATCCTTTTTCAAAAGCCCCAAAGCTCCCTCTGCCTTCCACTGGGGAAGTTCAGCCACCTTGGATGGATCTTTTACCGTCACCCTCAGCCTTGTCATGCAGGCATCCACCAGGGTGATATTCTCCCTTCCTCCCAGAAGTCCGATAATCCTCTCTGCCTGTGAATTGCCGCCGCTTCCTCCTGACTGGCTCTGGCCGGATTCCTCATCAGAACCTTCGTCTGTATAATTTCCCAGACGTCCGGGAGTGGCGAATTTGAATTTGTCGATCATCACATAGGCCACCAGGTAGCCCACAGCAAAGAACACCGCAACGCAGACCATAAAGTTGATCAGATCGCCTCCCAGCCCTGCTTTTAAGGACATGGGCACCCTGGTGATAAATTCCAGGTTGCCGAAGGAGTGCAGCCTTAAGTGGATAATTCCCGCCATGGCAAAGGCGCATCCCTGCAAAACGGCATAGACCACATACAGGGGAAGAGCACAGAACATGAACATAAACTCCAGAGGCTCTGTAACGCCTGTGAGGAACACTGCCAGCACCGTGGAAAAGAACATGGAGCGGTATCTCTGGCGTTTATCCGGATCCACTCGGCGGTACATGGCGAGAGCGATTCCCAGGAGAAGTCCCGTGGCTCCGATCATCTGGCCTACTTTAAATCTGGCAGGAATCACGTTGGTCATAAGGTCTGTGTAAGCTGCCATATTTCCCGCGTCTTTAAAATTGATCAGGTCTGTCACCCAGGCAAGCCACAGAGGATCCTGGCCAAACACCTGGGAGCCTGCGTTGATGCCTGTCTGGATGGTGTAGGTTCCTCCAAAGGAGGTGTAGTTCATAGGTATGGTCAGCATGTGGTGAAGGCCAAAGGGAAGCAGGAGCCTCTCTAAGGTTCCATAAATAAATGGGGCAAGAACCGGGGAAGTTGACGCGGAGTTGGCGATCCACACGCCGAAATTATTGATCCCGGTCTGAACCACAGGCCACACCACTGCCAGCACAAAAGACACGATCACGGACCAGAGGATGACCACCATGGGCACAAACCGCTTGCCGTTGAAAAATGCCAGGGCATCGGGGAGCTTTCTATAATTATAATACTTATTGTAAATAATTCCACCTACAAATCCGGAAATAATTCCCACAAACACTCCCATATTCAGGGCCGGGGCTCCCAGTACGGATGTAAAGTAGCCGTTTACCAGGATCTCTCTGCCAAATAAAGTGTGGGTCACGGCCTCCGGGTCATTTAACATGGCAGAGGTTACTCCGAACATGGCGCCTGTGATACAGTTGATAAGGATAAAGGCGATCACTGCCGCGAATGCTCCCCCGGCCCTCTCCTTTGCCCAGGAACCGCCGATGGCTACCGCGAACAGGATGTGGAGGTTGTTGATCACCGCCCAGCCGATGTTCTCCATGGTGCTTCCGATCATCAGGATCATATTCAGATCCGCCCCCGCCATCTGCACCAGCTTCCCAAGGCTGATCATCAGCCCTGCTGCCGGCATAACGGCGATGACCACCATCAGCACCTTGCCAAGCTTCTGGAGAAAATCAAAATTGATCTTGGGGCCTGCCTTTTTCCCGGCCTTTTCAGGCTCTTCACCAGGCGCCTCAAGAGCCGCCGGGGCGCTCTCATCTGCCCGGGGCTTTGTCCCGGCCTCCGCCTTGGCGGTTACCACAAGGACAGGGGTCTTTCCGCCTTCCGCCTCCCCCTCCCTGTACTCCAGGGTCTTCCCCTCCATGCCGCCGCATACCAGCACCGGGGTGATGGGATTAATCTGCTTCCGGGCCAGGGCCTCTAAATCCACCTTGGCGATCAGATCCCCGGCTTTCACCTTGTCTCCTGCCTTCACAAACACTTCAAAGCATTCGCCCTTCAGCCCCACTGTCTCCAGGCCTACATGGATCAGAAGCTCCAGCCCATCCTCTGTGCGGAAACCATAGGCGTGGAGAGTCTCCGCTACCGACGCCACCTCCCCGTCCACCGGGCTTGTGATCCTTCCGTCTGACGGGATAATGGCGATCCCGTCGCCGATGATCTTCTGAGAGAACACGGGATCCGGAACCTGGTCCAGGGGCACTGCCCTTCCGGTCTCCGGAGACAGAATGGAGATCCTCATGGAATCATCATTTTTACTGCTCATGCTGCTACCTCCTCTTTTTTGCATTGTTTGCATTGTGGTAATGCAATTATTTACGCAACTCCTTGCAATCAATATAGATCATTTGTATTAAAATTGCAAGAGCTTTGACGTTATTTCCGTCTTTTCTCCATTTATCACAATTTTTATCATCATATTTTGTGCAATTTCTACATGCTTTACCTGATATTGTAATATCAATGTCAAAAGCCAATGGTTTCCACGAGCCTTCAGATTTTGCATTGATTATTGCATTTTTTATCTTTCTATTTGCACAGTCTCATTGACTTTTCTTTTATTATCCCCTACAATAGACATAAATATATTTATGAAAATGTGCTGTCGGCATATGGAAAATTTTTCAGGAGGAAGGCAAACGCGCAAGCGTTTCTTAGGATGCCTTCCGACGTACTGGCAGGTGCCGCGGTAGCGGCTCGTGCCGAAACCTTAAAATTAGGAGGAAGGCAAACGCGCAAGCGTTTCTAGGATGCCTTCCGACGTACTGGCAGGTGCCGCGAAGCGGCGCGTGCCGAAACCTTAAAATTAGGAGGAAGGCAAACGCGCAAGCGTTTCTAGGATGCCTTCCGACGTACTGGCAGG
>CAMTAF010000169.1 GCA_947066955.1 uncultured Hungatella sp.
AAACTGTTGCGGCTTGAATTAAAACGCAAAATCAACTAACTTTAGAAAGATTCGATAATTTCTGCAAAGATGCAAAAGAGCCGCTGTGTTCATCTGACCAGCGGCTCTTTGGTATTGTTTAAGGAAATTGTGTCAATGGTGTCAGGATTGGTTCCAATAGTGTCAGAATGCTCCTGACCCAACTTATAGTCATAAGGAGATAAAACAAACTTTGGCAAGTATGAAAGTTCGAGAGTATAGTCGCAAGTTAGTCGCAAGTTGGTCGCAAAGCACTGTTTCAAACTAAATCAAATGACTTGCATCATTCTATAGTAATCCTCCCTTGAAAATTACATAAAAAATCTTCTGTCAACTGGTATAAGATTCCAAGTAGTGAAAGATCTCCATCATGGAAGAAAACCAGATCCCTGCCCGCAGCTTCTCCTGCTCCTTTTCGGGAAATTCCGAGATAGGAATGTGGGTGTGCAGGCAGATAGTGGACCGGTCCTGGGCAAACACCAGCAGATACCCTGTCTCCGACACCAGATAGAATTCCTCTTCCGCGCCGGCTGTCACCGGCTCCACCTCCCTCTGGTTCACCACGGGCTGAGGCTGTGAGGCTGTCTCCTCTGTCTCCGGGATTGCCCTGGTCTCCGTCATGCTCTCCTCCCTTCCATAAGGTTTTTTTGCCAGGAATCCGGCGGCAAAGCACACCACAGCCGTGACCAGGACCAGCACTGTGCAGATACTATATCGTTTCATGGGTATTCCTCCTCGTACAATACGCGTTCACATAGGGCGTTCCCGCCTGTCTGCTTTGGCATAGTATCTGCATATTTCTGTCATTTTAAACATTTCTCCCCTGTAAAGGCAAAAAACCTCAGAACAGACCTGAGCAAAAGTCAGTTCTGTTCTGAGGTCCTATTTACAGAAGGTCACATCAGGTGAAATCTCCTGGCCACCACAAAAAGCCTGGTTCCTCCCGGCATGCTTTTCAGCTCCTTCTCATCCACGCCCTTTAATTTGATCAGCAGCACAAAGTACACCGCCACCGCGGCCAGGATAGCCGCGCCTGTGCTGACGGCGTTTCCCAGTGCTTTTGAGCACAGCCAGTACATCCCCCACGCCGCTGCCCCCATAACGCCGGAGCACAGGGCCGGGATCAAAAACGTCTTTAGAATCTCCTGGCGATATCTCACCGCTCTGGCGATGGATATGCCGTTGAGCGCGCACACCAGGGCCGCGAACAGGATGTTGGCGTAGACCACGCTGTAGATCCCAAGATGAAATACTCCCAGCATCATGTAGAGAATCCCTGTGTGGATCACCAGAGAGACCGCGGAGTTAACGATAGGGGCCGCCATGCGGTTGATTCCCTGGAGCACCGCGTTGGTGACAGTGGACAGAGAAAAAAATACCACTGCCGACGAGCCCGCGAACATCATAGTGATCAGCATGGAGTTGTCCATACCGGAAAAGAGCAGATTGCTGATGGGGTCTGCCAGCACCGTCAGTCCCACTGCCGACGGGATGGCGATGATCATGGAAAAGCGGACCGCGCTGGAGATCCTGGCCAGAACCTGCCGTCTGTTTTTCTCTGCCACTGCCTTTGACAGGGATGGGATCAGAGATGAGGACAGGGAGTTGGCGATAGCCACAGGGATGTTGAACAGCAGATGATACCGCCCCATGTAGACTCCCCACTGGGACGCGATCTCCTGATCGCCGACCTTTAGCTGCTTCATCACATTTCCGAAAATTCCATTGTCGATCACATTGCTGATATTGTACACGGCGCTGCTGATGATGATGGGAAGGATGGTCAGGAAGAGAAGTCTGGAAATCTGACCGTAGCTTTCCCTGTAGCCGCTTTTGTCCCTCCGCGCCTTTCTTCTCATGACAGGGCGGTAAACCGCCAGCAAAAACAAAAACAGCACAAGGGCGGTAAAGGCTCCTGCCCCGGTTCCCACGGCTCCCCCCGCGGCGCCGAAAGCGTAAGAGTACTCGGTGTCGCCGAAGACCAGATTGGACTTGAGCCCCATGTTAAACAGCACCGAGGCAGCCACGATGCTGACCACGGCGTTGACCACCTGCTCAAAGATCTGGGACAGGGCCGTGGGGATCATGGTGGAATGCCCCTGAAAATACCCTCTCAGAACGCCCAGGTAGGCCATAACCCAGATAGTGGGCGCAAGGGCCTTGATGGCGTACACGCTGTAAGGCATGGAGATGGCGGCGGCGAAATGTTCCGCGCCAAACCACAGGGCCAGGAAACCTGCCAGCCCCGCCAGAGTGGCATAAAACAGGGCGGCTTTGAAGATCCTGGAGGAATTGCGGTACTGTCCTTTGGCCAGCCTGGCGGAGACCATCTTGGACACTGCCACAGGGAGGCTGTAGGAGGACATGATCAGCAGGATGGAGTAGATGGAGTAGGCGGCATTGTAATAGCCGTTGCCCACATCCCCGATCTTCCGGGCAAGGGGAATCCGGTAGACCATGCCGATGAGGCGGACCACGATCCCCGCAGCTGCAAGGATGCTCCCCTGCACAAGAAAATTGGAGCCGGATCTTCCCTTTTTAGGCGCGCTTCCTCTTCTGCCTCCTGCCCCGGCAGGCTGCGGCCGGCCGGCCGCCGTCTGCCCTGATCCGGACAGTCTTTCTGCCCTGCCGCTCTGCCCCGGCCGTTCCGTCTGCCCTGATGCGGACATCCCTTCTGTCCTGCCTCTTTGCCCAGGCCGTTCCGGACGTCCTGATTCGGACATTCCTTCTGCCCTGCCCATCCGCTCAGGCCGTTCCGGCCGCTCTGATGCGGCGGCATCTAAAGCTGCTCCCACCGCCCTGGCGGTCTGCCGACGCCCCGGCGCGGCCTGGCCACTCCTGGCCTTCTCCGCCTCCATCGCCCGGCGGGTCTGTCTGGGCCCCCGGGTTTCCTGTCCTGATCTACTCGTCTTTTCCATGGATCTCCGTCTTGTCGAAATCACGGGTAGGGATAATGCAGACCCAGGTCTTTCCCTGATTCAGCGTGATCTCCTCTTTCTCCGTATTATAATAATGGGTTACACCAAACTGGCCGTCCTTCTCCCATGACAGAGGGATGGCTCTGCCGCCAGTTATGTAATATCCATACTGGGGAGAGTGGACATCGATGTTTAAATACTGTGTGGTGGCATAGGTGCCCGCGGCGCAGTACTGGAAAATAATATTTTTTACCGCGATCTGCCCCTCATTCCCCTGGTGCGGGCCTCCGTACTGATACCGGTAATACAGCCCGTCCTCTTCATTGTACTCAAAATATGGCTTGTTCATGATATAGCCGGGATAGACTCTCCAGGCTTCTAAAGAGTTCTCCAGGACAATCTCCTCCCCGTTTCTGGCGAACTGATAGTGGCCCTTGTAATCCGGGTCATAGTCCTGGGAGTAGCCAAGCTTTTCAATGGCAGCCTGGATCTTCTCAAAACTGGCATAGGCGTTGTGGGGAGCCTTCCGGTCGCTGGAGCGGTAGAAGGCGCTGCTGCCCACCCCCTCGATGCCGTTGATGTTGTCCACGTTGGAGAGATAGGGCTTCGCGAAGGTGCTCTGCCCGAAATGAGCGTAGATGGCGTCAAACTCCCTGGCAAAAAAGGTGTAGTAGGTGCGGCAGCTTCTGACAGAGCCCATGCGGTCCAGATCGTCGTAATCCTCAATGATGGCCATGTACCGGTTCATGGAACCCTCCACAGGGGCCTCATACACCACGCCGGCCCGGTTAATCCCGTACTGGGGGAGAGATTCCTTGTCATTGCTCATCATAATGGCCAGAGGCCTTCTGTTGGCCTTCTCCACCTCCACCATCTCCCCGGTCAGGTAGCTTTTGATCTTCCCGTCTACCTCCACCCTCTCCTCCGGCTCTTCTTCTGCCTGGGTTTCCTGGGTCTCTTCTTCGGTCTCCGGTTCCGGGGCCGTGGTGACTTCCATCATTGTGGTGGTCTCCTCCTCTGTGGGAGCCACGGACACATAGGACTCCGCTGCCCTTCTTTTGCAGCCCCCAAGGAGCACCGCGGCTGCCAGCGCGATCATCAATGCCTTTTTCATCTTGTGTACCCCCTGCTTTCCAGAATCTCCTCCTGCTTTTTCTCCATGACGGCTCTCTCCGCCTCATCCATGTGGTCATAGCCAAAGAGATGGAGCATGCTGTGGGCTGTCAGAAACGCCAGCTCCCTTTTCTGGGAGTGACCGTATAAATCCGCCTGCTCCTCCACCTTGTCCACACAGATCATGATGTCTCCCAGCATCAGCTCCCCTGACTCCGGGTTAAAGCAGTCCGCGAACATCTCCTCCACCTGCCCGAAATCCGACGGAGTCTCATAGTCCAGCATAGGAAAGGACAGCACATCCGTAGGGCTGTCAATCCCCCTCTGTTCCCTGTTGACCTCCCTGATGGACTCTCTGTCCGTCAGAACCACATTGACCTCCGCTTCATAGGGACAGTTCTCATATTCCAAAGCAGCTTTCACGATCTCTTCTATGATCTCCTGCCAGGGAAGCCCCAGCTTTTTTTCCGCTTCGTAGTCTATATTGATCGTCATTGGTATCTCTCCCCTTTACCGGTTTCTTTTTTTCTGATGCCTTTCTGGCTTTGGCGCATTCTTCGACTCGTAGTCGTCATAGGCCTGGACGATCTTCTGCACCAGGGGATGGCGGACCACGTCGCTGCTGGTGAGATAGCAAAACCCGATATCCTCCACCTTCCTAAGCACCTTTACGGCCGTGTCAAGGCCGGAGACGCTTGTCCCAGGCAGATCCTTCTGGGTCTGGTCCCCTGTGACAACCACCTTGGAGCCAAAGCCGATGCGGGTCAGGAACATCTTCATCTGGGCGGGAGTGGTATTCTGGGCCTCATCCAGGATGATATAGGCGTTGTCTAAGGTCCGCCCCCTCATGTAGGCCAGAGGAGCCACCTCGATGAGCCCCTTCTCCGAGTTGTGGAGATAGCTCTCCGCCCCCATGATCTGGTACAGGGCATCGTAGAGAGGTCTCAAATAGGGGTCGATCTTGCTCTGCAGATCCCCGGGAAGAAAGCCTAGCTTCTCCCCTGCCTCGATGGCCGGCCTGGTCAGGATGATCCGCCCCACTTCTCCGTCCTTGAACGCCTGGATCGCCATGGCCATGGCCAGATAGGTCTTTCCCGTGCCCGCCGGGCCGATCCCGAAGACAATCATCTTCTCCCTGATGGAATCCACATACTGCTTCTGTCCCAGGGTCTTTGGCTTCACCGGCTTCCCGTTCACGGTCCGGCAGATAATATCTTTGTCGATCTCCAGGATCTGGTGGTCGTTCTCACTGAAGGAGAGAGCCAGGGCATAGTCCACGTTCTGCTGGGCAATGGCGCTGCCCCGCATGGACAGCTGAATCAGATTGCCGAACACGCTTCTGGCCTTCTTTACCATCTCCTCAGGGCCTATGATCTTAAGGGCCCCGTCCCTGGCCACCATGGTCACATGCAGGGTCTTCTCGATCTTTTTAATATACTGGTCAAATTGTCCGCACACATTTCTCTCGTGTTCCGCGGGAATGTCAATGATGGTCTCAATCACGCTCATCCGTCTCTCTTGTCTCCTCATACTCTGTAATATAGCGCTTTACGCCGATCTGTTCCTCCGCCACAATGGTTCCCTCCACTTTCCAGGAATCATCATACTCTTGTATTTTAACATTATTTTCAATAATTTGAACCCCTTTTTCCATTAAATTTTTAATCTGATCCTGTCGGAGCTTTTCCGACACCTGTTCTTTCTCCTGGTCTGTGTAAGGCCGCTCATAGGACACATAAGCCTCACCGCTGATCTTTCCCACATAGATCGGCAGATAAAAGTCCTCAAACAGATGGAGCTGTGTAATATCTGTCCGGTAATTCCAGACATTTTTTTCAAAATCAGGCATGAGGATGGTAAACTGCCAGGGACCTGCCGAAAGGACCATGCCCTGCCTCTTTTTTCCTGTCTTCACGTCAACCTTGTGGTATCCGGGAAATTCCATGGCGTATTCATAGACCGTTCTGGCATAGATATCCCCGTCCGCGTGGACCCAGGCCGTGCGGACCACCTCCCCTGCGTCATTTTTCACAGACAGCTGCCCTGCCACCAGTTGCTGCCCCGCCTCCACCTCGTCGCCGATTTTCACCGCGGCCTTTCCCTGCCTTACGATCATCCTGGTGACAATGCCGGAGGACGAGGCCTCAATATCGCATGGCTGGCTGTCCGTCTCGGGGATTGCGGACAGAACCTGATTTTCTTTTAGTTTTACCAGAAGCCGGGTTCCTGATACACGGGCGGACACCCAGGTAATCTCCGGAAAACGGCTCCGGAGCCCTTCCTCCAAGTCGTCACAGGAAACCCTGCTCTTCCTCATCCCGTACCGGATTCCCTGCTCCTCCAGATAGTCCAGAAGCACCTCCCTGGTATAGCGGCGGTTTCCGTCAAAGGAAACATCCCAGATAAACAGGGACATAACATAGAGAAGCGCAAAAAAAGAAAGCACTGCCCCTGCCAGCGCCTTTCTCTTTCGGTTCTGCCTGAGGACAAAAGGAAGTCCTCCGCGGGCGAGAACCCGCATGGACATACGGGATTTTCGAAGGATGGGACGGAGCCGGAAAAAATCCTTCAGGGATATGGTAAAACAGTAGCCATCCCCCTGCCTCCTGACTTTCCAGCAGTCCAGCTGCGCGCTTTTGCACAGATTAAAAAAACGTTCTCCCGAGTATCCGGCAACCCGGACGTGAACGTAGCCCGCGGCCCACCGGAAGATCCCATTTTGCAAAATTATCACCCTTTCCGTCTTGTGCCGTTCTTTCCCGCAAAACCCTCTAAGACCGTCTCAGCCTTCTGTCAAAACAGCGCCGATCACTCCGGTAATCAGAATATCGTCCCCTGTATAATACTCGATCTCCAGCCTTTTCCCCCTGACAATGATTCTGCAGGTTTTTGCCTGAATTTTGATCTCATTGTCTATAAAGCTGATGATCCGGTTATAATTTTCTATATACACATTCCGCCGCCCCGTAACCGTTATCACCGGTTCCCCCGGTATCACATCCTGGGGGATCCCCATAAATGATGCCGCCTGGGATAATACTCTCATCAGCCACATCCTCTTTGCGCCATATGGTCACTACCAATCTATGTGCAAGTAACAGAAAAAAGTCCTCAATCTTGCGACTGAGGACTTCCGATTCCTGCACACTAATTGAACTTACGTTTTCTCGCAGCTTCAGACTTCTTCTTACGTCTTACACTGGGCTTCTCGTAATGCTCTCTCTTGCGGATCTCCTGCTGAATACCAGCCTTTGCGCAGTTTCTTTTGAATCTGCGTAAAGCGCTGTCCAATGATTCATTATCCTTAACGATCACGTTTGACATAGCTCACACCTAACCTCCCTCCAGTTGTGTACTTGTGCATAATACAACTGTTTGGGTATTTTATAGCACTGCTATGATTATAGCATAAAATCC
>CAMTAF010000170.1 GCA_947066955.1 uncultured Hungatella sp.
CGGGTTTCATAACCCCATCGGTGCCTTTCGCAGAAAGGCGGTTTATAAAGATGAAGAGAACCGGATTAGCGGTAGTTTTAGGCCTGGCGGTCTGTCTGATGACAGGGATGGTTTTTCCGGCATACGGGGAAGTGAAAGCGGGAGCATCGGAGCTAAAGAAAGGGGGATACCTTGATTATCAGGCCAGGGAACTGACCTGGGATGAGGATAAGATCACCGTCACGGGATCCTTTGTCAACAATACAAAGGATAAAGACATCTATGATATCAACAGCGCATCTCTGGAAGTGAAAGATAAAAAGGGGACCGTGATCACTTCCACCACTTTGAATTTCGGAGATTTGAGCAAGGTACAGATTGGACCGGGGGAGCAGTGGGAATATGTGGTGAAGAGGACAGAGGAGGGCTTTGACCCTGGCCGCTATGATCTGAAGAGCGGATTTTCCGTGTCCCTTTCCTGCGAGATGTCTGTCCGCTCCCACGAAAATAATTGTTCCTACTGCGCCGCAAGGAGCGACACCTCCTTTTCCACGGAAGACCGGTATACCCAGGAGCAGTGGCAGACAGCCCAGGCTGTGCTGGCGGAACTAAAGAAAGAATCCGCGGCTCAAAGCAGCGGCAGTTCCGGGGGCTATGATCCGGATCTCTATGACGACCCGCTGCTGTATAGCTACACGCCTCCCACCCAGCCGGAGAAGCGGATGTGCGATCACTGCTTTGGAGCCGGGAAGATCATGTGCGAGAAATGCGGCGGAAATGGATATAAGATGGTACGGGAGCGTAGTTTCTGTTATACTGCCCACCACGCAGGCTGCAGCGGTAACTGCAAAGGGGCCTGCCATGCAAGTGATTACTACCTGAGAAAAGAGAAGTGCTATACCTGTGGCGGTGACGGAAAAGTAGACTGCCGTTATTGTATTGGCGGGTATCGATGAGAGGAATTCGCCTTCTCCCAGTCCTCCCGGCTGCACTCCTCTTTCCCATATCTTGCCTTTTCGTAGACCTGGTGCAGGATCTCTTGCTCCAGCCCCACGGCCTGCTCCAGTTCCCTGGGGGAGGCCCAGGAGGGGAGAGGAATCTTCTTTTTTCTGGAGAGAGTCTGAAGCTGCTTTTGATAGTGCCGGCGGATGCGCTGGCTGTAGGACCGGGATATAAACCCGGTTCTTTTTTTAGGGGACTTATTTTTGCCGGAGGCCAGAGACCAGGACGGGGTGAGATAGATCTTCTCATCGTCGTCAAACTGCCGGGGTTTTGTGATCCAGGTCCAGACCCGCAGACACAGACTGCGGATGGCCAGAAGGACAAGAGCCATGAGCAGGACATAGGCCAATCCCCTCACAAGCTCATCCAGCGCGAGGAGCCACCGGGGAGTGGGCTTGGGCTCGCCCAGCAGCGCCGACAGATCAGGGGACTGGGAGGCTTCCAGCTCCATGTTGAGGGCCGGGTACACTGCCTGGTCTAAACTGGTGTGGCTGGCAAACCATTGCCCTATGGCCTGCCACAGAGGTTCCAGCCCCCAGGCAGCGGCGGGAAGGATTCCCAGGCAGAGGGCGAGGAACAAGGTCATGCAGAAGGAATTTACCAGGCTGATCTGTTTCCTGGGAAGCTGGTCCGTGTCCTTAAAGTGTTCTAAGAACCAGTGGCAGGCATGGAGGTTCATGTGGATGAAAAATGCCGGCACATTGAGGAGAAAGCCGGCCAGCCCGGCCCATTCCAGTGCGCGGCACAAGGCCTGGGGCACCGAAGACTGAAGAAGGATGCCTAAAAAATACATAAAACCGAACCCAAAGCCCCAGAACAGATAAAACCCGGAGCGCTTCTTTCCAAACCAGTAATTAAGAAGTCTGCGAATAGTCATAAGCCACCTCCCACGGATAGACGGAGTAATAGGAAAATCTTTGAGGAGCGGGCCCGCCGTCCTGGCCGCCCTGGAAGGTTTGGCCGGGCCGCAGAGGCAGGATCCACTGGGAGCCGGGGCTTAAGCGGCACAGGCTGTCATATGCCTGGGCCATGGAAGCCCGGGCCTTGGGCGAGATCAGGATATAGATGAGGGAATCGCTGCCAGCGGGCACAAAAGATCCGGGGGAAGCCAGCTGGCCCAGAATCTGTTCCATGGGCAGATGGCCGTCCTCGTGGATCCGGATGCGGGCCAGAAGTTCCATGACAGATCTGAGATGGTCCGGTCCGGCGCCTGGCTCCAAAAATCCTCTTGTGCCGCTGAGACAGTCTGTGCCGTTGGTACACACGGAGACAGGAATCCCCTCCCCGATCAGGAGCCGGCAGTAGGAGCCGCACAGGCGGATGGCCTCCTCTGTCAGGGCCTCGTCTTTCCAGATGCGGTCGGAATCCACATCAAGGAGAAACATCACCTGCCAGGAGGAGGAGGGAGAGAAGACATTGACTTTCAGCTCTCCCGTGCGTGCGGTAGCCTTCCAGTTGACGGCCCGGTAGGGGTCATAGGACTCATAGGGCCGCACGGACTGGATCTCAAAAGGGTCCAGAATCAGGGAACGGTTGGCCAGGATCTGCCCCATAAGGTTCCGAAACGGCAGATGGAGCTTCTCCATGTCCACGGTTTTGGGATACACGTACAGGGACGCCAGGGCGGGAAGGGCTGCCGCGAAATGCCCGGCAAAAAACAGATCATAGCTCACCAGCTGTACCTGGGAGATGGTGTAATATCCCCGTTTTTGGCACTGAAATTTAAGGCTCCGCCGGATTTCCTGCCAGGGCATGCAGGAGAAGATGTCGCTCCGGTAGCTGTTGTCCGTGACTCTCGAATTGCCGGATGAGGCGAATACCAGGTGCCGGTCCATTTGAAATTTTACATGGAGAACAGGGACGGGAAGGGCTTTTGCGTTGGTGATGGTCTCTTTGAGAGTTCCCTCCTCCCCCTCCACCCGGGCGCGGCAGTCAAAGGACAGGGTGACGGAAAGCCTTTTGGCCCAGAAACGGTTAAACACCATGCCCTGGAGGGTCCAGAGGAGAAGGGCGCAGGCGGCCATGGTAAACAGCTTCATACCCGTTCTCTCCAGTTTTCTGTGGGAAGGTTTACTGCGGACAGAAGGCGCTCCATGATCTCTCTTGAGGAGGAATGGGAGCCAAAGCTTCGGGCAGTGACAAGGCGGTGGGCCAGGACGGGCACTGCCAGGGTCTTCACATCTTCCGGAACCACATAGTCTCTTCCCCGGACCAGGGCATAGGCCCGAACTGCCTTAAAAAGAGCCAGGGTTCCTCTGGGGCTGACGCCGTTTAAGATCTCGCTGTCCTTTCTGGTAGCCTGGCATAGGTCTGCCAGGTAGCCTCTCATCAACGGGTGGACATAAGTTTCTGTCGCCGCCTTTTGGAGACCGGACAGCTCCTCAGGAGACAGAACCGGGTCCAGAGTGTCTAAGGGGTTGTCTGTCTCGAACCGCTCCAGGATCGCCAGCTCCTCCTCCCTGTCCGGATATCCCATGGAGATTTTCATGAGAAAACGGTCTAACTGAGCCTCAGGCAGGGGATAGGTCCCCGCGGTCTCCACCGGGTTTTGGGTGGCGATGACGAAAAAGGGGCTCTCCAGCGGGTAGGTATCCCCGTCAATGGTCACCTGCCGTTCCTCCATGGCCTCCAAAAGGCTGGACTGGGTCCTGGGAGTGGCCCGGTTGATCTCGTCCGCCAGAAGGATGTGGGTGAACACAGGCCCTCTGCGGAGCACAAACCGGCTTTCCTTCTGATCGAAATAATTGAGCCCGGTCACATCCGAGGGCAGCAGGTCCGGGGTAAACTGGATCCTGGAAAAACGGAGGCTTAGGCATTTGGCCAGGGCTTTTGCCGTCATGGTCTTGCCGGTGCCAGGCACATCCTCTAAAAGAACATGCCCATTTGCCAGGAGGGCGGTTAAAAGAAGGTCAATGGTATCTTGCCGGCCTATGATGACCTGGGAGATATTCTGTCTTATGGCCTCAATGAGCCTGCCAGAGGCGGTAAATTTTAGTGACTGGTCTTCCATGGAAAGCCTCCTTGTGTAAGTAAGTTCCATTATACGATGCCACCACCCGTGAGGGTGCTGACCTGCGTGCGCATCAGCGCACTTCCTATTATACCCTATGTTTCCAAGAAAAGAAATCCCCATCTCATTAGGCAGGATTCACCAGGCAAGATTCTTTTGAGAAAATATTGTCAGTGCCAAGAGAAGATGATATGATAATACCTATGACCAGAAGGCAGGTGCCGCGAAGCGGCGCGTGCCGATACAGATCAAAAGGAGGAATGAGATGTACAAGATAGTGAAAGCAGAGCAGCTGGCAGACAAGATTTACCTCATGGACGTGGAAGCTCCCCGGGTAGCCAGAGCCTGCGAACCAGGGGAATTTGTGATTGTAAAGATGGACGAGGCGGGAGAGAGGATCCCCCTAACCATCTGTGACTATGACAGAGAGACAGGGATCGTCACCATTGTGTTTCAGGTCGTGGGCGCCAGCACCCAGAAGATGGCATCCCTGAAAGCAGGGGACAGCTTCCGGGACTTTGTGGGGCCTTTGGGACGGCCTTCGGAGTTTGTGGGCGAGGACCTGGAGACTCTTAAAAATAAGAAAATGCTTTTTGTGGCAGGAGGCGTGGGCACTGCTCCCGTGTATCCCCAGGTAAAATGGCTGAGAAATCACGGCATTGACGCTGACGTGATCGTGGGGGCCAAGACAAAGGAACTGCTGATCCTGGAGGACCAGATGAGGGCGGTGGCAGGAAATCTCTATGTCACCACGGACGACGGCTCCTATGTGAGAAAGGGAATGGTGACCGATGTGGTGAAGGACCTGGTGCAGAATCAGGGCAGGCATTATGACGTGTGCGTAGCCATCGGCCCCATGATTATGATGAAATTTGTCTGCCTCCTGACCAAGGAGCTGAATATCCCCACCATTGTCAGCATGAACCCCATCATGGTGGACGGGACCGGCATGTGCGGGGCGTGCCGCCTGACAGTGGGCGGCCAGGTGAAGTTTGCCTGTGTGGACGGGCCTGAGTTTGACGGCCATCAGGTGAATTTTGACGAGGCCATGAAGCGGCAGCAGATGTACAAGACAGAGGAAGGCCGGGCCATGCTGAAGCTGAAAGAGGGGGACACCCATCACGGCGGCTGCGGGAACTGCGGAAATGACTGAGGATGTGCGCCTTTGCCGCGCTGATTGCGAGAAAATATAGAACAGCAGGATGGAGGAAATGATGGACGTATTGAAGAAAGTTCCGGTCCGTGAGCAGGACCCAAAGGTGAGAGCAGCAAACTTTGAAGAGGTTTGTCTGGGATATAATAAAGAGGAGGCCATGGAAGAGGCTTCCAGATGTTTGAATTGCAAAAATGCCAAATGTGTGAAAGGCTGCCCGGTGTCTATCGATATTCCGGCTTTTGTGGCCCAGGTGAAGGCAGGAGAATTTGAGGAGGCTGCCAGGGTTATCGCCAAGTCTTCCGCTCTTCCGGCGGTCTGCGGGCGGGTGTGCCCACAGGAGAGCCAGTGCGAGGGACAGTGCATCCGGGGGATCAAGGGTGAGCCGGTGTCCATTGGCAAGCTGGAGAGATTTGTGGCTGACTGGTCCAGAGAGCACGGCTTTGTGCCCGAGGCTCCGGAGACCACCAACGGAAAGAAAGTGGCGGTGGTAGGTTCCGGCCCGTCGGGGCTGACCTGTGCCGGGGATCTGGCAAAGCTTGGCTATGAAGTTACCATTTTCGAGGCCCTCCACGAGCCGGGAGGCGTGCTGCTCTACGGCATCCCCGAGTTCCGTCTTCCCAAGGACGGGGTGGTGAAGCCGGAGATTGAGAACGTGAAGAAGCTTGGTGTGAAGATTGAGACCAATGTGATCATCGGCAAGTCCGTGACTATTGACCAGCTCTTGGACGAGGAAGGGTTTGACGCGGTGTTCATCGGCTCCGGCGCCGGCCTTCCCATGTTCATGGGGATCCCCGGGGAGAACGCCAACGGCGTGTTCTCTGCCAACGAGTACTTAACCAGAAGCAACTTGATGAAGGCTTTCCGGGACGACCATGACACTCCCATCGTGGCAGGCAAAAAGGTAGCCGTGGTGGGCGGCGGAAACGTGGCCATGGATGCGGCCAGGACAGCCCTCCGTCTGGGAGCGGATGTGCATATTGTATATCGAAGAAGCGAGGCAGAGCTTCCCGCCAGAGCGGAGGAGGTCCACCACGCCAAGGAAGAGGGGATTGTCTTTGACCTGCTGACCAACCCGGTGGAGATCCTGGTGGACGACAAGGGATGGGTAAAAGGCATGACATGTATCCGCATGGAGCTTGGGGAGCCGGATGCTTCCGGGAGAAGAAGGCCGGTGCCCATAGAGGGGTCTGAGTTCACCATTGACGTGGACACGGTGATCATGTCCTTAGGAACATCCCCCAACCCTCTGATCTCCAGCACCACCAAAGGCCTGGAGGTCAACAGGAGAAAATGCATTGTGGCCGAGGAGTCCACAGGAAAGACCAGCAAGGAAGGCGTCTACGCCGGAGGCGACGCTGTGACAGGAGCCGCCACGGTGATTCTTGCCATGGAGGCAGGACGGGCGGGAGCCAGAGGGATTCACGAGTACTTAAGCGGGGTCCAGGCGTAACCCATGGCCTGCCCGACAGGGCGCGCCGCCCATGGGAAAGTCAGGCGCCGCCTGCGGCGGTGGAAAGGGGGATTTTGGACTGTGGGAATGTTTCTGAACAGCAGAGCTCCCTATGAGGCATACAGGGAGATGCGGCAAGATGACTACTTTGTAGATAAATCCATGCTGATTGGGGAATTGCTGCCAGCCCTTGGCAGGAAAAGCCGATATTTCTGTATTACCAGGCCCCGGCGCTTTGGAAAAACAGTTATGGCCAACATGGTAGGGGCGTTTTTTGCAAAGACCGAGAAAGCGGATGGCCTTTTTGAGGGTCTGAAGATTATGGAAGCAAAAGAGGCCAGCGCACATCTCCACCGACACGACGTGATTTATATTGACTTTAGCAGGCTGCCGGAGGGGAGCTGTTCCTATGACCGATATATTACGCGTATTACAGACGGATTAAAAGAAGACATTTTGTGCCAATTTCCTGACTTAGAGCAAAACCCCAACCATGGGGTCTGGGATATGCTGCAAAGAGTTTTTGACAAGACAGACCGCAAATTTATTTTTGTAATAGACGAATGGGACGCCATTTTTCACATGCCCTTTGTCACATTGAGGGAGAGGCAGGAATACCTGCTGTTTTTGAGAAATCTTTTGAAGGACCAACCTTACGCGGAACTGGTATATATGACAGGCATCCTGCCTATTGCCAAGTATTCAGATGGATCAGAATTAAATATGTTTCTTGAGTATAACATGGTTACGGCAGAACGGTTCAGCGGATATTTTGGATTTTCCGATTCAGAAGTAGACAAGCTG
>CAMTAF010000171.1 GCA_947066955.1 uncultured Hungatella sp.
CCACATCATAATACTCTTCCAAATAAGGCATGACCCGTCTCTCCTCGATTTTCTTTTCTTTATTTTCCCATGCAAAACCTTCCGAATATCTCGTTGATCAAGTCTTCCTCAACCGCCTCGCCGATGACCCTGCCAAGGTGTTCATAGGCATTCATCAGATCAATGGTAAAGAAATCCTCAGGCATCCCTGACCGGATGCTCTCCATCACCATATTAAGACTGTTCAGGCTTTCCGTCAATGCTGTTTTGTGGCGTACATTGGTGATGTAGATCTGATCGTTAAAGCTGATCTCACCCTCATAGAACATGAACTTTACCTTCCGCCCCAGCTCCTCAATGCCGGTCTCCTCCTTGGCGGATATGGCAATCACCGGATATCCCGTAAGCTTCTCCAGTTCCCCGGGCGTCACCACGGTTTCAAGGTCTGACTTGTTGAGAAGAACCACTGCTTTCCTGCCCTGTATGAGCCTGATGATATCCCTGTCATTTTCATCCAGGGGGACAGAGGCATCCACCACATAGACAATCAGGTCAGCCTCTTTTGCCGCGCTTTTTGCCCTGGACACGCCGATCTTCTCCACGGCATCCCTGGCATCCCGGATACCGGCGGTGTCCACCACATTGAGGCTGATCCCATCCAACTGGATCTGCTCCTCCAGGATATCTCTGGTTGTCCCCGCGATGTCAGTGACAATGGCCCTCTCCTCACCCACCAGCACATTTAGCAGAGATGACTTTCCCGCATTGGGTTTTCCCAGGATGACGGTTCTCACCCCCTCCTTCATCACTCTGCCGTTGCCGGAAGATCTCACCAGCTTCTCCACATCCGCGATCACAGGCTCCAGCCTCTTTTCAAGCTGCCGGGGATATCCTTCCAGAGACACATGTTCCGGGTCATCTAAGGCCGACTCGATCAGAGCCGACTCAAACAGGATCTTCTCCCTCAGCTCCCTGATCTTCCTTGACACGCTCCCCCGAAGCTGGCTGACCGAGCTTTTTAGGGCATACTCGTTCTGGGCGCTGATCACATCCATCACCGCCTCTGCCTGGGATAAGTCGATCCTGCCGTTTAAAAAGGCTCTTTTTGAAAATTCTCCCGGCTCCGCGGGCCTTGCCCCGTGCCTGACGGCTGTCTCCAAAATCCGCCTCATCACCAGGGCGCCGCCGTGGCAGTCGATCTCCACCGTGTCCTCGGCAGTGTAGCTGTAAGGCCCTTTTAAGACCACCAGGAGCACCTCATCGATCAGTTCCTCCCCGTCATAGATATGCCCGTAACAGATCTTTCTCGGCTCTTCCTCAAGCCCTCCCGGAAGATTCTTTTCACTATTCTTTTTCCCGGCTCTCCTAAATATCTTCTCCCCCACGGCGAACGCATCTTGGCCGCTGATCCTTATGATCCCGATTCCGGAACCTCCGGCCGCCGTGGCCATCGCCGCGATGGTGTCCGTGCTGTTCATCTGCGCTGCTCCTTTTCCCATGCTCCTTTTCCTATATGAAGGAAGACGGAGAAAAATTTCCCCGCCTTTCCCTGTTTTCATCTCTTTATTCCTGGGCCTGATTCTGGTTCTCGGCCTTTGCCTGGTTCTGGCCCTGACTCTTCTTTCCTTCTCTCCTGTCCCTTCCCTCTCTCTTTAAAGAGATCACCACATGGCGGAAGGGATCCTCCCCCTCGCTTCTGGTCACCACATAGCGGTCATTCTGAAGGGCCGCGTGGATAATCCGCCGCTCATAAGGATTCATAGGCTCTAAAGACACGCTTCTTCTGGTTCTCTTCACCTTGTAGGCAATATTCCTGGCCAGGGTCTCCAGGGTCTCTTTTCTTCTCTCCCGGTAATTCTCCGTGTCCAGCTTCACTCTCACATATCCGTCGCACTGCTTATTGACCACAAGGCTTGTAAGATATTGGAGGGAATCTAAGGTCTGTCCCCTCTTTCCGATCAGGATTCCCATGTCCGGACCTGATAAATCCACGGTCATCTCCTTCTCCTTGTCATCAAAATCAGTAGAGATCGCCACTTCTATCCCCATGGCTCTAAAGACCTGTTCCAAAAATTCCTTCGCAGCCTTTCGGCAGGCCTCCGCGTCGATCTTCCTGGCCGCTTTTTTCTCCTCGGACTCACAGGAATCTTCTCTTGAAGATTTGGCCGGATCCCCATCAGCCTTTAAAGTCTGCTTTTCCTGCTGGGAAGGCTTATTGTCGGCAGGCTTCTCCTGAACAGGCTTTGGAGGCTTCTGCTTAGAGCTCTTCCTTGCCTGCTGCCTGGGCTCCTCCTTTGTCTCGGAGGCTGCCTCCTCTTTCTGGGCCTTCTGCTGATTCTTCTGCTGGTTTTTCTGGCCCTTCTGGGAGTTCCTTTTAGAAGTTTCCTTTGGAGTCTCTTTTGAAGTCTCTTTTGCATTTTCCTTTGAAGCCTCCTTGGGCTGCTCCTTGGAAACTGCCTTTGCCGGCTCTTTCGACTCCACGTCGATCTTTCCGGTGGTGAGGAATGCCTCCAGATCATCGTCTTCCCTTTTCTTTTTCGCCCGGATCACCACATTTTTTCCAAATAATCCAAAGATCCCCGAGCTCCCCTTCTCCACAATCTCGTAATCCATATTGTCGCTTGTGGTTCCCAGCTCGATCAAAGCCTTGGTAATAGCTTCATCTAAAGTCTTTGCTGTTACCGTAATCATATTCATAGGTTCCCCTCCTATTTCTTATGCCTCTCATTATACTTCTGCACCATGTTGGCCTTTGCCGCCAGACTGCCGGGCTTGGCATCCTGATTGTAGTAGGCAGTGGATTCTTTTGCAATCTCTCTGGACTTCTCGATCTTGGCCGCCCTGGCCGCGTCCGCCTTCCTTTCAGCCTCCTCCATGGCCTTGAGGGTCTTGCTGGCGTTCATGTTCACCTTCTCCGGCGGAAGTCCTTTTCTCTCACGCTTCTTGTTGGCTTTTTCTACATTCTTCTTGATGAGCTCGTCAATATCCACTGTCTTCAGATAAGCGTTGACCCCGATCTGCTGGATCACCTGAAGCATACTGCTGGCTACCCAGTAAAGCCCGATTCCAAGCGGGAATGTAAAGCAGAAAAATACAGACATCAGGGGCATGTAGATATTCATGGACTTCATCATGGCCGCGCTGGGGTTCTCCTCGTCGCTCATCTGAGGCTGGGTGGAGCTCATCAGCTTTGTGCTGTACCACTGGGTGAGGCCTGACAGTACCGGGATCATCAAAGCGATGAGAGCCATGGTGAAGGTCACCTCGGAACCGCCGCCGATAAACTCTCTCAGCACGTTAAAGGGCGTGTAGGCAATATTAAGCCCAAGAAACTGCTGCATATTGTTGATGGCCTCGATCACATTCTCCCCGACGCTGTTTACAACACCGGCGATATCGGGAAACTCCGCCGCCAGCTCCCCCCACTGCCTGTCTGTGAGCTTATACAGAAGGTCCACAACCTTGTCCATATTGGTGTAGTCCGCGGAAGCCAGATTGTGGGTCTCGGCCAGCCCGGTAAACACCTGGGAGGAGGCAAAGCCTGACGGAAGCTTCGCGATGATCATGTCAAAATAATTTCTTACGGATGATACATAAGCGGGAATATTGTACATCACCCTGTACAGGGCAAACATAATAGGAAGCTGGATCAGAAGAGGAAGACATCCCCCTGTCATGGAAGTGCCGTACTTTTCATAAACTGCCTTTGTCTCCACATTCATCCTCATCATGGAGTCATTATCTGTCTTTCCCTTATATTTCTTCTGAATCGCCTGGAGCTCAGGCTGCATCACGTTCATAAGCTTGCTGGACTTCTGCTGCTTTAAGGTGAGCGGAAGCATCAAAAGCTTTGTGACCAGGGTAAACAGGATGATGCACAGACCAATGTTCATCACCCCAAACGTGCTGGTAAAACGAAACAGGGCTTCCATGATCCATCCCAGGATCCGGGCCACCGGGCCTAATATGCCCCCTGCTTTTGTCAAAACTAAAACATCCAATGAACTACCTCCTCATCGTTACGGAACTGGGTCATAACCGCCTTCTGCCCACGGATGGCATCTCAAGATCCTCCTCGTGGACAACCATAAGCCTTTCACAACGCCGTACTTTTGAAGTGCCTCAATGGCGTATTGAGAACACGTAGGCGTGTAGATACAGTGATATCTCACCTTCAAGGGCGATAAAAAAATCTGATAGCCTCTGATACACAGGATCAATGCTTTTTTTATCATGGGATCACTTCGATTCTTTCATAATGTTATGCAGTCCGCACAAGTGCCTGTATGCACTTTCCATTTTTTTGTAATCGGAATCCGCGGCCGCCGCCCGGGCAACCACGATGATGTCTAACCCAGAGTCTGTCTGCTCTCTGTTCAATCGAAAACACTCTCTTAACAAACGGGTCACTCTGTGTCTTACCACACTGTTCCCCACCTTCCTGCTGACGGAGATCCCTATGCGGGTCTCCTCCCTGCCTGTCCGGTACACATACATCACAAGCATTCTGTTGGCATAGGATCTTCCGTTCTTGTAGACGATCTGAAAATCACTGTTCTTTTTTACTGAAGGAAATCTTCTCATGGAACCTCCTCTGCCTTTTCAGGGAAGCGGCACGCGACGCTTCCGCGTCACCTGCCAATACGTCGGAAGGCATCCTGAAAGCGCTTGCCCTCCTCCTCATATAAGACAACAGGCCACAATTTCTTGCGGCCTGTTCATTACCAAATATCCTGCAAAACGCATCCCCTTAAAACATACGCCGGGATTAAGCAGATAATCTTGCTCTTCCTTTTGCTCTTCTGGCAGCTAACACTTTTCTTCCGCCTGGAGTACTCATTCTGGCTCTGAAGCCATGAACTTTTGCTCTCTGTCTCTTCTTTGGCTGAAATGTCATCTTCATATCGCGGGCACCTCCTCTTTATCTTAACTTTATGAGCACATTAAGACTATTTTAAAATGGATTAAACATCTTCTCAATTATAAAGAAGGAATCCCGTAAAGTCAAGCACTTTTCGCAAAATAAGGCATGGCCTGGAGCAGCACTTTTCCTATAACCGCCACCAGGACCGCCGCGGCCACGGCCTCCGGGATACCGGAACCTGTCACAGTGGCCATAATCATCCCCCACACCGCATCCACCGCGGCGCTCCGGGCCTGGGCATACTCCCTGGCCAGAAGAAGGTAGATGGAACCCATGACAAAGACGGTGTTGGTCATGGAACCCACAAATCCGGTAATGGGAAGGGCCGCAAGGGAATCAACCTTCAGCTTCTTCAATAGGATCCACAGCCAGCCGGCTGTGACGCCGATCATGATCCGGCATCCCACAGAGATCCACAGCGCCTTTAGAGCCCCCGGGATTCCCGTCATGCTCATGAAGGGAGAAAAGGCAAAGGACAACAGGGTGGGCGCCATGGTGTTGCTGATGAGAGAACACACTCCGAACACGGCTCCAAGGATGGCTCCGGCGGCAGGTCCCAACAGGATGGCCCCTAAAATCACCGGGATATGGACGGTTGTTGCCTTAATAATAGGCAGCTGGATCATCCCCAGGGGCGTGTTGGCCAGAAGGATGACAATGGCTGCCATAAGTGCAACACTGGTCAGATAACGGGTGTCTTTTTTCATTTTTTTCATGTTTTACCTCCTGCTACTGTTCTTCTTCAAGAAGATACAATGCTTATTTTGGCTACAAGTGGATTATATATAAGAAAAACCCCAGCGTCAATTCATTTTTTCCCCATTTTCCAGGATGCAGTCCACAAGTTATCCACAAATTGTTGATAACTTGTGGATAAGTTCTGGATTATCCTGGATATTCCCACAGCAGTCCCCATTTTTATCCATTTTTTCAGGTACATCCCCGATGTTTATAACACAGCCTGTCCTCATCCCCACATTGTGGAAAACCCTGCCCTTCCACAGATTTTTCACATGGATTACACACATCCTGGACAAGTTATCCACATTTATTTTTCTATTTTCATTGAAAAAATGCTTTTCCTATTGTAAAATAGGACTAGATTGGGCAAATGTGCGCTTTGAATATACCATAGGAGACAAATTATGTTAGATCAATTAATACAACAATGGGATGATATTCTCCTCCACCTGAAAGAGGAGCATGAACTGCTGGATGTTTCTTTCAGAACGTGGCTTCTTCCATTGAAAGTCTATTCCGTCGAGGGCTCTGTTGTCACCATCCTGACTCCGGATGCCAATATGATCACCTATATCCGGAAAAAATACGGCCTTCTCCTCCAGGTGACCATCGAGGAAATGACCGGATTCGCCTGCACTGTGGAATTTACCACAGAGGAGGCCTTAAAAGACAAGGACAGCTCCAAGGCCGAGAAACAGCTGATCCAGAACATTGCCGCGGATATCAGCCCCACTGCTATCCAGACCGCCAACTTAAATCCCAGATATACCTTTGACACCTTTGTCGTGGGGGCTAACAACAACTTAGCTCATGCGGCTGCCCTTGCTGTGGCCGAATCTCCGGGAGAGGTGTACAACCCATTGTTCATCTATGGCGGCGTGGGACTTGGAAAGACCCACCTGATGCACTCCATTGCCCATTTCATATTAAAAAATAACAAGGAGGCCAAGATCCTCTACGTCACCTCGGAGAAATTTACCAACGAGCTCATCGACGCCATCCGGAACAAGAACAACATTTCCACCACGGAATTCCGTGAAAAGTACCGCAACAACGATGTCCTGCTCATCGATGATATCCAGTTTATCATCGGCAAGGAAAGTACACAGGAGGAATTTTTCCACACCTTCAATACCCTGTACGAGTCCAAGAAGCAGATCATCATATCCTCGGATAAGCCTCCGAAAGACATTGAGACTCTGGAGGAGCGTCTCCGCTCCAGATTCGAGTGGGGTTTGACCGTGGACATCCAGTCCCCTGACTACGAAACCCGCATGGCCATCCTCAGAAAAAAAGAGGAGCTGGAAGGCTACAATATAGATAATGAAGTGATTAAGTACATTGCCACCAACATCAAGTCCAATATCCGGGAGCTGGAGGGCGCCCTGACAAAGATCGTGGCCCTGTCCAAATTAGACCACAACAAGGAGATCGACTTTGCCCTGGCGGAGGAGGCCTTAAAAGACATTATATCCCCCAATGCCCAGAGAAAGGTGACAGCGGACCTGATCATCCAGGTGGTGGCCGACCATTTCGGCCTGACTCCCTTAGATATCGCATCCCAGAAGCGGAGCAAGAACATCGCCTATCCCAGGCAGATCTGCATGTATCTGTGCCATGAGCTCATCGGCACGCCTCTCCAGGAGATCGG
>CAMTAF010000172.1 GCA_947066955.1 uncultured Hungatella sp.
GAAGGAATCGAACAGAGACTGACAGATTCGATTGAGACGGTTCTGGGGCTGGCGGCCGCGCTCTCCTGGGCGGTGGCGCTGTTTGTCTGGACCACAGAGGAGATCTGATCGATACCATCCGTGACTTGGGCGATGGCGATGGTCTGATTCCCCACAGCCTCCACAACGATATCCATCTGAGTGGTCACATGGCCTGCCAGAACGCTGGTTCTCTCCAGAGATTCCGTCACATTGTTCACTGCTTTGCTTCCCTCCGTGACAGCGGTGATGGAACTCTCAATCAGTTCCTTGGTAGCCTTGGCAGCCTCATCGGACTTGGAGGCAAGGTTGCGCACCTCGTCGGCCACAACCGCGAAGCCTTTGCCGGAGGAGCCTGCCCGGGCCGCTTCCACGGCAGCATTGAGAGCCAGGATATTGGTCTGGAAAGCGATGCTCTCAATGGTAGAGATGATCTTGGAAATCTCCTGTGAGGAGGAGGAGATCTTCTCCATGGCCGCGTTCAGCTCCTTGACATGCTCTACGCTGATGCCCAGCTGGGCGCCGGCCTGGCCTACATACTGTCCTGCCTCCTCCGCGGCGGCGGAAGTCTTCTTGGCGCTCTCGGAGATGTCGTTGATGGTAGCTGCCAGCTCTTCCACGGAGCTGGCCTGCTCGATGGAGCCCTGGCTTAAGGACTGAGCTCCCGTGGACACCTGGTTGCTGGCCGAAGATACCTGGGTAGCCGAGTTGTCGATCTGACGCATGGTGTTGCTCAGCTCCACTTTCAAATTCCTCATGGACCCCAGGATGCTCTGGAATTCTCCTACATAGGAGTCGCGGTGGGAGGACTGGATATCAAAATTCTGGTTTGCCATCTCCGTCAGGAGATAGCCGATGTCATTGATGATGATGTTCAGCCCTGCCACCATCTCAGCCGTGGAGCGGGTCAGCTCTGCTGTCTCGTCCTGGCCTCTGACCTGGGGAACCGGTGACTTCAGATCGCCGGCTACCAGCAGCTTCATCCTCTCGGCGCAGGCGCGCATAGGCGTGCTGATATTGCCCGACAATTTCACAGCCACAATGATGGAAACTAAAATGGAGGCCCCGATCACCAGCAGATTGATGATGATGCCAAAATATGTATCGGACAGATACTCGGACTTAAGCGCTGTGACGGCAACGCTCCAGCCATCTGTGCCTCCCACGGGCGCATAGGCCATGAACCGCGCTCCGTCGGAGCTTTTAAAGCTTCCAAAACCGTTCTTTCCCTGCCTCATATCCTTGTGGTGCTCAGCCAGCTCTTTTAAGGAGGCGTCGCTCTGGGCCTGCTGTTCGATGTTCTGGGTGGTGATGGTGTCCAGAGTGACGTCGGCGATGGTGTCCCCGGAGCTGTTGATCATGTAGGCCCGGCTGCTCTGGGCGATCCTGACAGAGGAGACAATGTTATTCAAAAAGGTCTCCTGAGGCACAAAGTAGACTACGCCCACGATCTGAGAACCATAACTTCCCCCGGAATACAGGGGCGCCGCCACCATGATGGACAGTTCCCCGGTAATCTTGCTGATCAGAGGCTCAGATACATAGACATTGCCCGCCATAGCCTGCTTCACGTATTCCCTGTCAGAGTAATCATTGCCGTCAAAAATGCTGTGGCCGTCTAAGCCGATGATGTTGCCCCTCTGGAAACCATGCATCTTGACCCGCTCGTCAATGATGGAGCGTTTCACTTCCACGGACACGGATCCGTCGGACAGCTGGGAGATGCAGCCGGTATCTATGGCTACGTTTTTGTAGGCAGTCAGTTCCTGCTCAATACGTTCAGCCGCCAGCACTGCGGTCTCGCTCATCATCTGATCTACGGTGGCTATGGTGCTTCTGTAACTCAGCACAATGCTGGAGGTCCCCACTGCGACCAAAGCAATAAGGACGGTTGCCATCAGGCAAACTGTAATTTTCTTGCGGATGCTTTTCATCGTAATCCTCCTGTTTTTGGTAACTAAGCTGTACGCTTCCTCTTAGCGCGCCTTGTTTTACTATTCTACCATAAAACAATGTCCTGTGTCCATGGAAAAAGTCTGCTTTGTGCCGATTATGATTTTTTTTATCCCGCTCATTACATAAACTTTCATTTTCAGGCCTTTTGCCGATAACTTTACGTGAAAAGACAGAGAAAGGATGTGGTTCTATGTTCTCCATTGCGGTCTGTGACGACGAGCTTCTGGAATGTCTGAACCTATCGGCAAAAATACGGACATTTATGGAGGAATTGGGGATTCCCTGCAGCATCGAACAATTCCAAAGCGGAAAAGAACTCTTAAAGGCTTTAAACCGGCTGGACCTGATCTTTCTGGATATCCTCATGGATGGGATGGATGGCATGGAGACTGCCAGAAGGTGCAGAGAACTTGCTTTTGAGAAAAAGCTGGTATTTTTGTCCTCCAGCCGCCGGTACGTGTTTGACGCCTACGATGTGGAGGCGTTTCACTATCTGGTGAAGCCGGTGGATGATGAGAAATTGCGGCAGGTCCTTGGGCGGGCCGCGAGACAGGCGGAAGCTTCCTGTGAGGATTATATAGTTGTCAGTCGGGAGCGGCAGAGGAGAAAGCTCTTTTTAGATTCTGTGCTCTACTTCGAGATTCAGGGCAGACAGATCCATGTCCACGAGAAGGGCGGGGGCTTCACCTATTATGAGCAGATTGGGGTTTTGGAAAAACAGCTTCAGGGCAAAGGATTTTTCCGCTGCCATAAAAGCTATCTGGTAAATTTAAGGCATGTGGATGCCTACAACAGGCAGGAGGCCATCCTGGACAATGAAGAGAGAATCATCATCGCCAAGAGGAGATATGAGGACTTCTGCCAGGCGATCCTGGCCTGTATGAGAAAGAACGGGGGGATTCTGTGAAGGAAATGAACTGTGTGGATGCCGCCTGGATCCTGGCTGTCCAACTGGGCCGTGTCTGGTGCGATTCCCGTGTTTTGCAGAGGTATCTCCAGGGAAGTCTGCGGGAAAAAAGAATCTTTGGCGCCCTTCTTTTTTGCGCCTTTGGAGCCATGGCATTGTCTCTGGAGCACAGCGGCGCTCCCTACATCCTCTGCGCCGTCCTGCGCTTCATGCTTCTGGCCGTCCTCGCAGAGGCAGTCTTTCATGGAGACAGGGAAAAGAAGCTGCTGGCAGTGGTCCTTTTAACGACAATGACCAGGCTGATCTGGACTTTTGTGGAATCCTTTCTGTGCCTGAACGCCCTGGTGATTGTCCACAGAGCCACCGGGGGAAAGCAGATGTTTCTGGGACAGCGGGCCAGCCAGGCCGTCCTTCTGGCCACCTATCTTGTGGGAATCACAGCCGTAAATCTGTCGTCAAAAGGGTTTGAAGCCGTTTTTGCCGCCGCAAGAAAAAGCTGGCAGCTGTGTCTGGCATTTCCCTTGGGCTGCGTCACTTTTCTCACCGACCTGGCCAACTGGGCCGCCAGCAGGGGGATCATGGTCCAGAGCAGGGGCGGGTATGACATCTATAAAGATCAGCTTTTCAGCCACGGGGCCATGTGTGTCTTTACAGGCCTTGCCATGGCTGCTTCCGGATTTTTCGTGCTTGGGATGGACCGGATCCGCCGGGAGGAGGAGGCCCGGGATCAGTACCGGTTCCAGGCAATGTATTATAAGATGGCCAAAGAACAGTACAGCCAGCTGGAGCGCCTAAGGCACGACATGAAAAATCATATGATCGCCCTGGAAAATCTGGTCCAAAACCGCTGCTGGGAGCAGGCCTCCTCTTATCTGAGAGAGCTGGAAGCCGCCGCAAACATGGAAGCAGGGGAGGAAGCCACCGGGAGCCCTGTGCTGGATGCTCTCTTAAGCCGCAAAAAACGCCAGGCCGCAGACAGCGGGGTCCGCTGGCAGTGCGACGCCAGGCTGCCCCGGGATCTCCCGGTAAAAGAGATGGACCTGTGCATCATAGCAGGAAATATCCTGGACAATGCAGCAGAGGCCTGTGAAAGGCTCCCTCAAAAACAGGGCTCATTTATCCAGGTATCCATAGGAACCGTTAAAAAATGTCTCCTCCTGGAGGTGAAAAATACCGCCGATCTGGCGGATGTCCGGGAAACCCTTCAAAGCAGGAAGGCGGATTCCGCGGGACACGGCATGGGTCTTGCCAATGTCAGAGCCGCCGTCTCCAGATATAACGGCGCGGTTCACATGGAGGTGGAAAAAGGGGTGTTCACCATATCGGTCCTTCTCCCCCTCTGTCGGGAGTCTTAAGGCCAGCCGCCCGCACACACCATCAGAAGAGCCTTATATGCCATTTTCCTAAAAACCTTTTTCCCTGCGCCGAAAATCACAGGTGAAAGGAATTATGAAAAAACATAAAGGAGGTCGTCACATGAACGTAAAGACAATGGAAGGCCTGGCAGGAGCAGGAGCCAGCGTCAGCATGATCAACATCCCCATGAATGTGGCCAAGGAGGCAGAGCGCAAGGGAGACACCGGCAAGCTTGAGAGGGCTTTAGGCTATGCGGCACAGATAAAGGACAAGGCGGGAGAGTACAGCGAAAAGGCCCGACAGGGTATGAAGCTGGAGGCAGAGGAGGCCAGAGAGCAGGAAAAACTGAGACAGGAGAAGCTGGAGCAGGAAGCCATGGAAAGGCGGAAAGAAGAGCCTGCCCTCGATCTCGTCCACATCAGCGAAGAGGGAAAAGCAGCAGCACAGCCGGAAGGTCAGAAACCGTCAGACTTGGGGGACAGCCCCCAGGACCTTGTCTATGACAACCTGGGGGAAGCCGCAAAGACAGTCCCGGAAACTGGAGAAAATATAGACGTGACCGCATAAGAAAGTTCCCGGACATTATCCCCAATCTTTTCCCAAGCGCCAAAGGCAAGCCGCTGATAGAAAGAACATGATCCCCTCGGCAACGGGCACGGCAAGCCACACCCCGGTCACCCCAAAGATCCCAGGCAGCACAAGGATCCCGCCGGCCAGCAGCACAAAAGTCCTCAAAAAAGAGAGCGCTGCCGACAGCTTCCCGTTGGACAGGGCAGTGAACAGGGCGGAGGCAAAGATATTCAGCCCGCAGAACAGAAAGCTCGCGCAAAAGATGGAAAAGCCTTCTGATGCCATGCGAAAAACCTCTGATCCAGCCGGCGCGAACAGGCGGAGGAGATAGGGGCTTCCCAGTTTGGCGCCCAAAAACACTGAAAGGGATGACATGGCCATAAACCAGAGGCAGATCCGAAACACCTTCTTTTGCCGAAGTCTGTTCCCGCTGCCGTAGTTGAAGCCCACCACCGGAGCCACGCCCATGGAAAACCCGATATACAGAGAACTCAGCAAAAACTGGGAATAGATCATGATGGTGACAGCCGCCACGCCGTCTTCCCCCGCCAGTTCCATCATGGCAGTGTTGAAGAGGAAGGTGGTCACTGCTCCCGACATCTGGCCCACCATCTCCGACGAACCGTTCAGGCAGCTTTCTCTCACCACGCTCCAGTTCCACTTGGGCTTTGTGAAAGAGAGCTGCCCTTTGCTGACAAGCCTTCTTTTGAGGCCCGTGTGCAATCCAGCAGGGGAGGCGTTGCCCCCTGCTGGCCGCGCCGGGCCCCGGTCAGCTCTGCTGACAAACCTCTTCTCGGGGCCCGTGCGCATAAAAAAGGCAGCCCCCGCCGCTGCCGGAATCAGATATCCAACTCCCGTGCCAAGGGCCGCGCCGCTAATTCCCAATCCCCAGACCGCGATAAACACATAGTCCAGGACAAGATTGGCCAGGCCAGCCGTAACGGACAGGCCAAGCCCAAGCCCCGGCCTTCCTGCTGTGACCAGGAGATTGGAAAACAGGGTTTGCAGCATATTGGCCGGAATAAACCACTTAAGGGTCCCCAGATAATCTCTGCAGTAGGGAAACAGCCGGCGGCTGGCCCCGAGAGCATACACGATCTTGTCCAGCCATAAGGCTCCCGCCCCCCAAATGACAGCGCCCGCCCCTCCTGCCGTCAGAACAAGCAGCGTAAAATCCTCTTGTGCCTCCTGTTCCAGGCCGGCCCCCATTTTCCGCGAGATCACGGCGTTTCCTCCTGTTGCCAGCATGGTCCCCAGCCCTACGGTGAGATTGATCACTGGACACACAATGTTGATGGCAGAGAGGGCATCCGTGCTGACAAACCGGGCCACAAAGACCGTGTCAACCATGGTGTACAGTCCCATAAAAATCATCATGGCCATGGTGGGAAAAGCAAACCGCACAAGGGAGGCAAAATCCCACTCTTGATCTAAAATATTATCCTTCATTCAGATCCTCCTTTTTATCGTGTATCGTCACGCGACGTTTTGCGTCACCTGATAGGTTGTCGGAAGGCCTCCCAGGCAGTATCAGGCGCTGGGTTGGGTAGCCGAATTCAGTCAAAAGCTCCGACTCTTCAAATCCAAGCCTTTTGTACGCCTCCCTCTGCCCCGCATCCGCCTTGTCCCCCTCCCGGAACGTGGTGATACTGATTCCCCTCCCCGCCGATACCTGCCCCTTTATGCAGTCGAGGAAGTTTTTCTCTATGCCGTGGAAGCGGTACTGGGGATGGACGGCAAGGAAATCGATGCTTCCTGTCTGACGGGAAAATGCCCCGGCCCCCACCATGACCCCCTGATCTCTCATGATCAATGCCTGCTTTTGCTCAATATGGCGTCTCAGCTGTTCCAGATGCTCTGCCTGGTCAAGGCAGGGAAATCCTCCGATCACAAGCGGAACAAATTCCATCCAGTCCGGGATATCCTCGGCCCCGGCGCAGGAGACGGCCCGCTCCATGAGCTCTGGAGGAGACGGGGCTTTATTCAGCTCAAACTCCAGCTGCAGAGGATAAAACATCTCCCTCTCTCTATACTCCCCGGGTGTCTGTTTGTACATGGCCTTAAAAGCCCCCGCAAATGCCTGCTGGCTTTCATATCCCGCCGTCAGCGCGATCTCCAGCACCGGCTTTTTGGAGAACACAAGAAGCTTTGCCGCCTCGGTCAGTTTCCTGCGGCGGATATAGCCGTGGAGCGTCACCCCCGCTGTGTCGGTGAACAGGCGGTGCAAGTAGTATTTCGAAAAATGCACTCCCTTTGCCACCTTTTCCAGATCCAGCTTCTCGTTCAGATGGCTTTCTATATATTCCATAGCCTCTGTGATGTTTTCAATGTTTTTTCG
>CAMTAF010000173.1 GCA_947066955.1 uncultured Hungatella sp.
CTTGTGAAACGTACCCTTTTTTATTTTCTAACCACTACGTTTAAGTTTCAAACTTGTCCTCCGTAAATGCTGTTGTTCTTTTCATGTAACAGTTCAAGGGTCATCTGAACTGTTACCTTTTCATAAAGGATACCACAATTTGCTCTGTGACACAAGACTGGCGCAAGACAGCAATAAGAGAATGGCTTTTTTAGCGGAAAGGTGGTATACTGGAAAAAGGTCAGCACCCTGAAGGGTGGTGACATCGTATAAAGCGGAAGTGCGCTGATGCGCACGCAGGTCAGCACCCTGACGGGTGGTGACATTATATAAAAAGGAGAGATGATGATGGCGGAGTTAAAGATCAAAGTATGCGGCAAAGACGGAGTGGAAAAGTCCAAGGTTTCGGGGGAGGATGAGATCCTCATGGTCTACGAGGGAGAGTACATACCCGGGGACAAGATCTGTTTCGAGACAGACCAGACAGGCGTCTTCTATGTGATCCGGGTGGATGGCTCCATGGATGAAGCTTACGTGTTTCTGACCAGGGAACTGGTAGAGTACGTGATTCCGTTTGATGAGAAGAAGGTATCCTACAACCCGGCAGCCTTTACAGGGCAGCGCCACTATATTACTATGAGAAAGGCTCGGGATTACGAGAATGAGTATTACCGGGATCTGGCCAGAAATGTGATGGACCAGCATGGCGATCCCGGCTGCTATCCCCACGCTTTCGCCAACGTGGAAACCAGGGGAGAGTCGGTGTTTGCCGCCAGGAATGCCATCGACGGCGTGGTGGCCAATGAACTTCACGGCCAGTGGCCTTATGAGTCCTGGGGCATCAACCGCCAGGATGACGCAGAGATCACGGTGGAGTTTGGCCGCCCTGTGGATATTGACCAGATCTGGCTCTACACCAGGGCTGATTTTCCCCACGACAACTGGTGGGTCCAGGCCACCTTCACCTTCTCGGACGGAACCACGGAGGTGGTGAAGATGGACAAGAGTGTGAAGCCTCATGTGTTTAACATTGAGAAGAAACAGATTACGTGGATTAAATTAAGCGAACTGATTAAGGCCGACGACCCGTCGCCGTTCCCGGCGCTGACTCAGATTCAGGTGTATGGAAGGAATGCGTAGACGCCGCGCTTTTTTTCGCGTGGGGAAGCCAGGAGGAAAGTCTGTCAGCAAAACCGGCCAAGGATGGGCGCGTGGGTGACAGAAGAAAGGAACGGCCCAGGCGGCATCCCGCGGATGCGGCCTGGGCCGTTCCTTTTTATGCGCACGGGCCCCGAGAGGAGTTTTGTCAGCGAAGCTGACCGGGGCCCGGCGCGGCGAGTAGGGGGGGGAAGACGTCCCCTACTCGATTGCGCACGGGCCCCAAGAAGAGTTTTGTCAGTAGAGCTGACCGGAGCCCTACTCTATTGCACACGAATCAGAAATTATCAGCCGTCATGACCTTGCCGGCCAGAACCTCCTCATAATCTTTTAAGTTCCGGGCCAAAAGCTCCGGCGTGTTCAGGCCGTAGGGACAGTGGCTCATACACTTGTTGCAGTGGAGGCAGTCCTTGATCTTCATCATCTTGGCCTGTCCTGCCGGGGAGAGATGGCCGGCTGACGGGGAGCGGCGCAGCAGCAGGGACATGCGGGCGCAGTTGTTGATCTCGATGCCTGCCGGACAGGGCATACAGTAGCCGCATCCCCGGCAGAAGCTTCCCGCCAGCTGCTTGCGGTCCTTGTCAATCATTTCCCTGATCTCAGGGGTCATGGAGGCGGGGTGATCAATATATCCCAAAAATTCATCCAGCTCGGACTCTTTTTGGATGCCCCAGATAGGGAGCACATTGTCATACTGATCCGCGAACGCGTAGGCGGCGGCTCCGCTGGTGATCAGGCCGCCGGACAGGGATTTCATGGCGATAAATCCCATGTTGTGTTCTTTGCACGCATTGACGATCTCGATGTCTTTGTCGGTTGCCAGATAGCAGAACGGGAATTGAAGGGTTTCATAGAGGCCGCTGTCGATGGCTTCCCGGGCCACGGACAGGCGGTGGTTGGTGATGCCGATGTGGCGGATCTTTCCCTGGGCCTTGGCCTCTTCCATGGCCTCATAGAGACCTGTGCCGTCCCCCGGTTTGGGACAGAAGGAGGGGTTGTGGAACTGGTAGATGTCCACATAGTCTGTTTTCAGAAGGCTCAGGCTGGTCTCCAAATCTTTCCAGAAGCCTTCCACGGTAGTGGACATGGTCTTGGTGGCTATGTAGATATGATCCCGGACATCGCCAAGCCCCATGCCGATCTTCTCCTCGCTGTCTGAGTAAGCCCGGGCAGTGTCAAAAAAGGTGATGCCACCCTCGTAGGCTTTCCGGAGCAGGGCGGCTCCGTCCTCCTTGGAAATCCTCTGGACAGGCAGCGCTCCGAAGCCGTTTTTGTTGACCGTGATCCCGGTGGAACCTAAGGTAACAGTAGTCATGTAAGTCCCTTCTTTCTGTAAGATTATTTTGTACAGATTTTTTGTATCAGGCCACCGCCCGCCAGGGCGCCGACCTGCGTGCGCACCGCACACTTCCCATTCTATCACAGAGCCGGCAAAAAAATCAAGACAGGGGGCAAATTGCTCCTCAAACCGGCAGCAGCCCAGGAGAGCCTTTTCCCTTGACTTTTCATAGCCCCGAATATAAAATGATTTGTATAAAAGTTTAGAAGGGGATTTTTCTATGGCTGCGAGCTTTGTAAATATCCTGGCGGCGTTTGGGGCGGTCTGCCTGCTGTCCGGCTGCGGGTCTGCCGGCAGCGTTCCCGTTGACAAGGTTGGCGCCTTGACTTGGGGAACCTGGGGAAGCTACGGAAGACATAAAAAATTTTTGGATCTGGTAGAGAAGAGCTGTCCGGATATTGAATTGGAATTTATCCCTTATACGGGGGGCAACAGTACCGGATATAGCTGGGCTCAGATGCGGGCGGATGATATCTCTGACATTTTCATTACTTCTCAGATTCTGGATCCGGAGCTGGCAAAGGAGCGCTTGATCAATCTGTCGGATTATTCCTTTGTCAATGATTTTTCAACAGCTCTTTTGGATCAGGTAGCCATTGACGGGGAGGTCTATCTGCTGCCTGTGAGCAATGCCGTCTACGGCATCTTCTACAATAAAACCTTTATGGAGGAAAAGGGATGGGAAGTGCCGGAGAATTTTGGGGAGCTGGAGGCTCTGTGCGGGGAAATCCGGGCAGAGGGGCTTATACCCGGCGTTGTGGGCACAAATCTTACGGGGGATCCCTTTTCCGCTGTGTTCAATCTGGCTAAAACCGACTGGCTTACAACGCCGGAGGGGATCAAGTGGGAACGGGACTTTCGGGCCGGGAAGGCCCATGCCGCGGGGATGTGGGAAGGAACCATGGACTATGTCCAGAAGTACCTTGACATCGGCATGTTTCATACAGACCCCCAGGACAGGAGCAGCCCTCAGCTGATCCTGGATTATCTGGGAAACAGGAAGGCGGTGTTCTGCACGGCTGTGACCACGGTCAATATAACGGAGTTTCCCGATTCCGGGGACAAACTGGGCATGATGCCCTTTATCAGTGAGAGCGGGGAAAAGAATATTTACATGTACGCCCCCACCTTCTATTTTGGGATCAGCAAAAGGCTTGGCCAGCCGGGCAATGAGGAGAAGCTGGAGAAGGCGGTCAGGATTTTGTCCCTGATGTTCTCGCCGGAGGGGCAGGCTGCCTTTGTTGATGACGAAAGCACTCCCTGTGTCATGAGTGTTCTTGGCAGCGCCCAGGTTCCGGAAGAATCTATGATCTGGGATGCCCGGCAGGCTATGGAAGAGGGCCGGACATTTGAGATGACATACGCAGGATGGGAAGGGATTCTGTCCGATGTGGGGCAGGGGTACAAAGAATGGTTCCGGGGAGAGAATGACATGGACGGACCCAGGTGCATTGCCCGGATGGATGAACTTCAGAGGAACTGGCTGGACCCGGCGGGACAGACGGATTTCTGCGAGAGCACTGCTGACTTTACCCTGGAGGAGACTGCCAGGCTGGTGGGGAGCGCTTTGGGGAGTGCTGCCGGGGCGGACGCGGCCATGATTCCTTTGGTGGAGTTTCACCACAAAGGGGTGGAGCTGAGGTCCTGCATCAGCGGAAAACTGTACAGAGGAAAGATCGACACAGAGGTGATCGCCTCCATCAGCCCTGGTCTGGATGGGGAATATGCCGTCATGACCATGAGCGGGGCCCAGGCTAAGGAGCTGGCCCGGACCGGTTTTTTTGCGGAGGGGGACAGCGTTCCGTTTCCTTATATCCTTGTGACCAGAGGAGGCTCAGAGCTGGAGGATGACAGATTCTATGATGTGGCCTTTCTTATGAAAGGATATGCGGAGGAGACGGCGGAGAAGTTTTCTGTCCGCGTGTTCCCCCAATCCGTCAGAAGCGCTCTGCGCCTGTGGTTGGAGGGGAAAAAGAGGGTTTCTCCAAGTGAAATACCGTGGGAACCATGACAGGAGGCTCTTTATTTTCCAGAGGGGTGAGACTATGGAAGGCATGAGATCAGATAAGAAAATATATGGGTTCGTGGTTCCGGCAGCGCTGGCGGTCTGCCTGGTTCTGGTCTTGACAGTGGGAGGTTCCTGGTTTACAGGGTATCTGAAGGATCAGATTTTTGTGGAGCGCACTACACAGCTCAATGAGATCACGTCTCAGGTCCAGGTAAATCTGGGCAATGCCCTGGACTCTCACTGGAACTATCTTACAGCCGCGGTCAATCTGCTGGCAGATCAGGATTTTGATACGCCGGAGGAAGCGGAAGAGTATATGGGCGGGCTGGAGCGAATTATGGAGACAGACAGCTACGATTCCATGCTGGTTTTGCTGGACAGCCAGGGCAATTGTTACGACAGGGACGGGAAGCAGGGCGTCTGGACCGACATTGACCGGATATCCGACGGAAAGGAGAGATACACGTTTATAACCGATTCCCATATCTATCCGGGGAGCTACTGGGCGTTTGTCCGGAAGCTTGACAGGCCGGTGGAGCTCAAGGAGTCCGGGATCAGCTTTACTCATATGATCCTCATGAAAGATGTGGGCGCGTTTACAGAGTACTATGACAGCGTCGCCTACGGCAGCCAGAATGAGACCTACGTTTTGAAGAGCAACGGCACAAGGATGCACGATGATGTCTGGGGCGGCAACACCATCAAAGCGTACAATGTGATCAGCGCGCTCCAGTCTATGGAGGGGCAGGCATTTCCCGATATCCGGGAAGCTCTGGCCGGCAAGGGCACCATCAGCGCCAATTTTCAATACAATGGAACCGAATACTATTACTGCCTTACGTCGCTGGAAAAGTATGATACGCTGCTTTTGTTTTTGATCCCCGCGGAATTTGTGGCTCCCGGAACCGTCAATATGGTAAGGGCGGTGATCCGCATGCTTCTCATTTTTATTATGACCCTTTTTGCCATGACGGCTGTGGTGGTGATATCTGTGGTGAAGCAGCAAAACAGCATCCGCCGGTTCCGGCAGGAGAAGGAAAATCTGCGCCGCCAGGAGGAGATGAACGCCCGCTTAGAGGAGACCAACGCCATGCTGGCCCGCTCTAAGGAGACGGCGGAGCAGGCATTTCAGATCGCGGAGGAGGCAAACAGGGCCAAGAGCTCATTCCTTTCCAACATGAGCCATGACATCAGGACGCCTATGAACGCCATTGTAGGGTTCGCGGCCCTGCTGGCCAGAGATGTGGGGAATCCGGATAAAGTGAGGGAGTACACGAAGAAGATCACTTCTTCCAGCCAGCACCTTCTGGGCCTGATCAATGATATTCTTGATATCAGCAAGATTGAGGCGGGCAAGACGACCCTCAATCTGTCAGACGAAAATATCGTGGATCTCATTGAGGGGATCGACGGCATTATCCGCCCCCAGATGAAGGCAAAAGGCCATAATTTTGAGGTGTTCAACAAGGGCTTAAGGCATGAGCATGTGGTCATGGATAAGCTCCGGCTGAACCAGATCCTGCTGAATCTTTTATCCAATGCGGTCAAATACACGCCGGATGGCGGCTATGTCACTTTTACGGTTCAGGAGCTGCCGCAGCTGACCAAGCAGCTGGCTCATTTCCGGTTCATTGTGGCAGATAATGGTTACGGCATGACGAAAGAATATATGCAGAAGATTTTTCAGGCATTTACCAGGGAGGAGGACAGTGTCACCAATAAGATCCAGGGGACAGGGCTTGGGATGGCGATCACAAAAAATCTTTTGGATCTCATGGGCGGAAGTATTACGGTAGAAAGTGAGAAGGGAAAGGGATCCACATTTACCGTGGACCTGGAGCTGCACATCAGTGAGCAGGCCATGGACCAGGATTTCTGGAAGAAAAACGGCATTGCCAGAATTCTGACAGTAGATGACGAGGAGGTAATCTGCCAGAATGTCCAGATGGCTATGGAGGGCACCGGAGTGGAGGTGGAATATGCCACAGAGGGCAGGCGGGCCGTGGAGATGGTAAAGCGTTCCCAGCAGGACGGCAGCCCTTATAATATCGTGCTGCTGGACTGGAAAATGCCTGGTTTAAACGGGGTGGAGACAGCCAGGTGCATCAGGCAGGAGGTTCCAGGAGATATCCCTATCTTGATTCTGACCAGTTACGACTGGCCGGAGATCGAGGATGAGGCCAGGGAGGCAGGAGTGGATGCCTTTCTTCCGAAACCGTTTTTCCTTACCAGCTTCAGGCAGAAGGTGGAGTCTGTTATGGGCCGGGAACCGGAACCGGACCAGGGAGATCATCAGGGTATTCTTCAAGGTATGCACATCCTTGTGGCTGAGGACAATGAGATCAACGCGGAGATCCTTAAGGAGCTTTTGGATATGGCCGGGGCTTCCTGCGATATTGTAGAAAACGGGAAGCTTGTGGTGGAGGCCTTTGAGAACTCCGGGCCGGGACAGTATCAGTTGATTCTCATGGATGTGCAGATGCCGGTGATGAACGGCTATGAGGCCACCAGGGCCATTCGGGGACTGGGTCATCCGCTGGCTCTGACCATGCCTATTATCGCCATGACAGCCAACGCCTTTGCCGAGGATGTCCGGGATGCCCTGGAAGCCGGGATGAACGCCCATGTGGCAAAACCCATAGACAT
>CAMTAF010000174.1 GCA_947066955.1 uncultured Hungatella sp.
CGGCTGGTTCCTTTTTTGATGTTGCTCACAAGTTCACCCCTTCTCTTGATTTAGTGCTGCGGTTCTGCCGCGGGCAGTCCGGATTCCTTCTATAATAAATAGAAAACAATGGTATTCGGACTGCCTGCAAAGAACCAAAGCATGCGGCCTTTTAGTTTTCTTCTGCAATCTTTTCGTTCATAATCTTTGTGATGTTGGCGCAGGCAGTAGCCATATCCTCCTCACCGTTCCAGGGCTTTTTCAGCTCCTCAACCATGGGGTTCCACCAGGCCAGGGTAGACTTGGTAGCAGGACGGAACACTACGTCATCCATAGCATCCAGATAGGGCTGCAGATTGAACAAATCGGTGTTGTTGACCCATGCATCAGATACGCCCGCATAAGCAGACATGGTCACGCCCAGCTCTGCCTGTTTCTGCTGCATATCTTTGGAGGCAAACCACTCGATCAGCTTGTAAGCGCCTTCCGGATTCTTGGTGCCTGCGGAAGCAGACCAGCTAAGGCCGTTGTACAGGGAAATGCTTCTTCCGGTTTCCGGATCTTTGGGAAGTCTGGCTACGTCTGCGTGCTGGGCAATGTATTCATTGTCCTTGAATGCAGCTACCATCCAGGAACCCTGGCTGATCATGGCAACCTTGCCGGAACCGAATAATACATCCGTGCCGGTCTCAGACATGGTGGATGCCGGAGGCATGGTCTCTTTTACCAGCTTGTCAACAAATTCCATAGCGGCAACGGTCTTGGGATCGTCAAATCCGGACTTGCCTTCTGCGTTTAACACGCATCCGCCTAAGGTATACACGGTGTTCATCCAGGTATCCTGCTCATTGGACGGATTAGCGCAGAATCCAAACTGGCTGCCGTCTTCTTTGGTGAGCTGTTTGGCAATATCATAGAACTCATCCCAGGTCCAGCTTCCGTCCGGATAGGGGATACCGGCCTCGTCAAACATATCCTTGTTGTACCAGATAGCAACCGTGTCCATGTCCTTGGGAAGTGCATAGATCTTGCCGTCATAGGTGTACATGTTCTTTAAATCCTCCGGGAACTTGTCCAGTTCCAGGGTTTCGCTGGCATTGACCTTGTCGGTGATGTCCAGCAGAATACCGTTGGACATGTAGCGGACTGCCTCGTTGGAGTGCATCCAGAATACGTCAGGCATGTCACCGCCGGAAGCGCCTGCCTCCAAAAGCGTCCAGTAGCTGTTCCACTCAATAACCTGAAGCTGGGTCTGGATCCCTGTGGAAGCAGTAAACTCATCCAGGATTTTCTGAAGTCCGGGCTGCTGTCCGTTATCCCAGATGGCTACAGTCAGCTTGCCGCCGGCATCGCCCCCCCCATTGCCGCCGCCGGCGCTGTCTCCGCCTGCGTTTCCGCCGCCTCCTGCACTGCCGCCGCAACCGGCTAAAGTGGTTGCTGTCAGAGCCGCACAAAGGCCCATAGCTAGGAATTTGTTACGTTTCTTCATGATGATTACCTCCCATGTTCGTCATAATGACTTAATTTGTTGAATTAATTATATGAAAAGACGACAATATTGTCTATGGATAACTGACAGTAAAAGTGATATTTTTAACATGGAAAAATGAATAAGGATATGGAAAAATGAATTGGTTTGGTGTATAATATGATTAAATGTAAAATCGGTTTTCCAGTGTTAAAGTCATAGACCATTGTTGAAAATTACTAAAAAACTGGAGGAATGAATTTTATGAGAAATGTCAAATATACCGATTCGGCTCAATTCCGCTGCCTGGAGCATCTGCGGGGAACGTATATGGACCTGTATCTGATTCACTGCGGATTGGAACACTGCCTTCCCACTCATACGATTGCAAGATCGATTCGGGAGGAATATATTATTCATTTCGTGCTGGAGGGGAAAGGGTCCTACACAGCCAACGGAATCACTTATTTTTTAACGGCAAACCAGATGTTTTTGATTCGCCCCGGCGAGGAGAACCGCTACGGGGCTGACCCGGAGGATCCCTGGACCTATGCCTGGGTGGGGTTTGACGGGATCCGGGCAGAGGCAATTTTAAAAAACTGCGGTTTTTCCAGACAGTCATATGTACTGCCTTTTAAAAATCGGGACCAGGTGGTAGAGCAGGTCAACATGGTTTTAAATTCCGTACAGCTCTCCTTTTCCAATGACCTAAAGCGCAATGCTTCCTTAATGATGCTTTTAGCCCTTCTGGTAGAGAATTACAACCATGATTACTTAAACCAGAAAAGCGGATCCGGACGTTACGATTACAGCAGTAACGTATACGTGGAGCAGGCTATTGATTATGTGAAATGGAAGCACAGCTATGGGATCAATGTGTCGGATATAGCCGACTACGTAGGAATCAGCCGCACCTATCTGAACCATGTGTTTCAGAAGGAGCTAGGGCTGTCAGCCCAGAAATTTCTGATGGATTTCAGGCTCCACAAGGCGGCAAATCTTTTGATTTCCACGGAACTGCCGGTGACAGAGGTATCTGCCGCGGTAGGATATGAAGATTCTCTTGCATTTTCCAAAGCATTTAAAAAGAAATTTGAATTAAGCCCTAAAAATTACAGGAGCCATAAAGAGACCATGGATCACTTTACGGAGAAGCAGCCGCCGATTGCGTGACGGCGCAGTTGTTTTTTCTGTTTACAGCTTGTGCGGAGGAAGCTGTCCGCACGGGTGTGAATGGTTATGTTTATACAGGCAAATATGGAGAATGGTATGGAACAATCGATTGTGCTTCAGCTGACCAACCGTCAGATCCAGGATTTTTATCTGTGTTTCTGCGGATATGAGAAATGTGACCCTCTGCACCGCTTTGGCCCTGCGGTGCGTCCTAATTATGTGGTTCATTATGTACTGGAGGGGGAAGGGGAGTATGTGGTAGGAGACAGCCGTTATCATGTGAAGGAAGGGCAGGGGTTTCTCATTGAACCCAATACTGTGACCTTTTATTACGCATGTCCGGACAACCCATGGACGTATGTCTGGGTGGGGTTTTCCGGGCCTCGGGCGCCGGAATACCTGTACCGGATGGGGTTAAATCACAATCATCTGGTATTTAAAAGCAAGGAGAAGGAGCGAATTGGGGAACTGGTGATGGAGATGTTAAAACATAACAAAAACAGTCTGAAAAATGAGTTTTACCTTCACGGGCTGTTTTATGAGTTTTTATCTTGTCTTTTGGGGGAAGAACAGCCGGAGCAGCAGTATGATCCGGATCACTACCGGGAAAATACCAACCGTTATCTAAGGGAGGCAGTGGCATATATCCAGCAGCATTTTTCAGAGGGGCTTCAGGTGGCGGACATTGCCAGACAGGTGGCGGTGAGCCGGGTATATCTGTATCAGATTTTCAATGAAACTTTGGGAGTGCCGCCCAAGGAATACCTGACCAATTTCTGCATTACCCGGGCTACAGAGCTTTTGACTTTGAGCGGGCAGCCGGTTGAGGAGGTAGCGGAAAGCTGCGGTTTTAAGAATCCGGCGGCTTTTTCAGCGATTTTTAAGAAGAGGATGGGGGTTACGCCGACCAAGTACAGAAGCTCCGTATCAGCGGCCTATCGAGAGCGGCTGCAGAGGGAGCTGCAGAGTCTGTGCAGCGGCCCTGCGGCCCGATGCTAGAGTGTGTCTGACAGAGAAAATTAAAGGATTCGCCCTTTGCTGAAACTTGAAAAGCAGGGCGAATCCTTTTTAGATTTTAGATTTCATTGCTGGTCAGAACATAAAGCTTTGACCAGAAGTCCGTGCAGACCTCAAAGCCCTCCTCAGGCTGTCCGCTGGTAGGCTGTCCGGCTGAGGAGTCGGTAGTGATCAAGCCTAAGTGCATCAGCTCGTCGCCGCCGTGGCACATGCCGGTCTGATCGACCCGGTAGACTTTTTGAGGATCCAAGCCTTTTAGGCGAAGGCGGCGGTACTCGCAGTTTACGTCATTTAAAATCTTATAATATCCTACAATGGCTGTCCTCTGATCATCAGATACCACCATCCAGGCGGCGATATTGTGCTCAAAGGGGCTCTGGAGCCGGTAGAAGGTACCGAACTGGATCACAGAGCGGTAACGCTTCATGAAATGAATCTGCTCCCGGACCATCTCCCGTTCCTCATCTGTCAGCTTCTGCAGATCCAGCTCATAGCCAAAGGCGCCGAAGAAAGCAACATTACCCCGGGTGGACAAGGGCGTGATCCGGTTGAGCTGGTGGTTAGGCACAGCAGATACATGGGCGCCCATGCTGACGACCGGATAACCAAAGCTGGTGCCGTACTGGATTTTGATCCGCTCTGCTGCATCAGAATCATCACTGGTCCAGCACTGAGGAGCGTAATAGAGCATTCCCGCATCGAACCGGGCGCCGCCGGAGGCGCAGGACTCAAACAGGATATGGGGGAAATTCTGAGTCAGCCGCTCATACAAAGAGTACAGTCCCAGAACATAACGGTGGAATACCTCCCCCTGCCGCTCAGGAGCCAGAGCCAGGGAGTAGCATTCGGTAATAGAGCGGTTCATATCCCATTTAATATAAGAAACCTTGGACTCGGACAGGATTTGGGCTATCATCTCATAGATATGATCAACTACCTCGGTCCGGGAAAAGTCCAGCACATATTGGTGTCTTCCGTGGGACAGGGGGCGTCCCGGGGTCTGAATCAGCCAGTCAGGATGAGCGCGGTAAAGATCACTGTCCATGTTGGCCATCTCAAGCTCCACCCACAGGCCGAACTTCATACCCAGAGCTTCGATCTTTTCCGACAGGCCTTTGATGCCGTTTGGCAGGCGGTCCTTGTTGGCGTACCAGTCTCCCAGACCGGCATAGTCATTGCTGCGGGCTCCGAACCAGCCGTCATCCAGCACGAACAGCTCCACACCGTCTGCTTTGGCAGCCCGGGCAATCTCCACCAGCTTGTCTTCGTCAAAGTCAAAGTAGGTGGCTTCCCAGTTGTTTAAAAGAATCGGGCGGACCTTGTCCCTCCACTCTCCTCTGGCTAAGCGGCTGCGGTACAGGCGGTGGAAGGTCTGGCTCATGCCGTTTAATCCCTGTTGGGAGTAAACGGTTACGGCTTCCGGGGTCTGGAACTTTTCGCCGGGAGCTAAGTGCCAGGTAAATCCAAAAGGATTAATGCCCAGCATCACACGGGTTACATTGTAGGTATCTACCTCGGCTTGAGCCAGGAAGTTGCCGCTGTATATTAAGGAGAAGCCCATTACTTCGCCTTGAAATTCATCTGCCGTGGGACGCTTCAGCACAACAAAAGGATTGTGGGTGTTGCTGGAATGGCCGCGGGTGCTGCTGACTGACTGGATGCCCTGCTCTAAACGGCGGGTCTTTACCTGACGTTCCCTGGACCATGCACCGGAGAACTGAATCCAGTCGTAATCACAGTCCGGCAAATCCAGGCTGAGACTCATGGCTCTGGTGATGTCAAAGGAATCTTCCGTAGGATTCTCAAACCGTGCGCTTCTGGCTATGATCCCTTCCTCGCTGAAAATAGTGTAGAGAAGGATCAGCCGCAAACCCAGGAGCTCGTCTTTTAAAGTCACTTCCAAGGTATCGGCCTCCTCGTCTAATTCGGTGTAGGTGGCGGGCAGCCCTTCTAATCCCGGTTTGCCAGAATAGATGCGGTGGGACTGATAAGTAAAGTCGGTGATGCGGCTGCCATTCTTTTGCAGGATCTCCATGGCAGGAAGCTTAAAGTCCGTGGTACCATAGACCGGGTACTCCTGCTTGATGTGCTCCAGAGAGAAAGCATAGCCTTCGGACTGGTAGGAAGCCATGGGGCGGTAGCAGGATTCCAGCAGATGGTCGAAATCCGGCCGGTCGCTGATTCTGGATCCGAAGTAGAGCTGGCCTAAGTGGCCGTTGTCTAAGATTTTTATAATATAGCTGATGGTGTTATTGTACAGGTGGAACTCTTTCGCAGCTTCGTGAAAAAGGATTGCCATGTTGATGTACCTCCATTTTTGTCAGATTAGCACTCAGGCGGCAATAATTGCTTCCTTTGGTGAGCGCTGTTGCTTGTGTAATGTTTGCCGTGGTTGTCTGTGCCATTGTTTTTGTGTAGTTTTATTATAACGGAAGAAAGATTTTTGAAAAGGTGGTTATGTATGGGAAAGTATCAAAAATGTTAACTGAGGGAATTTCTTTACAGAGGGGCCCTTCTTTTTCTCTTTACAAACGAAATCATAAATCGTATACTGAAATGGAATAAAAGATTGCTGCTGTTTACGGCAGGACATGTTTCTGCCCGTCTTGGGGGCAGCAGTGAAAAATATATGCCGCGTTAAAGCGTGAGAGGAGAGGAATTGTTATGGAACGAATGAAAAACCTGGCTTATTACAATGGAAAGATCACCTCGATTGAGGATATGATGATACCGGCCAATGACAGAGGATTTTACTTTGGGGATGGTATCTACGAGGTGGCGATGGTGTTTAACCACAAGATCTTTGCCCTGAACGACCATCTGGACAGGATGGCAAACAGCGCTGCATTAGTAAGGATTGAGCTGCCGGCATCAAAGGAGGAGATCGGGCATCTTTTGGAGGAGTTAGCGCTTAAGGTGGAGAGTCCCTGTCAGTTTCTGTACTGGCAGATTACCCGTGCCTCATCTCCGAGAAACCATCTGTTCCCGGAAGGGGCTGCCAGCAATCTCTATGTGTACAGCAAGCCCTGGAAGGGCGTGGAGATGTCGGATGAGTACCGGCTTTTGAGTGTGGAGGATACCCGCTTTCTTCATTGCAATATCAAGACTTTGAACCTTTTGCCCAATGTTATGGCTGCCCAGAAGGCCAAGGAGGCCGGGTGCAGCGAGGCAGTGTTTGTCCGTGACGGGTATGTGACAGAGGGATCCCACTCCAATATATCTTTGATCAAGGACGGAGTATTTGTCACCCATCCGCTGGATAACCTGATTCTGCCGGGCACGGAGAGGAATCATATGATCCGGTATTGCGGGGAACTGGGGATCCCGGTGGAGGAGAGAGCATTTACCCTAAAGGAGATGGCAGAGGCGGAAGAAATTATTGTATCCAGCACCAGCCATCCCAGCATGCGTGCCATGGAATTAGACGGAAAGGCTGTGGGGA
>CAMTAF010000175.1 GCA_947066955.1 uncultured Hungatella sp.
TTTGTTTGTGCATACGGGGCGGAAAGAAAATGTGGCCGCTGGCGCGGCCCCGCCCCGGCGTAGCGGGTCTATTCGGTTAATTCTTGCAAATTTATCATATAATGATAATGAAGTCAAAAGCCTTTTTCTGAATGCTTTCTAGTCCGGCTGCTGGCCGATATGGGCTTTCCATTGACATTCCATAAGTTTCATATCAGTAAAAACAGCTTTGAAAGAAGAATCCTCCGGTGAGCAGGCATAGATGCCGAACTTGATTTTGCCGCCGCCTTTATTCATATGGCAAATGCGCATTTGATTAAATTTAATGCCGTCTTCAGAACACTCAATACAATAATCATCCTCACGTCGGCTAAAGCGATACCACATGGATTTGACAGAGGAGGGAATGGCGGTAGTAGCCCAGTCGGAATATCCCCCATTTGTTACGACACTGCCTAAATGCTGGAAATCATCGTTCTCATATTCAATGGAGCCTTTCAGCCAATTTTCACTGTCTAAATACATAACAATACCGCATTGATCGAATCGGTGATGGCTTTCAGAAAAATCAGTTTTTACAACAAAGCTGAAAAATCTTTCTTCCGTTTCCATTTGGAATACCGGCGCGGTATCATTTTGAAAATGATAATAAGTTCTCTGCCACAAATCAGTATGAGGCGCTGTAACAATCTCCACTCTCCCACTGTCAATGTGATACCTCACTGGTTCTCGCGTCCACTCAAATTTTGCCATATCCATAAAATCTTCCTCCTGTGTTTTTGACTATGAACAGACATTGACGATCTGATTCAGATATGCTTCATGCGCCCGTTGCCGGGCGCATGAAGGTTTACTGTTTCGGAAACGAAACTATTCCTTGATATAATCAATTTCTGTCAAATTGATTCCAGAAGCTGTTAAGATTACTTTTAAGGCCACATAACGGCGCTTTATTTTTTATACACCTCAGAATCTTTATCGCATGAAATCATAAAATCCTGTATTCGATCAAATTCTTCGATAGATATTTTCAGCATCTCTTTTTCTGGCATGCCCCGATGTCCTTCCTGCCATATTATATTTGCTGCTGAAGCTGTTTAAGCCTGCTCCCCTGTCAGCTGTTTTCTCAGTATCTTGTCCATGGCTTTCCCTCTGGCAAGTTCATCAACCAGCTTATCCAGATAGCGGATCTCCTGCATCAAAGGGTCCTGGATGGTTTCCACTCTAACGCCGCAGACCACGCCTTTTATCAGCTTCCTGTTTTCATTTAACTCAGGCGCGTCCCGAAAAAAGTCGCCGTAATGAACGATCTTTTCCAGCATCTCTTCCAATGCCTCCTGGCTGTAGCCTGTGAGCCACCGTATGATTTCGTCCACTTCTTCCTTTGATCGTCCTTTTTTCTCTGCTTTTTGTACAAGGAGGCCGTACACTTTTGAAAAATCCATCCCGTATATTTTTTCATTTTCCATAAAATACTTTTCTCCCATCCCGGACCCTGTTACGGATGCACTACCACCTTGATGGATTCGGCGCTCATCTGCATGTGGATGGCCTCATCCATATGCTCTAAGTCATAGACATGGGTGATCAGCTTTTTCAGCTCCAGTCTCCTGCTGTTGATTAAGTTCACTGCCCGCTGGTGGGTGTCGGGGTTGATCATGGAGCCAACGATTCGAAGCTCCTTCTTGTACACGTCGAACAGGGGAAGGGGCACCGTGGACTCTACCCCGGGCACGGAGAACAGAAGGATGGTGGCGGCAAAGCCTGCTGCCGAAAATGCCTGCTCCACGGCAAATGGCTTCCCGACGCACTCAATGACCACATCGGCCCCATCCCTTCCGCAGATCTGGCGGATCCGCCCGGACACGTCCTCATGGATGGGGTCAATGGCAGCGTCCGCCCCTACTTCCATGCCGATCTTTCTTCTCATCTCCACCGGCTCGCTTAAGATCACGGTGGAAGCGCCGCAGAGCCTGGCCATCTGCACCATCATCAGGCCGATGGTGCCGCCTCCGATCACCAGCACGGTCTGGCCCGGCTGGATCTGGGCCTGGTCGATGCCGTGAACCACGCAGGCCAGAGGCTCCGCCATGGCTGCCTCGTCAAACGAGATGTCCTCCCTCACCTTGAAGCACTGGGTCTCCGGGCAGACCGCGTACTCCGCGAACCCGCCGTTGACATTGACCCCCAGGGCAAAAAGGTGTTCGCACTCCTGTTTCTTCCCCATGCGGCAGGCCATGCACTGGCCGCAGTACATGTTGGGATCCATGGCAACATGGTCACCGGGCTTTAAACCGGTTACCTGGGATCCCACCTGGGCCACCACGCCGGCAAACTCGTGTCCAAGGACCACGGGAGGCGTCACGTCCGCAGATCCCTTCTCCCCGTGATAGATATGCACGTCCGTGCCGCAGATGCCGCAGGCCTTGTTGTTTACCAGCACTTCATGGGGACCTAAGGGGCCGAAGGTCATCTCCCTCACTTCAAACTTCTTCTCCTGATCCGCTCCTACAAAAAAACTTCCTCTCATCTTTTTTCACTCCTTTGTCTGTTTGTCCTTTTATGAGTCAAGTTTATCAGAAAAGGACACCCAGGTCAATATATCAGCAATTTCCCACAAACACATAGCTTAGATATTTCCCGGCCCGCTCTGCCAGCTCATACACCTTTGCCGGATCCGTGGCATTTCTGTCTGTCATGCGGTACCTGGGGAAAAATCTGGTCACATGGAGCGGGATGTCTCTGCTCACGGAGGCGATCCACATGGCCTCCTGTTCCATTTCTTTTGGGGAATCATTCTCCCCTGGCACAATCAGGGTCGTAAGCTCCACATGGCAGGAGGCTGTTGCCTGTGTTATAAACTCCTTTACTGTCTCCAGATCGCCCCCAAGCCTTTGGTAGTATTCCTGGCTGAAACCTTTCAGGTCAATGTTCATGGCATCCATATAGGGAAGCAGCTCCCCCAGCACTGCCAGGGATGAGCTCCCGTTTGTTACCAGAATATTATCCATCCCCTTTTCCTTCACCAGCCTGGCTGTGTCCCGCACATACTCCCATCCCACCAAAGGCTCATTGTAGGTAAATGCCACCCCTGTATTGCCAAAGCTTTTCAGCTTCAAAGCCTTGTCCGCCAGCACCTTGGGGCTGATCTGGGCAGTCTCGGGGAACAGCCCGGCTTGTCCGGCCATGGAGATCTCATGGTTCTGGCAAAACGGACATCTCAGATTGCATCCGTAACTCCCCACAGACAGAACCAGGCTCCCCGGCTTAAACCTCCTCAAAGGTTTTTTCTCTATAGGATCCAAAGCCAGAGAGGTCACCCTTCCGTAATTGCCGCACACGATCCTTCCGCCTTCATTCCTCCTGGCCCCGCAGAATCCTGTCTGCCCTTCCTCCAGGCAGCAGTGATGCAGGCAAACCTGACAAACCTCTTTCATAACCCCCTCCTCAAAAATGACGCACCACTTCGAACCGCTCCAGCTCTGCCTCCTCCTCTTTACCGATGCCGGCCTTTTGTTTTGCTATGGCGATCTGCTGTTCCACCGTCTCCACACCGTCCAAGGCAGGCAGCAAAAGACCTCTCCTCATGCCGTTTGTCACGATGACTCCGTAGCGTTTCACATCAAGCTGTTCCGGCGAGTCTATTTTCTCCGCCTCCCCCAGCACGTCCACACTGACAGTAAGACGGTCCAGCTCTTTTTCCTCTATGGGAGAAAATCTGGGATCCCGGCTGCAGGCGCTGACCCCGTTCTGGATAATCTCTTCTGCCAGACACCCGCAGACTGCCTGGATGGTTCCCATACAGCCTCTCAGCTGACCGTCCTTTTTAATAGAAACAAAGGCCCCTGCTCTCAGACTGTACAGTTCGCCTGGAAGCTCCCCAGGCACAGCCAGGACTTTTCCCGTCTTAACATAGGTCTCTATGGTTCTCCGGGCCAGTCTTACATATTCGTCTTCCCGGGCTCTCAAAGCCATGAGGCGGCTGTGTTCCTTTCTCTCATACTGCTCCAGAAAATCCCTCTCCAGGTCCCTGGCTGTTACCTGATAGGTGCACACGCCGTAGCCCACCCCAAAGGTTCCCTCATAGGAGAGCCTGTCCGCCTCTACTGCCAGCCGGTCTAAAGCCCCCGCCATGATGGTAAAGGATCCGTGTCCGCACTCCGCGGCCTTATCCCGAAAATCCCCGGAGAATTCCAGGAGCTCTCCGAAAGCCCCTCTCTCCATCACGTCCATAACCCGGCTGTCATACTCCGGCCCTTCTTTCCGGAACCCATAAGGCCCCTCCTCTTTCAGCCGGTGGGACAAATCTCCGCTGCCTATGACAACCACATTCCTGCCGAGAATCTCTGCTGTCTCCTGGATACACTGCCCCAGCTCATAATGCGCCGTAAGGGGAAGACAGGAGAGGCCTACCCTCACCAGCTTATATTTCCTCCAGCACTGATTGACAAAATACAAGGGCACCATGGTCCCGTGGTCCAACCTCTCATCCTGCCAGCCCCGGACTCCCAGAGTACCTGCGGGCAGTCCCTGAGCCCGGGCCTGCCTGCCAAGCTCCTCCACAAACTCTGTATCATAGAAAACTTCCGTCTTGATCTGTCCTGCTCCGAATCCGCCTAAATCTCCCTCCGCCCTCTGTCCCGGCGATATGTGAAAATAATCCGCGTACATAACCTGATGAGAGGAAATGACCACAATGGTATCTGGCTTAAGATTCCCGATCATCTCCGCCGCCTTCCTGTACGCGTCCACGGTACTTTGAATTGCCGCCTCCGCCCCTTTGCCGATATCCGGTATAATAAGAGGAGGATGAGGAACCATACATGCAGCGATAACAGCCATAATAAAACCTCCTTTTTGGTAGCGGCACGCGCCGCTTGCGCGGCACCTGCCAAGTCGTCGGAAGGCATTCTGAAAATGCTGCGCATTTGCCTTCCTCCTATGTATGAAGATATCTCTCATCTTATCACAAAATCGGTTCTTGTGACAAGGGATTCCCAATTTCCCCCGCAAAGCCTTGCAAAAGCTATATTGACAAAAAATATAAATTTTTTTACAATCTTTGAATGGATTCCGCTCCCACAGTCGTATTAGAAGTGAAGCCGGCAATGGCTATCAAACATAACGGAGGTTTCTATCATGAGAAAAGTAATTTCAGGAGTTTTGGCGGCACTGACCGTGTTATCAATAAGTACGGCAACCGTATTTGCGGCAGGACCCGGGAACGGGCGCTATTTTACAGACGCGGACAACGACGGCGTCTTCGACAATGCCGTCTGCATCTATGAGGATACAGACGGCGACGGTATCTGCGATGTCTGCGGAACCAATCATGGAAACTGCCTGGGCGGGCAGGGGGCGGCTTTCGTCGACGCGGACGGAGACGGCATCTGTGATAACTATGTGTCCGGCCAATGCCAGGACAGCGGATGCGGACACGGCCAGGGATCCCGGGGCGGACATGGCCACGGCTTTCGGGGCGGACACTGCAGATAACAAAAGGAGCTATTATGCGGAGCGAGCAGGAGACACTCAGAGCCATTGAACGGTATTCCCATACCGTCCGGCGGCTCTGTGCAGTACATTTGAAAAATGACGCTGACACCGAGGACATATTTCAAACCGTGTTTTTGAAGTATGTCCTTAGCTCTGTTTCTTTTGAAAGCGAAGAACATGAAAAGGCGTGGTTTATCCGGGTTACCATCAACGCCTGCAAAGATCTGCTGAAAAGCCTTTTCCGCCGCCATACCATATCATTAGATGAGATTATGGAACAGCCGTCAGAACTGCCTCCGGATTACAGAGATGTTTGGGAAGCCGTATTTTCCCTTCCCCAGAAATATCGGGATGTTGTATATCTCCATTACTTTGAAGACTATACCGCCCCGCAGATCAGCCGGATTTTAGGTAAAAACGTAAATACGATTTATACGCTCCTAACCCGTTCCAAACAGATGCTGAAGGAAAAGTTGGGAGGTGATTATGATTATGAATAAAACATTAAAGGAACTTTTCGGCCCCATCCAGGCAGATGAAGCATTAAAGGATCATACCAAAGCCTTTCTTGCGAAAAAGACACAAGGTTATACCAGAGCAAACGCAGGGATCCGCGGGCATCACATTTATGCAGCAGCCTGCGCATGTATGCTGCTAGCGCTCCTTGGAGGAAGCCGGATGTATTTCACACCCACAGTCCGGATCAGCATTGATATCAATCCTTCTATTGAATTAAACATCAACCGGTTTGACAGGGTGATTTCCGTCAATGGATTTAACGAGGAAGGGCTGGAGCTTTCCAATGCCTTTGATGTCAAATATAAAAATTATGCAGAAGCCGTTGAACAGATCTTACAGTATGACCCCATAACGGCGCTGCTGTCCGACGATGAGATTATGACCATTACGGTTATTGGTTCAGACGGACAGCAATCCGCAAAAATACTTTCAGAGGTTGAGATGTGCGCATCCGGGCATCACAATACTTATTGCTATTTCGCGCTGTCAGAGGATGTGGCCGCTGCCCACGACGCAGGACTTTCATGCGGGAAGTACAGGGCTTTTTTGGAATTGCAGCTTCTGGATCCTGACGTCACCCCCGAGACCGTACAGGGCATGACAATGAGGGAAATCCGGGAGTTAATTGAATCTCTTTCGGCTGACGGCGGAAATGCCCCCTCACCGTACAACAATCAGGAAAACGGACACCATGGCCATGGCAGCGGCCACAGAAACAGGCGAAGAACCAAAAGCCGGTCTTAAAAAAATAGACCGGCTTCCCCGCCTGTGCGGGCAAAAGAGTTGCTTCCAAGCAGCAGACGAAACGGCGGATTCTCACTTTCTAAGGCGCTCCCAATCCCGCTGTATGTATCCGCCTCATCTTTTCCAACCAGCCAAAATCGCCCGAACCGGCGTGTATCAGAGAACCTCAACTCCCTTTATCGTCTCAATCTCCGGAAGCTCCGGGTACTGTTGCAACCCGTCAGCATTTATAAGGACTTCGGACCTTCAAATCCATCATCAG
>CAMTAF010000176.1 GCA_947066955.1 uncultured Hungatella sp.
TTGTGAAACGTACCCTTTTTTATTTTCTAACCACTACGTTTAAGTTTCAAACTTTCTCCTCCTGAACTATAAATTTTTATAACCGGATCTTTTCAAAAATATGTCCCATCTTCTCCTGCTTTGTCTTCATGTAAGAAACATCATACTGCTGAGGAGCGATCTCAATGGGCACCCTCTCCCGGATCGTCAGGCCAAAGCCTCCCAGTCCGTAAACCTTCTCCGGATTGTTGGTGAGAAGGCGCAGGGACTTTACCCCTAAGTCTGACAGGATCTGAGCGCCCACCCAGTATTCACGGAGATCCGGCGCAAAGCCAAGGCTTATATTGGCTTCCACGGTGTCCATGCCCTGTTCCTGGAGCTCATACGCTTTCAGCTTGTTGATCAGGCCGATGCCACGCCCCTCCTGGCGCATGTACAGGATAATCCCACGCCCTTCCTCCTCCACCATCTGCATGGCTGTCTGAAGCTGACTGCCGCAGTCGCACCGCAGAGAGCCGAAGGTATCCCCTGTAAGGCACTCGGAGTGCACCCGGCACAGAACACCTTCCCCGTCGCCCATCTCCCCCTTCACCAGGGCCACATGGTGCTCCCCCGTGATGTCATTGACATACCCGTATATCCGAAAATGCCCGTATTTTGTGGGCATGTCGGCGCAGGCCTCCTGCACTACATGCTTCTCGTGGATCCGGCAATAATTCTGAAGGTCCTTGATGGTGATAAATTTCAGGCCATACTCCTTAGCCAGATTCCACAGGTGGGGGGTTCTCATCATGGTGCCGTCGTCCTCCATAATCTCGCAGCACACGCCGCACTCCTTAAGGCCCGCCAGGCGCATGAGATCCACCGTGGCCTCTGTGTGCCCGCCCCGCACAAGCACCCCGCCCTTTCTGGCGATCAGGGGAAATACATGGCCGGGCCTGCGCATCTCCTCTGGCTTCGTGGCCTCGTCCACGCACTTCATAATGGTAAAGGACCTCTCCGCCGCCGAGATCCCCGTGTCCGTGGCGATGTGGTCAATGGACACCGTAAACGCGGTGCTGTGATTGTCCGTATTCTCCGCCACCATGGGGGGAAGCCCCAGCCTGGAGGCCAGCGCCCCGCTCATAGGCGTGCAGATCAGCCCCTTGGCATGGCATGCCATAAAATTGATGTTGTCCTGTGTGGCAAACTGCGCCGCGCAGATCAGATCCCCTTCATTCTCCCGGTCCGGGTCATCGGTCACCAAGATCATTTTTCCGGCCCTCAAGTCTTCAAGGGCCTCCTCAATGGTATTGTAAACCTCGCTCATTTCCCTGTTCCTCCTCAGCTACAGATATTCCCGCAGAAATTCCATGGTCAGCCCCCTGGACGGCTGTCTTCCTCCGTCTTCAAGGCTTGCCCCCAAAAGCCGCTCCACATATTTTCCTACCACATCGTTTTCCAGGTTTACCCTGTCCCCCGGCTTTTTCTTAAGCAGGGTAGTCTCCTCCCCTGTGTGGGGAATCACCGACACCTGAAAATCCTTCTCTGACACCGCTGCCACTGTCAGGCTGACTCCGTCAATGCACACAGAACCTTTCTCCACAATCAGCCTCAGGATACCTGGGTCAGCCTCCACGGTGATCCAGACAGCGTTCTCTTCCTTCCTGTAACTTTTAATAAGCCCCTCGCCGTCGATATGGCCGGACACCATGTGGCCTCCGAACCTTCCGTCCGCTGCCATGGCCCTCTCCAAATTGACCCGGTCCCCTCTGTGAAGCTGCCCTAAGTTGCTGCGCCTCACGGTCTCCGCCATAACGTCTGCCGTGAACCCGTCCCTCTCAAGGGACACCACTGTGAGACAGACTCCGTTGACCGCAATGCTGTCGCCGGTCCTGGTGCCTTCCAGCACCTTTTTCGCCTCTATGGAAATCTTCCCCGAAGCCCCGGCCAGGGACACGGACCGGACCCGGCCCATCTCCTCTATGATCCCTGTAAACATCCTGCCCTCACCTCCCCTATATTTACCTTATACTCCATCAGGATATCCTCCCCCACTTTAGAGAGCTTCTCCAGCCTTAAGTTTACAGCCTGACCCGGCTCTTCCACTCCCAGCCCTTCCACTGCGGACCGGGCCCCGGCTCCCCCGAAAATCTTGGGAGCCACAAACACCTTCACCTCCTGAACGATCCCGGCTCTCAAGGCGCTGTCATTTAGATCCGCGCCCCCCTCCAAAAGGATGCTGTCTATCCCCTGGCCTCCCAGATGCGCCATAAGCTGTCTTAAGTCCACCTGGCCCCGGCTGTCAGGCAGGAAGATGACCTCAAGGCCCATGCTCTCCAGCCTGGAGGCCTTTTCCTCCGTCTCCCTGTTCTTCCGCCCGCAGGCGATCACGGTCCGGTACTCCCTGGCTGTCCGGCAGATCCGGCTGTTCTCCGGAATCCTCAGGCGGCTGTCACAGATGATCCGCACAGGACTTTTTTTCCCCTCCAGGCGGACATTCAGCATGGGGTCGTCTGCCAGCACGGTGCCGATCCCCGCCATGATCCCCATATAATTGTGCCGCATCTCATGTACCATGGCCCTGGACTCTTCCCCTGTGACCCACCGGGACGCCCCTGTCCTGGTGGCGATCTTTCCGTCAACGGTCATGGCGTACTTCATGACCACATAGGGGGTCCTGGTGGTAATGTAGTGGAAAAATACCGGGTTCAGCCTGTCGCACTCCTCTTTCATAAAATCCTCCACCACCTCCACCCCTGCCTGCCTCAGCAGGGCGGCTCCCTTTCCCGCCACCTTGGGGTTGGGATCCCTGGAGCCGATGACAACCTTAGCGATCCTCTGTTCCAGGATGGCCTGGGTGCATGGCGGTGTTCTCCCATAGTGACAGCAGGGTTCCAGGGTCACGTAAAGGGTGGCTCCCTCCCCGCTCTCCGTCAGGGCAGCGATGGCATTGCGCTCCGCGTGCAGCTCTCCGCATCTGGCATGATACCCCTCTCCGATAATTCGTCCATCCTTTACGATCACCGCTCCCACCATGGGATTGGGGTTGGTCCACCCTCTTCCTTTCTGAGCCAGGCAGATCGCCCGCTCCATATAATCTCTGTCTGTCATCTTGCCTTCCTCCTCTTAGGTATCGGCACGCGCCGCACTGCGGCACCTGCCAGGTCGGAGGAAGGCATCCTAGAAATGCTACGCATTTGCCTTCCTCCTCATAACTGCTGATATTTGTCCTATTGCCTGCCATGGGGCAGAGACTTAGTTTTGAGCATGGCGCATGGGGATATACGAAGAAACTTTCTGAGATGAATGAAGAATTGGAGTAGGAGAAGCTTCCACATCTACTCGCCGCGCCGGGCCCCGGTCAGCTCTGCTGACAAACCTCTTCTCGGGGCCCGTGCGCATAAAAAAGCTCTGAAACGGGAAATGGTCCCATCTCAGAGCATATGTCCTGATTCCACGGCAAATAACGCCGCTTTCACGATCATCTTCTTCCATCCAGACTGTACTGTCGGCCCCGGAATCTCACCGGATCTGCCTTTCGGCTCGCGGGCTTTACCGCCGGTAGGGACTTGCACCCTGCCCTGAAGATCTGCTATTAAATTATCTGCTGCCTATTATAATACCAACAGCCTGTGTTGTAAAGAGTTATTTTTTATCCCGCCGGCTATCCGAAGATCCGCCACCCGCAGATAAAGTTATTTCTCCACCAGGAGCTCAGCGACCTGTGGACCACCTTGCCGTTGCTGGAGGAGGCGTCGATCACAGTGCCGCCGCCTGCCACAATGCCCACATGGCCGCTGACCACGATGATATCCCCTGCCTGGAGATTGTTGAAACTGGTAACCTTTGTGTATCTTCCCACGCTCCGCCATCCCGAGGAGGTGATATAGCTCTGCCGCACCCCGGCCTGGTTTAAGCACCAATAGACAAATCCGGAGCAGTCAAAGGAATTTGGCCCCTTGGCCCCGTAGACATAAGGACTGCCCAGTTTAGAGCTGGCGATGGAGATGAGGGTGCCCGCGCCGCCGCCTGCTCCGCCTGAGGAGCTGCCGCCCGTGGAGCCGCTGCCTGACTTGCCGCCTGAGCTGCCGGATCCCCCTGTGGCCGGCCCCCCCGTGGAGCGCCGCACATCGGAGGAGGTCAGTTTCGCCATGGTCTGCATCCCCACTGAACCGTCGCTGGACAGATAGTTATTTTTCTGGAAATTCTTCACCGCGTTTTCCGTGACTTCCCCGAAATATCCCGTGACATTGGCAGACGCCAGATAGCCGTACTTGCTGAGAAGCTGCTGCACCCTCTCCACGCTGTCCCCCTGGTCCCCTAAGGAAAGGCCGTTAGGTACTGCCTCAGGGCTGTTGAGGGCCAGCCTGGTGGAGGGCCCTAAGTAACCGTCCACCACCAGGTCATTTCTTGACTGAAACTGCTTTAAGGCAATGGAGGTATCCAGGCCGTAGGCTCCGTCAGGGTCTGTGGTTAAGTAGCCCAGCTCCTTGAGACGCTCCTGGGCCACCTGCACCACCTCGCTCCGGTCTCCATAGGCAAGAAGATTGGGCTTGATCTCATCGCTGTAGAGGAGATTCATGGTCTGCCGTCCCACCATGCCATCCTGCTCCAGATCATTGACCTGCTGGAGCTTTTTCACCGCCTCCTCCGTCTTATCCCCGAAATTGCCTGTGACCAGATCCTCTGTGGCCAGATACCCCAGTTCATAGAGGCGGCTCTGGATCCTCTGGATATCCTCGCCCTGGTCCCCGTTCTTTGTAGCGTAATACTTGGCAGAGGGGTCCATAATGGCCTCCCAGGTGGATGGGCCTATGATGCCGTCCTGAGCCAGGTTATTCTGGCGCTGAAAAGACTTCACTGCCGCCTGGGTTACATTGCCGTAGTATTCCGTGGGCTCGTCATTGTCCATAAAGCCAAGCTCCATAAGGCGCTGCTGAAGCTTTGCCACATTCTCATGCTCCAGACCGATCCGGTAATACTCCGGCGCCGGCTCTGTCTCAGGCACCGGCAGATCTTTCAGGATATCGTACTCCGGCCCCTCAGGAGTAATCCGCCCCACTCCATCCAGAACGCTCTCCTGGGAAAGGCTCTCATCCGTTACGATATTGAGCTGCTGGGGCTCTGTGGGCTGCTGAATCTGGCCTCTGTAGGCGGCGCTGTCGCACCCCGCCAGGATGACCGTGCCCAGGGCCGCCATACTGAAAACCAATTTTATATAGGATATCCCCTTATGTCCGTGGGTACTGTTCATGAAAAAATCCCCTCTTTCGTCAAATACAAGTGCAAATTTATTTGTCGTTTACTATAGCATATTTTCGGCTGACTGAAAAGAGTGCTTCCGGGAATTGTCAAGATATCTTAATACTTTTTAGCGGGGATCCCCGCGGATGAGGCCGGACAGACCCGGGGCCGGGCTGCCTTTTTAAAGACCGCCCGGCCCCGATACAGGTTCTTTGACGCTATTTCGATGCTGTCACAGAAGTAATGTGGGGATTTACGCCCTCGTACCAGTACAGGAAGCCTTCCATATCGATCTTGTCGCCGATCTTTAAGGACTTCACCGCATTGTAAACCTCTGTAGTATTGTCGCACAGATAGGATTCCACCGTAAAAGTGTAGGTCTCCCCGTTCAGGGACACGTTAAAATACAGATCGTCTCCTTCCTGGCCAGAACCATCCCAGTTGTAGAGGAAAGCCACATCCTGGCCGCTGTCATCCTGGCCTGCCGCCTCCACAGTCATCCCCTTGAAGGTGACAAACTGATTCTGGTGGCTGATCAGCTCCTCCTTGCCAAGAAGCCCGGTTACATCCAGGGCCTGGGCCACATAGCTGCCCTCCTGGATCTCAAATGTGGCATCGATGATCTCCACCTCGCCGGACCACTCCGCCTTGTACCCTGTGACCTTGATCTTGGTTCCCACATTCAGCTTGTCATAATCCTCCTGGGAACATGCCATATTGTAGATAAAATAAGCTCCATCCTTATCCTGGGTGTAGACCGTAGCCTTGTTGTCCCACCATGACTGCTTTGCCTGCACATAGGTCTCCACCACTACCTCTGTCTCCAGAGCCGCGGCAGCGTACTCCTCATAGGTCATAACGCCTTCCGACTTCTCATCCGCGCCGGCGTCCTTGCCTGCCGTCCCGCTGTCTGAGCCGCAGCCCCCCAGGGACAGCCCAAGGGCCAGTGTCAGAATCAGTGCCAAGATCTTCTTCATTTCATTTTTCCTCCAAATAATTGGTGTCGGCACGCGCCGCTTCGCGCCACCTGCCAGGTCGGAGGAAGGCATCCTAGAAACGCTTACGCGTTTGCCTTCCTCCTCTTCTTGTATCGGCACGCGCCGCTTCGCGCCACCTGCCAGCTCGGAGGAAGGCATCCTAGAAACGCTGCGCGTTTGCCTTCCTCCTCGGACCATTCCATTATACATGAAATTTTTTATAAATCAACCGCTTTTCTTTTGCTGCGGCCGGATTTTCGAGACGCGCGGGTCCCGATCAAGGAGAATATCAGGATCCACGCTGCTGCCAGAGACAGTAGAAGAATCCGCGCCTCCCCCGGAAGGGGACCCAAGTCCTCCTTGTCCGGCGCAGGTCCCCCTCCCTGCCTTCCCAGCTGGTCCAACCGATAGAGGGAGATGATATCGCTATAGAGCTTGTCAATATACTGGTCATCGATCTCCTCTTTCCTTCTGGCAGACTTTACCGTGTTTTCAATCAGCTGTCCCGCGGCATCCCTCAGGGACGCGGACCCGTTGAACACGGGCGTAGTAAAGGTGTCCTGGGTGTGGTCCAGAAGCAGGCCTGCTGCTTTGATCTTTATGTCATAGTGCTCCCCATTATCCTCCCCGCACCTTGAAAGATACTCCTGATACTCCC